>NZ_JBHSPR010000032.1:0-91226 GCF_042658085.1 Plantactinospora solaniradicis | reverse complement strand
GGGGGGCGGCCCGATGGCTCAGAAGTAGTCGAGTAGCTCGGCTCGGGGGCCGGTGCCGAGCAGGTCGAGCCCGCTCGGGTCCGTTCCGGCGGGACAGTGCAGCAGGCCGGCCTCGGCGACCGCGTACGCGTCGGCGACGCCGGTGTAGAGCAGCGCGAAGCCGCGTACGGAGAGGACCAGTGGTGGCTGCTCGGTGATCCGGTGCAGTTCCGCCGAGCCGCCGTCGACCTCCAGCCGCCAGTTGCCGGCGTTCCACGGTGCGACGTCGTCGGTCAGGGTGAACTCGACCTGGCCGCGTACCTGAACCGGCCAGCCTCGGCTGGTCACCGCCCGGACCACGTCGACCGGCCGGTGCATCCAGACGCGTTGTTCGTGCTGTCGGGCCTGTTCCAGCGGCAACTGTGCGGCGATCGCATCGTGGGCCAGTGGCCACAGCCGTACGGTCGGCGTGACGCTGTGCCAGCTCGCGAGTACGCCGACCAGCTCCCGGGCCGCCTCGGGCGTGGTGGCGAGCACGTCCTGCACGGTGAGTACGGCGTGCTGGTCGTACCCCCGGCCGCGTTCCCAACTCGCGTACCCGACCAGGCGCCCGCCCTGCTCGACCAGGGTGAGCCCGTCGACCCCGTCCGGCAGCGCGCCCGGTGGCTGCTCCCGGTCGAACACGCCACCCCGACGGGTGAGCAGGCCGCAGCGGTGCCTGGCGATCCGGTCGTACAGGTCGGCGACCGCCGGAAGGTCTGAGGACCCGCCGGGCCGGACCGAGAGGTCGGGTGCGGGCCGTGGTCGGGGGAGTGCCACGGTCGGCAGGTCGATGGCCCGCAGGGCGCCGGTGACCTCCCAGCCGCTGCGCCGGTACGGCCCGGTGACGGTCGGGTACAGGGCGCTGACCGCGGCTTCGCGGGCGTGGGCGCCGCGCAGCAGTTGCTGGAGCAGGGATCGGGCCACGCCCCGCCCCCGGGCCTCGGGCAGCACCGCGACTCCCGCGACATCCGCCGCGACCACCCGGCGGCCTGCCCACCACTGCTCGTGGTGCAGGTCGACGGCCTTGCCGACCAGACGTCCGTCCGCGTCGAACGCGCCGTACCGGGTGAGCCCGGACGGTGGCGGCGCCGGGGTGGCCGGCGCGGCGGTCGGGGCGGAGCCGAAGGCCAACCGCCCCAGCTCCCCGGCGGCCGCGAACTCGTCGGCCTCGAGCTGCCGGATCTCGGTAACGGTCGGTCGCATCGGCAGAGCGTAGCCAGCCGGCCAGGACGTCCACCACGGATGTCGGGGTCGGGACGCGGCGGAGCTGAACCCTTTAAATGGTGACGCTCGATATTGTGCGTGGGAAAGCGGTTGCCCTAGCATTCAGGTGCGCTGGAAGCCGTATCCCCGTTGTCGGATTGCCGGTAAATTGTTCCAATTTTCGGCCATCCGCGCGCGGTCCGAGTTCCACCGGCCCCGGGCAGGCCGGTGCAGCATCGCTGTCGCCGGCCGGGCTCCGTATCTCCGTGCCGCGCCCCCGCCTCCACCGGAGTTGATCATGCGCATTTCGCGACATCGCACCACCCTGCTCGCCGCGACGACGGCGGCCGCCCTGACCGCGACCGGCGCGTTCACCGCAGTGGTCGCCTCGGCTGCCGCCGCCGGCTGCCGGGTCGACTACCTGGTGGCCAGCGAGTGGCAGGGTGGCTTCGGGGCCAGTGTCACCCTCACCAACCTCGGCGACCCGGTCACCGGCTGGAGCCTGACCTGGACGTACGGTGCCGGCCAACAGGTCACCCAGGCGTGGAACGCCACGGTCAGCCAGAGTGGCGGCCAGGTCACGGCCACCAACGTCAGCTACAACGGCGCGCTCGGCACCAACGCAGGTGTCACGTTCGGCTTCAACGGATCGTGGACCTCCAGCAACCCGGCGCCGACCACCTTCGCGATGAACGGCACCACCTGCACCGGGACGGTCGGCCCGACCGGCACGATAACGGTCCCGCCGACCAGCACGCCCCCACCGACCAGCACACCCCCGCCGACCACGCCGCCGGTCACCACGCCTCCGGTGACCACCCCGCCGCCGACGAACCCACCGGCCGGGGCCAAGCAGATGGAGAACCTCGACCGGGGCCTGGTCAGCGTCCGGTCCGGCAGCGCGAACCTGGTCTCCTGGCGGCTGCTCGGCACCGAGACCTCCGGTGTGTCGTTCAACCTCTACCGGGGCTCGACCCTCGTCAACTCGACCCCGATCACCGGCGCCACCAACTACCTTGACGCAGGTGCCGCGGCTGGCTCGGCGTACACCGTCAGGGCCGTGGTCAACGGGACCGAGCAGGCCGCATCCGCGCCGGCACTCCAGTTCGGCAGCGGCTACCTCGACGTCCGGTTGCAGGTGCCGCCGGGTGGCAGCACGCCGTCCGGAGAGGCGTACACCTACTCGGCCAACGACGCCTCGGTCGGCGACCTGGACGGCGACGGCCGGTACGAGATCGTGGTCAAGTGGGATCCGAGCAACGCCAAGGACAACTCACAGTCCGGCTACACCGGCAACGTCTACGTCGACGCGTACACGCTGACCGGTACCCGGTTGTGGCGGATCGACCTGGGTCGCAACATCCGGGCCGGTGCCCACTACACCCAGTTCCAGGTGTACGACTACGACGGTGACGGCCGCGCCGAGGTGGCGATGAAGACGGCCGACGGCAGCCGGTCCGGCACCGGCCAGGTGATCGGCTCGTCCTCGGCAGACCACCGCAACTCCAGCGGGTACGTGCTGGCCGGGCCCGAGTTCCTCACCATGTTCAACGGCCAGACCGGCGCCGTGCTGTCGACGGTCAACTACGAGCCGGCCCGGGGCACCGTCTCCTCCTGGGGCGACAACTACGGCAACCGGGTGGACCGGTTCCTCGCCGGTACGGCGTACCTGGACGGACAGCGGCCGTCACTGATCATGGCCCGGGGCTACTACACCCGCAGCGTCATCGTGGCCTGGGACTTCCGCAACGGCTCGCTGACCCGGCGCTGGACGTTCGACTCCAACTCGGCCGGATCGCAGTACGCCGGCCAGGGCAACCACTCGCTGACCATCGGCGACGTGGACGCCGACGGCCGGGACGAGATCCTGTACGGCGCGATGGCCGTCGACGACAACGGCTCCGCGCTCTGGAACACCGGGCACGGACACGGCGACGCGGCGCACCTCGGCGACCTCGACCCGGCCCGGTCGGGGCTGGAGTACTTCAAGGTCAGCGAGGACTCCTCCAAGCCGTCGTCCTGGTTCGCCAACGCGCGTACCGGCCAGATCTACTGGTCGACCGCCGCGGCCGGGGACAACGGCCGGGGCGTGGCCGGGGACATCTACGCCGGCAGCGCCGGTGCGGAGTCCTGGTCGGCGGCGGTCGACGGGTTGCGCAGTCCGTCCGGTGCGAACATCGGCCGCAAGCCGTCGTCGAGCAACTTCCTCGTCTGGTGGGACGGTGATCCGGTCCGGGAACTGCTCGACCAGACCCGGATCGACAAGTACGGCACCAGTTCCGACACCCGGCTGCTCGACGGCAGCGGGGTGGCGTCGAACAACGGCACCAAGGCCACCCCGGCGCTCTCGGCCGACATCCTGGGCGACTGGCGCGAGGAGGTGGTCTGGCGGACCAGTGACAGCGGGGCGCTGCGGATCTACAGCACTCCGACCCAGACCAGCACCCGGATCCACACCCTGATGCACGACCCGATGTACCGGGTGGCGATCGCCTGGCAGAACACCGCCTACAACCAGCCGCCGCACCCGAGCTTCTTCATCGGGAACGGCATGTCCACGCCACCGGCGCCGTCGATCTACCTGAGGTAGCGGTCGGGAACGCCGCGGCGCCGGTAGGGCCGGACGCCGCGGCGGATCCGGTAACGCGAAGCCGCACCGGCCTGCGGGGTCGCTCATCTCCCCGCCGGCCGGTGCGGCACACACCGCGACATCACGCGACCCGTCCCGATCGCGCTTGTCGAACCACCACCGGTATGAACACTAGGCCCCTTCCGGTGCCGGTCGATGACAGCGCGGTGAAGAGTGTGTTTCGCGACCGCCGGGCAGCGTGACCCCGGTCACCGTCGACCGGGCCGGTCGCCAGTCCCCGCCGATCGACGGATCGCCGGTCAACGCTCCCGGCGCAGTCCGCCGACCACCTTCTCCGCGATCAGCTCGTACGAGCGCACCCGGTCGGCGATGTCGTACACCAGGGTGGTCAGCATCAGCTCGTCGGCGCCGGTCCGGGCCAGCAGGTCGGTGAGCTGCCGGCGGACCGTCTCGGGCGAGCCCATCGCCTGCCCCTCCCGCCGCTCGGCCACGAACTGCCGTTCCAACTCGGTGTACGGGTAGGCCGCCGCCTCCTCCGGCGTGGCCAGCGGCTCCGGTCGGCCGCCGCGCAGGCGTAGGAACGACAGCGAGGCCGGCCCGGCCAGCCACTCGGCCCGGGCGTCGTCCTCGGCACAGACCGCGTTCACCGCCACCATCGCGTACGGCTGGTCCAGCCACTGCGAGGGACGGAAGCTCTCCCGGTAGAGCGCCAGTGCGGGCAGGGTGTTCGCCGCACTGAAGTGATGGGCGAACGAGAACGGCAGGCCGAGCAGCCCGGCGAGTCGGGCGCTGAATCCGCTGGAGCCGAGCAGCCAGATCGCCGGTCGGTCGCCCCGGCCCGGGGTCGCCATGATCGGTCCCGGCCGCTCCCCTGTGAAGTAGTTGAACAGATCCGCCAGTTCCTGCGGAAAACCCTCGGCGGAGAGGCCCTCGACCGTACGCCGGAGTGCCAGTGCGGTCGCCTGGTCGGTGCCGGGCGCGCGGCCGATTCCCAGGTCGATCCGGCCCGGGTGCAGGGCCTCCAGCGTTCCGAACTGCTCGGCCACCACCAGCGGCGCGTGGTTGGGCAGCATCACCCCGCCGGAACCGACCCGGATGGTCGAGGTGGCGGCGGCCAGGTGGGCGATCAGCACGGCCGGCGCGGAACTCGCGATCGCCGGCATGTTGTGGTGTTCGGCCACCCAGAAGCGGTGGTAGCCGAGTTCCTCGGTCCGCCGGGCCAGTTCGGTGGTATGGCGCAGGGCCGGGCCGGCGGTGGTGCCGGCGGCGACCGGTGCGAGGTCAAGGACAGACAACGGTACGTCAATCACACGTTCGGCAACCCGGGCAGAGCCGGATTTCTTCCGCCGGCCGCCGGGTCCGCTCGCCGGGCGGCGGCTGCTCCGACCGGTTTCCACCGGGTAGGCCCGCCCGTTTCCACCGGGTCCGTCCGGCCGGTTTTCCTCGGGTACGCCCGGCCGGCGGGTGTCACGTGATATCTCTCGGGGGCGTAAAGCCGGACATCTCGGGTGGGCTGTGCGCGGCGGGAGAAAGCGGACCGAATGGCATTCGGTGGCGGGGCGGACCTGCTGCGCAGAGAGGAAAGTTCGCCACGGGCGACCTTCCTGGAACTCTTCCTCGACCTGGTGTACGTCTTCGCGCTGACCCGGGTGTCGCAGCGGCTCGTGAAGATTCTCACCGAACTCGAGGGGGAGATCTTCGCCCAGACGCTCCGCGCCGTGCTGCTGCTGCTGACCCTCTGGCTGCTCTGGGCGATGACCACGCTGATGACGAGCAGGTTCGATCCGGAGCGGGCGATAGTCCAGATCATCGTCGTGGCCACCATGTTCGCCAGCATGGTGATGGCGGTCGCCGTAATCCGGGCGTTCGAGGAGCACGGCCTGCTGTTCGCGCTGGCGTACGTGCTGACCCAGATCGGTCGGCCGCTCGTCCTGGGGCTGACCCTGCGCCGCGACCCCCGGCAGCGGATCTCCGTCCGGCTGGTGTTCTGGGGGCTCTGCACCGCCCCGCTCTGGATCGGCGGAGCCTTCACCACCGGCGACACCCGGTTGCTGATCTGGGGTGTGGCCATCGGCGCGGACTATTTGGGGCACCTGCTCCGCTGGCCGACCCCGAGGCTGGGCCATGCGGCGAGCATGGAATGGCGTTTCGCGGGCGAGCACGTCGCCGAGCGCTACCAGCAGTTCTTCCTGATCGCACTCGGCGAATCGATCCTGGTCACCGGTTTCGCGTTCAGCGGCAACGAGTTCACCGCGACCCGGTCGGCCGCCTTCGTGGTCGCCTTCGCGACCACCGTGCTGCTGTGGCGGCTCTACTTCTTCCAGGCCGGGTTCGCGCTGGCCGAGGCGTTCAGCAGCGCCCGGGACCCGGCCAGGTTCGCCTGGTCGGCGACCTACACCCACCTGGTGATCGTGGCCGGCGTGGTCACCACCGCCGTCGGCTACGAACTCGTCGTCACCCGTCCACTCGGGCACACCGACGCCGCCTGGGTCGGTGTGATCGTCGGTGGGCCGGTGCTCTTCATGGCCGGCCGCGCGCGGTTCGGGTACGAGGTCTACGCCCGGTTGCTCTGGTCGCGGCTGATCGGGATCGCCCTGCTCGTCGTCGTGGCCCCGGCGCTGGTCTTCGTGCCCCCGCTGGCCGCCGCCGGCGTCGTCAGCGCCGTCCTGCTCGGCATCATCATCCACGACGTGGCCCGGGCCAGGGGCCGGGAGGAGGTGCCCCCCTCGTCGCCGCTGTGACCCGGGCCGAGCCGGGTCGGATCCAGGACCCGTCCGAGACGCTGGCCAGTTGAGTGGAACCTGACCGGTGTAGTGGAATCAGACACACGCTCCGGTCGCCTCTGCCGGGACCGGCCACCGGGCCTTAGAGTCTCGGTGCCACCCGGTACCCGCTCGCGACGGTTCGGCGGGGCGGTCCCGCTACTTCGGGCCGATTAGGGCTCGTCGTCGTGCCCTGCGGCGTACCCAGATGGGAGAGCGAGGACTGCATGCGTCGACGTTCCGCCGGGTACGCCGTATCCGGTCTACTCGCCGTCATCGTGCTGCTGCTCGCCGCCGGGGGCTGCGGGGGTACCGGGGAGAGCGTCGACGGGCTGCCGAAGACGCTCCGAGTGGGGATCATTCCCAACATCTCCCCGGAGAAGCAACGGGCGCAGTACGAGCCGCTGCGCGAGCACCTGACCGGGATCCTCGGCGTCGAGGTGGAACTCTTCGTCGCCAACAACTACGCCGGTGTGGTGGCGGCACTGGTCGCCAAGCAGGTGGACGTGGCGTACCTCGGCGGCCTCACGTACGCGCAGGCCGTGGAGCAGTCGAGCGGAATCACGCCGCTGGTGACCGAGATCGACGAGGAGACCGGGACGCCGCGCTACTACGCCGCCGTGGTCGTTCCGGCCGCCTCCGCCGCGAAGACGGTCCAGGACGTCGTGGCCGCCAAGGGACGGTTCGCCTTCGGCGACGTCAGCTCCACGTCCGGCAGCCTCTACCCGAGGATGATGATCACCGAGGCGGGGGCCCAGTGCCGGGCCGACGAACTGGACGTCTGTCCTCCGCTGCGGACCGTGACGTTCACCGGTGGGCACGACGCCACCGCCCAGGCGGTGTTCACGGGGGCGGTCGAAGCGGGCGGCCTGGAGTTGCGGATCCTGCACCGGTTGGAGCGGCAGGGCACCATCCCGGCCGGGGCGTTGCGGGT
Source organism: Plantactinospora solaniradicis (assembly GCF_042658085.1). NCBI lineage: Bacteria > Bacillati > Actinomycetota > Actinomycetes > Micromonosporales > Micromonosporaceae > Plantactinospora > Plantactinospora solaniradicis. The sequence continues at coordinate 83,716 of NZ_JBHSPR010000032.1, read as the reverse complement.
CGTCGGGCAGCGCGAGGTGATGGGCTATCCGTGGGTGGCCCGCGACGGTCTGGACGCGGCGGCCCGGCAGAAGGTCACCGACGCGTTCACCGGGATCACCGATCCGGAGTTGCTGGCCCTGATGCGCGCGAAGTCGTACGTCACGGTGTCCCCGGGTGACTACACGGAGGTCCGGGAGAACGCGACGCGGCTCGGCCTGGTCACCGTGCGGTAGCACCATGGGTGACCACGGCGGCACCGAGGCGGACCGGGTCGGCGGCGGGGTGGAGGTCGTACTCCGCGGGGTCACGGTGACCTTCGACAGCCGGGCCGAACCCGTGCTCGACCGCCTCGACCTGCGGGTGGCGGCCGGTGAGGCGGTCGCCCTGCTCGGGTCGTCAGGCGCGGGCAAGAGCACGCTGCTCCGGGTACTGCTCGGCGCGGTGCGGCCGGTCGCCGGGCAGGTCCGGGTCGGCGGGTTCGACCCGTTCGGCACGCCCACCGAGGTACGGCGACTGCGCCAGGCGGCCGGGTTCGTCCGGCAGCGCGACGACCTCGTACCGGGCCTCACCGCCCGGACGAACCTGCTGATCGGGCAGGCCGCGCGATGGCGGCTGCCGGACTGGCTGGCGGTGCTCCGGGGTACGGTGCCGGCGCGCTACGCGGCCCGGGTCGACACGCTGGTCGGCCGGCACGGCATCGCACACCTGCTCGGGCGCCGGGTCGAACACCTCTCCGGTGGTCAGCGACAGCGCGTCGCGCTGGTCAGGGCGCTGCTCGGGCAGCCGCGACTGCTGCTGGCCGACGAGACGACCTCGGGCCTGGACCCGGTACGGGCCGAGGCGGCGATCGCGGACCTGCGGAGCGCGGGTGAGGCGACCCTGCTGGTGGCGACCCACGACGTGGCGCTCGCCGGCCGGTTCCCCCGGGTGGTGGCGCTGCGCGACGGGCGGATCGTGCACGACGGCCCGCCCCCGGACGCGGCGACGATGGAGCTGATCTATGCCGCCTGAGCTGGAGACCGAGGAACCGATCCGGCCGACGCCCGACCGGGGCGTCGGCGAACGCCCGCTCGGCGCCCTTCCCCGGGCGCCCATGCGCACCCTCCGCTGGCTGACGTACCTGGGTGTCGCCACCCTCGCGCTCTGGTCGCTGTCGGCGACCGGGGTCGGGATCGGCCCGCTGGTGGCGGGGCGGGAGGGTATCGCCCGCCTGGTCTCCGGGCTGTTCCCGCCCGATCTGGATCCGGCACTGCTGCGCCGGATCGGCACCGCCGTACTGGAGACGATCCAGATCTCGGTGTCGGCGCTGGTGCTGGGCGCGCTGCTCGGGCTGCCGCTGGCGGTGTTGATCGCCGGCAACGTCCGGGCACCGCGCTGGCTGGCGCTGGCCGCCCGTGGCCTCGGTACGGTGCTGCGCGGCGTACCGGAACTGCTCTGGGCGTTGCTGTTCGTCGCCGCGGTCGGCCTCGGCCCGACCGCCGGGGTGTACGCGATCAGCCTGCACTCGGCGGGCATGCTGGCCAAGCTCTGCTCGGAACAGATGGAGGCCGTCGACCCGGCCCCGGTCGAGGCGGTACGGCTCACCGGCGCCTCCCGGACCGCGACCGCGCTGCTCGCGATCGCGCCGCAGGCCCGGGGCACCATCGCCTCCCAGTTGCTCTACCAGTGGGAATGCAACGTCCGCAGCTCTGTGGTGATCGGTTACGTCGGTGCCGGCGGCCTCGGCCAGGAACTCGGGGTCGCGTTGCACCTGTTCCGCTACCAGGAACTGGCCACCCTGATGGCCGCGGTGCTGATCCTGGTGCTGCTGGTCGACGGTCTCTCGGTGCTCGTCCGGCGGCGGCTCGGGGTCGCGGCCGGGCTGGCCGACGACTGCGAACGCCCCCGCTACCGCCAGCTCTGGCGCTGAGGCGCGCCGACGGGCCTAGTGGTAGGGCAGGCCCTACCAGCGAGATCCAAGGTCGCCATGTGTTGTGGCGCGGCCTTTCCGACCAGGCTGATGACCATGGAAAACACGGGTACGCCGGCTGCTCTGGGCCGGCCGGTGGTCGAGGTCGTCGACGTGGTGAAGAGTTATCCGGGCGCCGGGGTACAGGCGCTGCGCGGCGTCTCGGTCGCGTTCGCGGCCGGCACGTTCTGCGCGGTGATGGGACCCTCCGGGTCCGGCAAGTCGACGCTGCTGCACTGTGCCGCCGGGCTGGACCGGCCGGACACCGGGCGGGTGCTGCTCGCCGGGCAGGAGATCGGCGGGCTCCGGGAGCCGAGGCTGACCCAGGCACGCCGCCGCCGGGTCGGGTTCGTGTTCCAGGCGTACAACCTGATGGACTCGCTGTCGGTGTGGCACAACGTACTGCTGCCGCAGCGGTTGGCCGGGGTCCGGCCGGACCGGGCCTGGGCCCGGGAGGTGCTCCGCCGGGTGGGGCTGGACGGCCGGGAGAACGACCGGCCCGGCCAGCTCTCCGGCGGGCAGCGGCAGCGGGTCGCGCTGGCCCGGGCCCTCGCCGGCCGCCCCGAAGTGATCTTCGCCGACGAGCCGACCGGGGCGCTCGACCTGTCGACCGGGCGGGAGGTGCTCGGGCTGTTGCGGGAGGCGGTGGACGACGTCGGTACCGCGGTGGTCATGGTCACCCACGACCCGGCCGCTGCGGCCTGGGCCGACCGGGTCGTGTTCCTCGCCGACGGCCGGACCGTCGCCGAACTGGCCGACCCGACGGCGGAGAAGGTCGCGACCCAGATGATGGCGGTGAGCGTCCGATGATCAGGCTCGCTCTCGGCACGCTGCGCCGGCACCGGGGCAGCTACCTCGGCACGTTCTTCGCCGCGTTCCTCGCCGTCGCGCTGCTGGCCGGCGCCGGACTGCTGCTGTTCTCGGTGCTCGCCGCGAAGCCACCGGCCGACCGGTTCGGCGCCACCACCGCGATGGTCTCCGGCGACCGCCAGGTCACCCTCCAGAGCGTCAAGAAGAAGAAGGACAAGGTCAAGACCAAGACCAAGACCGAACGACTGACCGGCGCCGGCACTCTCCCCGTCGAGCTGGTCGGGCGGATCGCCGGGCTGCCCGGGGTCGGAAAGGCCGTCCCGGACGCCGCGTTCCCGGTGGCGCTGACCGTTGCGTCCGGCGCGGCGGTGCGCGGCGCCGAGGACGCGCCGGTGATCGGGCACGGCTGGGCGTCCGCGGCCCTCACCCCGTACCGGCTGCGGGCCGGGGTGGCGCCGGAGCGCGGCGAGGTGGTGCTGGACGCCGACCTCGCCGCCCGGTCCGGTGTCGGCGTGGGTGGTTCGGTCACGGTCACCACCAGGACCGGAGTACGGCCGATGCGGGTCGCCGGGGTGGCGGCCCCCGCCGGCCGGAACGGGCTGCCGGCCCAGGGCGCCCTGTTCGTCAGTGACGCCGAACTCGGCGCGGTCTCCGGGCTGGCCGGACCGACCGCGGTCGGGGTCTTCGCCGCGTCCGGCGCGGACCGGGCGGCGCTGCTCTCGGCGGTACGGGCCGAGGCGGGCGACGCGCCCGTGCTGACCGGAGCGGACCGGGTCCGGGCCGACCTGCCCGGGGCGCTGCCGGACTACATCGGCCCGATCTCGATCTTCGGATTCGTGCTCGGCATCACCGGCTTCGCCGCGGTGTTCGTGCTCACCGGTACGGTCGCCCTCGGCGTACGGCAACGGCTGCGTGAGCTGGCCCTGCTGCGTACGGCCGGAGCCACGCCGACCCAGCTGCGCCGGCTGCTCGGGCTGGAGAGCGTCCTGCTCGCCCTGGCGGCGGCGGTACCGGCACTACCCCTCGGGGTGCTGGTCGCACACCTGGTCGCGGCCCGGTTCCGGACCCTCGGCGCGGTACCGAGACAGTTCACCGTGCAGGTCAACGTGCTGGTCCTGCTCTGCGCCGTACTGGCCGGGGTGTTGCTGACCTTCGTCGCGGCCCGGCTCGCCGGCCGCCGGGCGGTACGGATCGCTCCGACCCAGGCCCTCGCCGAGACGGCCACCGCGCCATCGGGCGGGATCCTGCTCCGGGTGCTGCTCGCGGTCCTCCCGGTCGGCGGTGCCGTCGCGGTGCTGATCTTCGTGCCGTTGGGCGGGGACCTGGGGATGGGGATGGGCTTCGTCTCCTGTGCGCTGCTGCTCTGCGGGGTCGCCGCGCTCGGGCCGATCGTGGTCCGGCTGCTGGTCGCCCCGGTCTCGCGGCTGGCCGGACTCTCCGGCGCGACGGGTCGGCTCGCCGGTGCGATCACCCGGGTGGAGAGCCGTCGGGTGACCGGGGTGGCCGTGCCGCTGGTCCTGATGTTCGCGATCAACGCCACCATGCTGCTCAACGGCGCACTGCTGGTCCGGCTGACCGGCGCCGAGCAGCAGGCCCGGAACGCCGCCGCGACCGCCCAGGTCACCGGGGTGGCCGGGGTTCCGCTCGACACCGTCGAGCGACTCGTCGCGCTGCCCGGCGTCACCGGGGCGGCGGCGACGCTGCCGACGAGGGCGATCGTCGACACCGGTGGCAAGCCGGAGGACTATCCGGCGCAGGGGCTGCTGCGTGCCGGTGCCGAGCCGGCGCTCGAGCTGGACGTCCGGGCGGGCGAGCTGGCCGGGGACGGCACCTTCGCCGCGAGCCGGCTCCTCGCCCAGGCCCGGGGCTGGCAGGTCGGGGCCGAGGTGCCGATCTGGCTGGCCGACGGATCCCCGGTCACGTTGCGGCTCTCGGCGATCTACCAGCGGTCCCGGGGCTTCGGCGACCTCGTCCTGCCGGCCCGGCTGGTCGCGGAGCACGATCCGCGCGGGCTCGCCGCCGCGATCGCGCTGCGCTACGACGGCGACGTGGCCGAACGGATCCGTTCCGGCTGGCCGGAGCTGCGGCTGACCCCGACCGTCGACGCACCCGCCGCCGGGGACGCGGACAACCAGCAGGGCGCCTGGGAGCTGATGGTGGTGATCTCGCTCGGCTTCACCGCCATCGCGGTGGTCAACACCTTCGCGATCGCCACCGCTGCCCGCCGCCGGGAGTACGCCGGACTGCGGCTGGCCGGCGCGACCGCCGGCCAGGTACACCGGCTGGCCACCCGGGAGGCGGCGATCACCGTCGCGGTGGGACTGCTGCTCGGCTGCGCGGTCACGTCGATCGTGGTGGGCGCGTTCAGCACCGCCCAGGACGGGACGTTCCGGTTGATCGTCGACCCCGGGACGTACGCCGGGATGCTCGGCGGGGTCGCCGCGCTGGGCCTGCTCGCCGGGGCGCTGCCGGCCCGGTTCGTGGTCCGCCGCCGGAGCCTGCCGGCCGTTACCGACGCGAGCTGAGCCGTGCCGACCATGGCCCGTGCCGTCCGGACTACCATCTTCGCGGTGGGAAAAGCGACGGCACGGGCCCTGGCGTACCTGGCCAGCGGCCTCGTCGCCGGTGCCGTCGACCTGGCCTGGAGCCTCGCCGCGGTGCTCGGGGTCGGGCTCCTCTCGATCACCCAGCTCGGCGGGCCGGCCTTCCTCGGCGCCGCCTGGCTGACCCGCCGGCTGGCGACCGTCGAACGGCACCGGGCCGGCTGGATACTGGGCGAGCCGATTCCGGCGCCGTACCTGCCGGCCGGCGGGGGCTCGATCCGGCAGCGGGTCGCCGCGATCGGCGCCCAGCCCGCAACCTGGCGGGACCTCGCCTGGCTGGTACTGCTCTTTCCGATCGGGCTGGCCGGCGGCATCGCCGGAATCGTGATCGCCGTCGTCGACCTCGCCGCGATCGTGGCGCCCGCCTGGGCCTGGGCGGTGCCCAACCCGCACGCGCCGTTCCCGATGCGCCCGCTGATGACGACCACGCCCGGCCGGTTCGGGCTGACCCTGATCGGGCTGCTGCTGCTACCGGTGGCCGGCTGGCTGCTGCGTACGCTGGCCCGGCTCACGGTCGCCGTCGCCCGCGCCCTGCTCGCCCCGGGGGCGCACCGCCGGCTGGTGGAACGGGCCACCCGGCTCGCCGAGACCCGGGCCCGGGTGGTGGACGCCCAGGCCGCGGAGTTGCGCCGGATCGAGCGCGACCTGCACGACGGGGCGCAGGCCCGGATCGTCGCCGCCGGGATGACCCTCGCGCTGGCGGCCCGGAAGCTGCGCGGTGGTGCAGCGGCGGACACCGACGTCGAACTCGCCCGCCGGCAGCTCGACGACGCGCTCGCCGAGCTGCGCCGGCTGGTCCGGGGCATCCATCCGCCGATCCTCACCGACCGGGGCCTGCACGCGGCCCTGGCCGCGCTCGCCGCCGACAGCCCACTCCGGGTGGACCTGCGCGGCGACCAGTCCGACCGGTACCCGGCGGCGGTGGAGTCGGCGGCGTACTTCGTGGTGGCCGAGGGGCTCACCAACGCCGGCAAGCACGCCGACGCGGATGCCTGCCGGATCGACCTGGTCCGCACCGCCGACACGATCTCCGTCACCCTCACCGACGACGGCCAGGGCGGTGCGGACCCGGCCGGTCCCGGGCTCGACGGGCTGCGCCGCCGGGTCGAGGCGTTGGACGGCACGCTCACCCTGACCAGCCCGCCGGGCGGCCCGACCATCCTGCACGCGGAGTTCCCATGCGCATCGTGATCGCCGAAGACCTGCTCCTGCTGCGCGAGGGCGTGGTACGGCTGCTCACCGACACCGGGCACACGGTGGTGGCGGCGGTGGACAACGCGTCCGCGCTGGAGGACGCCGTCACCGAACACCGCCCGGACCTGTCCATCGTGGACGTACGGCTGCCGCCGGGCTTCCGCGACGAGGGGCTCCGCGCCGCCCTGCGGATCCGGGCGGCCGACCCCGACGCCCGGGTCCTGATCGTCTCCCAGTACGTCGAGCGGGCCTACGCCGCGGAACTGCTCGCCGACGGCCGGGGTGGAGTCGGCTACCTGCTGAAGGACCGGGTCACCGCGCTCGACGACTTCCTCGACGCCATCGAACGGGTCGCCGCCGGCGGCACGGTGATGGATCCCGAGGTGGTACGCCAACTCTTCGCCCGGAACAGCCGCAGCCGAGGCATCGGCGCACTCACTTCCCGGGAACGGCAGGTCCTCGACCTGATGGCGCAGGGGCTGTCCAACTCCGCGCTCTGCGCGACCCTGGTACTGGCGCCGGTGTCGGTGGAGAAGCACATCACGAACATCTTCGCCAAGCTCGACCTGCCGCCGGCCGACGACTCGCACCGCCGGGTCCGGGCCGTCCTGGCGTACCTCAACCGGTGAGGTGGATACCTGAACCGGTGATCGTGCCGGCACGCCGGCCGGCTGGTTCCCCGGCCGGCGATCGGGCCTCGGTTATCGGCCGATAACGGACCACCGCGGGTCGGCCGCCGCCGTGACGCTCTACTTTGGGAAGGACGGCGAAGGGGAGTGGTCGAATGGGTCCGAGCGATCCGGGTGCGCTGGCGCTGGCGGTGACCGGTGTCGGCGGGCGGCTCCCCGATCCGTTACCCCTGCCCGCCGTCGGCGGCTGCCCCGGCTGATCCATGCCGGGTACGGCGGGCACCGGAGCTTCCGTACGCACCGACGGGAGGGTCGGCACCGAGCGGATCCGCCGCTGGCCGATCGTCGCCACCCTCGCCCTCAGCACCACCGTCGGGTACGGCGTCCTGCACTACGCCTTCGCCGTGCTGCTGGGACCGATCGCCCGCGACCTCGACGCGAGCACCACCGCCGTCACCGGCGCGCTGACCGTCTCGGTCCTGGCCACCGCGGTCGCGGCGGTTCCGGTCGGGCGCTGGTTGGACCGTCGGGGCGGACGTGGACTGATGACCGTCGGCTCGATCGTCGCCGCGGTGCTCGTCCTCGCCTGGTCGCGGGTCGACAGCCTGGCCGCGCTCTACCTGGTCCTGGCCGGCATCGGGCTCACCGGCGCGATGACGCTGTACGGACCGGCCCTCGCCGTCGTCGTCACCTGGTTCCCCGAGCCGGATCGCCGGGGCAACGCCCTGCTCGCCGTCACCGTGGTCGCGGGCTTCGCCAGCACCATCTTCATGCCGCTGACCGGCTACCTCACCGCCCAGTACGGCTGGCGGAACACACTGCTGATCCTGGCCGCCATCTACGCCACCATGACCGTTCCGGGGCACTGGCTGGTCGTGCGGCGGCCGTCGTACCCCGGCCGGGACGGCACGACGGCCAGGCCGCGCCGGTCGCTTCGGGCGGTGGCCACCGACCGCCGTTTCTGGATCCTGGCGTTGGTCTTCGTCGCACACCTCACCGCGACCGCCACGATCAGCGTGCATCTCGTCAGCTACCTGGTCGAACGTGGCCACCCGACGACCTTCGCCGCCACCGTCGCCGGTCTGCTCGGCGTGCTGTCCGTGACGGGCCGGTTGACGCTGACCACGGTGTCCCGCCGGTTCCGGGTCACCTCCGTGGTGGCCGTCGTCTTCCTGGTCCAGGGGGTCGGCGCGTTGGCACTGGCGGTCGTGGCGGACAGCCCGGCCGGGGCGATCGTCGCGGTCCTCCTCTTCGGGATCGGGTTCGGTGTCGCCGCCGTCGCCCAGCCGGCGCTGGTCGCCGACATCTACGGCACCGCCGTCTTCGGCACCGTCTCGGGGATGCTCGCCGTGCCGGTGACCCTGGCGAAGGCGACCGCGCCGGTGGCGGCCGCAGCGGCCCGGACCGGCACCGGCAGCTACCTGCCGGTCCTGATCGGCGTCGCCGTCGCCTGCGTGGTCGCCGCGGTGGGTGCAGGGGTCAGTGGGCGGTACCTGCCCCGGCGATACTGATCCGGGTGGTCACGGGATACAGCCGCCACTTAATACACTATCCACTGTACAGTCGAGGCCGTGCAGACGATGGCGTGCCGGTGGGCGTCCGGCAACTCGGGTACCGCTGATGGGTGACGCGCCGGTCCCGCTCCCACTGGTCCCGGCCGGTCCCGCGCCCGCGCGCCGCGCGGTCCTCGCCCGCCGGATCCGGCTGCTCGTGGCGGCCACCATCACCTACAACATCGTCGAGGCGGTCGTCGCGATCACCGCCGGCACGATCGCCTCGTCCACCGCGTTGGTCGGATTCGGTCTCGACTCGGTCGTCGAGGTCTCCTCCGCCGCCGCGGTCGCCTGGCAGTTCGCCGGCCCGAACCCACAGGCCCGGGAGAAGGTCGCGTTGCGGGTGATCGCGGTCTCCTTCTTCGCCCTCGCCGCCTACGTCACTGTCGAGTCCGTGCGTGCGCTGCTCGGCTCGGCCGAAGCGGAACACTCCAGCGTCGGGCTGACACTGGCCGCCGTCTCACTGGCCGTGATGCCGGTGCTGTCGTACGCCCAGCGGCGCGCCGGCCGTGAGTTCGGGTCCCGCTCCGCCGTCGCGGACTCGAAGCAGACCCTGCTCTGCACCTACCTGTCCGCGGTGCTGCTGGTCGGACTCGGCCTGAACAGTCTGCTGGGCTGGAGCTGGGCGGATCCGGTCGCCGCGCTGGTCATCGCCGCGGTCGCATTGCGGGAGGGTCGGGACGCGTGGCGCGGCGACGCCTGCTGCGCCGTCGCCAGTACCCCGAGCAACACCGGTCCGGCACCGGCCGCCGGGGCGGACGCGGGCTGCTGCGGACCGGGTTGTGCCTGCGGCCGCCCGACGCAGCCGTAGAGCGGCGGAACAGCCGCGAGAGCGGCGTCGTCGGGCGGTCATCGCAAGATCCTGCCGGCGAATATGATCGTCCTGATGTCGTGGGGCACGGCGTACTCCTCAGGTTCGCTGCTCACCCGCCGGTTCCGCCGGCTCGGTGATGGGACCGACGGCGACGGGGAGGGTCACCGATGGGCGAGCACGACCGGTTGGCAGAGCGCTTCGAGGTCCATCGCACTCACCTGCGGGCAGTGGCCTACCGGATGCTCGGCTCGGGCAGCGACGCCGACGACGCGGTGCAGGAGAGCTGGCTACGGCTCAGCCGCACCGACGTCAGCGAGATCGAGAACCTGGGCGGCTGGCTCACCACGGTCGTCTCGCGGATCTGTCTGAACATGTTGCAGTCGCGCCGTTCCCGACGCGAGGAACCACTCGACGCGTACGGGGCCGAGGCCCCGCCGAGCATGTCCGCGACGGCCGGGACCGATCCGGAGAACGCGGCGCTACTGGCCGACTCGGTCGGATCCGCGCTGCTCGTGGTGCTCGACACACTGGCTCCGGCCGAGCGGGTGGCGTTCGTCCTGCACGACATGTTCGCGGTGCCCTTCGACGAGATCGCGCCCATCCTCGAACGCGCCCCGGCCGCCACCCGACAACTCGCCAGCCGGGCCCGGCGCCGGGTCCGGGAGACGGGCCAGGGATCGGACGGCGCCACCGATCTGGCCCGGCGGCGCGAGGTCGTCGCGGCCTTCCTCACCGCGGCCCGCAACGGTGACTTCACCGCGCTGCTCGCCGTGCTCGACCCGGAGGTCGTACTCCGGGCCGACGCCGCCGCCGTCAGGGCGGGCGCGGCGGGCGAGGTCCGGGGCGCGACGTCCGTGGCGGACGCCTTCTCCGGGCAGGCCCGGGCGGCACGACCGGTCCTGGTCGACGGGGCCGCCGGTGCCGTGTGGGCGCCGGGTGGACGGCCTCGGGTCGTGATCACCTTCGCGATCACGGATGGGCGGATCGTCGCGATCGACCTGGTCGCCGAACCCGAGCACCTGGGGCGGCTCGACCTGGAGTTTCCCGACAACTGACGGCGGAAGTCGTTGACGGCCCCTCGTTCCCAGGTCAGTCCCCGGTAGGCCCTCCGGCGCGTGCCGCGTCCCGCAGCCAGGCAGCCGCCTCCGCCGCACCGGGACAGTCCCCGGCCGAGACGGCATCGGCGAGTGCGCGCAGTTGCTCCGCCGGCAACTCCGTGGCGACGCCGCTGACGAACCGCAGGCGTACGACGACGCCACCGGCCTGCGCCACGAGCGCCGAGATCGGTGGAGCCTTGGCGACCACGTCGATGCCCGGCACCGGGCCGACCTCCCGGCGCTGGAGATGGCGCAGCTCGACGGAGCGCGCGGCGGCCAGGTCGACGGTTCGGGTACGCAGTCCCCGCACGGTGAGCCGGGTACCGTCCAGCCAGGCGGCCGCCCGGACGACGAACACGACCATCAGCACGGTGGCAAGCAGCACCGGGCCGGCCAGGATCGCCGCCAGGACCGGGCCGGCCAGCGCGAAGCCGAGTCCGCCGAGTGCGGCCGCGACCAGGGACCCGAGCAGGGCGATCGTGCGCACCGGGCCCCTCCTGGCTCCGTCGAAGCCGACGGAGAGGCGCAGTCGGTGGGGCTCGGCCGTCATCTGGCCATGATCGCAGAGTCGCCGACCGGCAGGACGAACTGTTATTTGAGCGTCGAGCCCGTGACCGTCGGGTTCCGGGCGCCGAGGAAGAAGATGCCGGGGAAGCCTCGCGTCTCGAAGCCGTCGCTGGGATTGCGCCGCAGCGTCGATGCCTCGATCTTCATCGTGCCGGTCCGGTCGTTGCTGACGAAGAAGACCGCCCCGCCGCCCTCGTTGGCGCGGTTGTTCTCGATCACACTCCCGGCGATCGTCACCGTGAACCGGTTGCCGTCGGTGTAGATGGCACCGCCGCTACCGCCGCCGGGAGTGCCGCCCCGGGCCGGATTGGCACCCCGGCCGACCGCCCTGTTGTAGGTCAGCACGCTGTTGAGCACCACCCAGGAGACGCCGATGCTGCTCAGCGCGCCCCCGTTGGCACACGTGCCGCCCTGTCCGGAGGCGCCGCCGAAGGTGCTGTTGACGACGTACACCGGTAGCCCCTTGGACTGGCTCAGCACCCGGATCGCCGCGCCGCCCAGATCCGGACCGGTCTGGTCGCAGCGATTGCGGACGAACCGCGAGTTGACCACCTTGAACCGCCCGCCCCGGACGAAGATGGCCCCGCCGCCACCCCCCTCGGCCCGGTCGCCGGTGGAGTTGCCGTCGGCGAAGGTCAGGTTCTGCACGGTGAGCTGTGGATGGTCCTGGTCCTGGCAGTGCGAGGTGGTCCAGCCCTGCGCCTCGTCACAGGTGTTCATGTAGAGGATCCGGCGCTTGCCCCCACCCGAGAGCGTCACCTTGCCGCCACCGTCGAGCACGATCCGGGGACCGGTCGAGTTCCGGATCTTCGCGGTGGCCTTCATGGTGATGGTCACCGGAGCGGGGCCGCAGGAGAAGGTGATGATGCCGCCCCGGGCGACCGCCGCGACCACCGCCGCCGAGGTACAGCTCCCGGGGGTGCCGTTGCCGATCACCCGGCTCGGTTTCGTCGTGTTCACCGCGCGGGCCTCGGCGGGCACGTTGGCCCGGCCCTTCGGGTTGCCGGGCCGGGGCAGGGCGGCCACCGGTCTGGTCGTGGCAGACGGCTTGGCGGTCGGCGACGGCCCGGCCGGGGTCGACGGGGAGGGCGTCGCCGATGCGCTCGTGGCGTCCGTGGGTGCCGGTGCGGCGCCCGCCGCCCGCTCCGCCGGCGACGAGCCGCAACCGGTCAGGGCGGTGGCGGCGAGCAGCCCGGCCACGATCAGGGCGGAGGTGGTCTTGATGCGCACCGCCAGATGGTAGGTCCCGGTGTCCGGCCGGCCGACCCGGGCGGTGCCGGCTTAAGGAAGTCTTCAGACCCGGCCGGGCGGCCGACCTCCGGCTGGTCGGCGGTCATTTGCCGACTTTGTACACGTAGGGCATCGCCCGTCTTCGATTCGCGTTAGCCTCCTCGTGGTCGGCGGCGGCTGCCGGCTATGACGAAACGGGGATTTGCATGGTCGACCAAATGGTCCTCAGGGCACAACGCTGGGTCAATGCCACCTATTCTTCGGTGGCCGGCTACAACCCGTGTGTCGAGGACGGCCGCACCGGCTGGGACACAATGTATTCGTTGACCCGCGCACTGCAGCACGAGTTGGGAATCACCGCTCTCTCCGACAACTTCGGTCCGACCACCTATTCGAGGCTGGTCGCCTACGGCAATGTCGGGATCGGCTCGTCCAACCTGAACATGCGTCGCATCGCCGAGGCCGCCCTCTACTGCAAGGGATACAGCGGCGGCAACATCGACGGCTCCTTCGACGTGGCCACCCAGACCGGGCTGACCTCTGCGGTCAGGAACATGGGTCTCCCGATCGTCACCGTCGTCACGGACGTGACGCCGAAGGTGTTCAGGGCACTGCTGAACATGGACGCGTACGTGATCGTCAACGGCGGGAGTGAGCCGGTACAGGTCTGCCAACGCTGGCTCAACGGGGCGTACGTCGGGCGTGGGCAGTTCTACATCGGGCCGTGTGACGGGCACTTCTCCCGCAACGTCCAGGTCGCCCTCGTCTACGCGATCCAGTACCAGTTGGGAATGACCGACAGCCAGGTCACCGGTTACATCGGGCCCGGCACGATCGCCGGACTGAAGTCGCAGGCCATCGTGGGTAACGGCTCGCAGGACAGCGGTCCGACCGGCTGGGTGCGGCTCTTCCAGTGCGCACTGGCATTCAACAACTACGGCAACCGCTGGGGCGAGGGTGGCGGCACGTTCAATGCCGACATGGAACGCATCGTCAAGGTCTTCCAGCGATTCTGCATGCTGCCCGAGAGCGGGATGGGCGACTACCAGACCTGGATGTCCCTGCTGGTGTCGACCGGTGACCCGGACCGGCGGGGCAAGGCGATCGACTGTGCGATTCCGCTCAACTCCACCACCATCAGAACGGTCAAGCAGCACGGCTACGAAATCGTCGGGCGCTATCTGACCGGCGGCACCAACAAGGTGCTCACCCACTCCGAGATCGCGCTCATCACCGACAACGGGATGTCGTTCTTCCCGCTGTACCAGGAGTGGGGCGACGCGGTGCAGTACTTCGACTACAACCAGGGCTTCGCGGCCGGTCAGGCGGCCTGCACCGCCGCTCGCGGCTTCGGCATCCCGTACGGCACCGTCCTCTACTTCTCGGTCGACTTCGACGCACTCGACACGGAGATCACCAGCGCGGTGATCCCGCACTTCAGGGGCGTACGCGACGCGGTGGCCGCCGACGGGGGCCAGTACGCGGTCGGCGTGTACGGCTGTCGCAACACCTGCATCCGGTTGACGAGCGAGGGGCTGGCCAGCCGCAGCTTCGTCAGCGGCATGTCCACCGGCTACAGCGGCAACCTGGGCTACCCGTTGCCCGACAACTGGGCCTTCGACCAGATCAAGAACATGGTGCTGTCACCCGGGACGGCCGGCGCGGTCGAGATCGACAACAACATCGTCTCCGGCCGTGACCTCGGCATCGACAGTGTGACCAGGCCACGCGACCCCAACGACGGCTTCTACACCATGCTGATCTGGCTGGAAGCGCGCGCCGGACAGTGGCGTGAGCAGGGGCACCTGGCCAGGTCGGCGCCGGAACTGGTCGCCCAGTTCCTGCGGATGAGGTCCAACGAGTTCGGATTCCGAGGCTCGGGCACGGTGTTCGGGGAACTCGACTCCGGCTTCATCGATTTCGTCCGTGGCTATCCCGGCCGCCCGGACGACCGGCCGCTGCGGGACCCGAAATACCTGTGGGACTCCGACGTCGACCACTTCGGCGCCTCGTTCGGCGCCGTGCTCAACCACGGCATCCCGAACCCCAACAACACCGTCAACCTCGCCGACTTCGGCACCTGGGGCGGAGACGTGCTGAGCGTTCTCGGCCAGTTCGTGCAGAGCGGCCTGCCGAACTCGCAGGCCTACGAGTTCGCGGTGGAGCGGCTGGCCACCAAGGCGGACAACTCCTATCTTTCGCTCAGCGACTACATGGCCGACGTCGACGCCTGGGTCATCGGGCAGCAGAGCAAGGCGAATCCGTCCATTCCGCTGTCGACACTGTTCAAGCAGGAGTACGCGACGCCGGACACGGCGCACAACCGCTATGCCGGCTTCTTCGCGCGCCGGTTCAGCCTCAACGCCAACCTGGCCAAGGTCGTGGCGGGGAACATGTTCAACCAGACCGGCGACGCCGAGACGGCGCTGATCAGGGACGCGTTCTGGTTCGACCAGTTCGGCAGCATCACCAGCCTCCTCCCTCCGTTGGTTGCCGGCGAGGCGCGTGACGGTGTCGCGCAGGCGTTCGCGGACCTCGTCGTCAAGTTCGCCAGCGCCCAGTGACGTCGCCTGATCAGGAAGGGCATATTGCCATGCACACTCCTCGCGTCTCCCGGCGTCAGGTCCTGACGTTCGCCGGGCTCACCCTCGGCGTCGGCGTCATCGAGTTCGCCGGCCAGCCCGCGCCGGTCGCCGGGGCGCCCGCGGGCCAGGAGCCGACCCTGGAGCCGGTCGGCGACCAGCCGGTGGCGGTGCTGTCCGGTGACGGCGCCGCGCCCGCCGCCTGCCCCCGGCAACTCGCTGTCAAGGTGGTACGGGACGCCGCGCTTCCGGCCGGGGCCCAGCTCACCGTGACGTTCGATCCGCGCCTGTTCGTCCCGCTCTCCTCGGCGGTCGTCAGCCTCGGCGGACGGATCGTCGCCGCCGACAGTGCCATCGCCACCGACCCGGCGACCGGCGCACACACCTGCACCGTCACGCTCGCCGACGCGGTGCCGGCCACCGGTGACCTCGTCGCGGTGCTGGCCACCGGCCGCCCGTTGCACTATCCACGGGACCTCGTCCGGCAACCGTCGGCACCGACCGCGAGCCTGCGGCGGGCCGGCAAGCCGGACACCGCGCGGCGGAGCCTGCAACCCCGTCGCCCGTCGGCGTTCGGCGGGCCCGCGACGCCGTGGGGCATCGAGCTGGACGGCGGTTGGGGCCGGCAGACCTGGGGCGAGAACGACAGGTTCTGCTACTACCACCCGTTGCGGGTCACGATGCACAGCGTCGGGCCGGGCCGGGCGCCCGTTCCGGCGTCGTTCGCGGTGTCGGTCGATCCGCAACTGGTCCGGGAGATCAGCGTTGCCTCGGTCCGGCTGAACGACAAGCCGTACAAGGGAAAGACCAGGCTGACGGATACGACGCGGACGGACTCGCTGTACCGGAGCAGCTGGCTGGTGCCGATCCGGCTGGCGCCGGAGGACGTCCTCGACGTCGAACTCCGAGTCTCGACGCTCACCCCGTCCGGCGCGCTGACGACGATCAAGCATCCCGTCGTCGGCCTGACGGCGTTGGGCGCCGACGTCGCCCAGCGGCTCACCGGCAAGGACGCATTCACCAGAGCCGACTCGGTCTGGCAGTGAGGCAGCGGCGGCGGCTGACATAATTGCCGTCGGTAGGGCACCTCATCGGGGCGGGGGTAGGCCGTGGAGTGGGTGGCATCCAATCCCGTCGCCTGGATTGTGCCCGGCCTGCTCGTCGGGGCCTGGATCGCGCTCTGGCTGCTGAGACGCCCGGTGCGGCCGTGGTTCTTTCTCGCCGCGGCCGTACTGGCGGTGTTGTGTTTTCCCGCCGGGATGCTCGCCGGCCGCGCGGAGCTGGCGGGGCTGAGCTGTACGCCGGACAACCTCTGCTTCTCGGCCGATGAGGTCGACTGGTGGCTCAACGGTCTGCTCGGCCTCCTGACCACGTGCGCGCTGGCCGTTCTCACCCCGTTGGTCGATCTCGTGCTTGCCCTGGTCCGGCGGGAATCCGGCGATTCCGCCGCCGACCAGAAGCCCTGACCAGGTCCCGGCGCGTCCTGATCGATCTTCCCGGTATCGCCGGCGAGACCCGCTCGCTGCTGACGCACACTAAGTGATATCTTAGGGCTCCTAAGATCGTTACTAGTGCCTGGAAGGTCGGTGCGCCGGATGCCGAGGCAGGGTCTGACGAGCGAGCGTGTCTCGGCCGCCGCGGCCGATCTGGCGGACGCCGTCGGGTTGTCGCGGTTGACCGTCGCGGCGGTCGCCCGGCACTTCGGGGTCTCGGATGCCGCCCTGTACGTGCATGTCCGGAGTCGCGACGCGTTGATCGAGCAGGTCGCCGTCCGGGCGGCGGCCACGTTCGCCGACGGGTTGGCGCTCGCCGTCGCCGGTCGGGCCGGCAGACAGGCCCTCGTCGGATTCGCCGACGCCTACCGCACCTTCGCGGTGGCGCATCCCGGGCAGTACGCCGCGACCCAACTTCAGTTGCCGCGCGAGGTCGGCACGAGGTCGACGGGGCATCTGCGCTTGATCGAGCTGAGCTACGCGATGCTTCGCGGGTACGGGCTCGACGAGCCGGAGCTGACCGACGCGATGCGTTTCGTGCGGAGCACCTTCCACGGCTTCGCGAGTCTCGAAACCGTCGACGGATTCGGGCATCCGCGCGATATCGACGAGTCGTGGAGCCACATCCTCGACGCGGTACACACCACTCTGAGCAACTGGCCGACCGGAACGAAGGAACGACAATGATCAGTCACGAGAGCCACGACCAGTACGTCAGCTCGGAGGACGGCACTCGTCTGGTGATCCGGCGCGTGGGTTCGGGCGATCCCGTCGTCCTCGTACACGGCTCGGGAGGTGGGCTGCGTTCCTGGGCCGCCGTCGCCGACCAGCTCGCCCACGATCACGAGGTGTGGATGCCGGCCAGGCGCGGATATGGTCCCAGCGACGTCCCGCCCGGACGCAAGTCGTTCAAGGACGAGAGTGCGGACCTGGCCGCGGTGATCGAGGCGGCGCGGGAGTCCTCGGGTGGGCCGGTACATCTCGTCGGTGCCTCCTACGGAGCGACCCTGTCGTTGCACACCGTGTCGACAGATCCCCGCCACGTGCGTTCGCTGGCCCTCTTCGAGCCCCCGCTCTTCGCGGCGGGGCCGGAGACCGTACCCATGCTCGACCGGTACCGTTCGGCCTTCGACCGGGACGATGCCCAGGAGATGGCCGCGGCACTGAACGACGTGACCCGGGTTCCGGCGAAGATCGTCGCGGCATTCGCCGCCGCGGCGGGCGACCGTACGCCGGACCCGGTCGAGGCGCGGCGCTCGGCGATCGGCTGGCTGCACGACCTCGAAGCGCTCGCCGAGGACAGCACGGACGTCGCCCGATGGTCCTCGATCACCGTGCCGACCCTGCTGATGCAGGGCGCCGACACCTGGGAACCGATGCCCACCACGATGAACGCCCTCGCGACGACGATTCCGGGAGCGCGCCGGATCATCTGGCAGGGGCAGTCCCACTTCGTGACCATGACGGCCCCCACGTTGGTCGCCGACGCCCTGCGCCAGTTCTTCGCCGAGGTCCCGGCGTAGCCGGACGGCGTCCGGACTCCTGGTCACGAGCGGCGGTGGACCGAAACGTTCCACCCTCCCGGCGGCGCGGCGGACGGTGTCCGGGGTGCCGCCTAGGGTGAACGCATGGTCGATCGTCGCCAGGTGATGAGATTCCGGGTTCGGGCCCAGCAGCTCGACCGAGCCGGAGGCACGCTCGGCGACACCGCCGTGCTCGACATCGGCGTGCAGGACACCGGTCCGGACGGCGCCGGGTGGGCGCTGGCCGCGCGCGGGGTCGACATCACGGCGCTGTCCGGCAACGATCTCGTCCTGCTGTGGACCGTGCGAGGCGCCCCCCACCTCTACCGCCGTGCCGACGTGGGGAGGGTCGCGGCCGCGGTCGAGCCCTTCTCCGAGTCCGACGCCGGCAAGCGGATCTACGATGCCGCCAAGCCGTTGAAGGCCGCCGGCATCGACAACCTCGCCGCTCTCGACCTGGTGGCCGGGCACATGCGGGCCATCGTCACCGAACCGACGGTCAAGGGTGACGCCTCCGGCCGCCTGGCCGAGCTGGTGACCGAGCCGTACCTGCGATCCTGTCGCGCGTGCGACGCCATCCACATCTACGAGATGCCGTTCCGGTTGGCCGCCCTGCGGGCCGGTCTGGAGTTGCGGCTCGGCACCTCGCCTCCGGTCCTGGAACGCATCACCGGGTTCAGGAAGGCGGCAATCGCGGGCGACAGGTTCGACCTCGTCCGGGCCTATCTTCGGCTGCTCGGCCCGGCCACCCCGAAACACGTCGCCGACTATCTCGATGCGCCGGTGAAGGACGTGAAGGCGCGCTGGCCGGAGGACGTGGTCGAGGTGACGGTCGACGGGGAGCCGCGCTCACTGCTGGCCGCCGACGAGACGGCGCTGGAATCGGCCGACGCCGGTGTGACCCGCCTCCTCGGCCCGTACGACCTCTTCCTCCAGGCCAAGGACCGGTCGACCCTGGTCGTCGAGGCCGCCCGGGCCAAGGAGTTGTGGCCGGTGCTCGGTCGGCCGGGCGCCGTACTGGTCGACGGTGAACTGGTCGGCAGCTGGCGCCCCCGCAAGTCGGGCAGGAAGCTGACGGTTGCCGTCCGGCCCTGGCGCAAGCTGTCGGGCGCCACCCGCAAGGCCATCACCGCACAGGCCGAACACCTCGCCGCGTACCGTGCCGCCTCGCTCACCGGCATCGACTTCGCCGATTGATCTGTGCCCCGGCCCACCGGGGCCGACCCGGCCTGCGGCAACGGCCCGACCGGGAGCCACAATCACCATGAGTCACCCGAATTAAGGACGGGATGGTGACATTCCGGCCATATCGCATGGAGGGCGCATGGCGGGTTGGTGCCGGTGGCCGACGAAAGTCGGGGTGTGACAGCCGGCGCCGAGCCGGACAGGTAGGGGGTATGGACGACGAAGGAAAACGCACATGAGCGGGGCCAGCCCCGGTGGGCGAGAGGAACGCTTCCGTGCCCTGCACCAAGACACATACGCCGACCTGCTGCGCTTCGTCGAGCGGAGGGTGCCGGGCAGCGAGGCGGAGGACGTCGTATCGACGGTCTTCCTGACGGCGTGGCGGCGCTTCGACGAGCTGCCGGACGACGCCCGGCCGTGGCTGTTCGCGGTGGCCCGCAAGACCATGGCGAACCGGACCCGGGGCTGGCTCCGGCGCCAGGCGTTGGACGTCCGGCTGGGGTCGTTGGAGACCCGGGAGCTGTCCGACGACTCCGCGAGCGCGGCGGTACGGATCGACCTGGAGCGCGCCTGGGAGGCCTTGAGCACGGCAGACCGTGAGGTTCTGGCGTTGGTCGCGTTCGACGGTCTGACGGCCGAGCAGGCGGCAGCCGTGCTGGGCTGCCGGAGGTCGACCTTTGCCATGCGGCTCGGCCGGGCGCGGAAACGCCTGCAGTCGGCCCTGGAGCCGCCCGGATCGGACAGCCGTTGGTCTCCCCGCCCCCACCCCCTGAAGGAGCAGCAGTCATGGACGCGCGCATGAAGGACCTGGAGCAACTGGCCGTTCTCGACCCGGCGCGGGGGCGTGAGCCCAGCGCGATGGAGTGGACGCGCTCACAGGCGTTCGTCGAGCGGGTGATGGCCGGTGAGGTCAATCCGCGATCGGCCCGGCGGCCGGTGGGACGCTGGCTGGCGGTGGGTGTCGCCGCAGCGGTGGCGGGTGCCGTCGGGGTAGTGGTCGCACCCGCGCTGTTGCCGGGCACGGCCCAGAAGGCGATCGCGTCCTGGACGGCCGAGCCCAGTTCGCGCACTGGTGAGCAGGTGCTGCCGCAGGCGCGGGAGTGTGCCGGCAACGACGTCGGGGGCAGTTCGTCGGCGGTGCAGCCGATGGACGTGCTCCTCGCCGAGCAGCGCGGGGTCGCGACGCTGCTCATCATGAAGAAGAGCAGCGGCACCATCGTCGAGTGCCTGAGCGTGGGGAAGGACCAACTCGCCTCGATGGGACTGGCCGACGGACGTCCTCTGCCGGCCCTGCCCGCCGGCACGGTCAACCTGGAGACGATGAGCTCCACCGGGAGCGGCGACAGCATGTGGTCGAACATCATCGGCCTGGTGGGTTCGGGCGTCACCGGGGTGGAGGTTCGTCTCGACAACGGCAGGGTCTTCCAGGCCAGTGTGAAGGCCGGCTGGTGGGCGGCCTGGTGGCCGGGACCCGAGGGCGGTGAGGTCGACCACCTGACGGTGATCGTGCACACCCCCACCGGGTCGACCAGCTACCGTCCTTCCGAACTGTCATGACCGCGACCCGGCTGCGGCGGCCTTTCGGGGCGCCGCAGCCGGGCCTGCTTCGCCCGGCCGTACCCGGTGTCGTGGTACCGAGAGTGGCCGTCACACCAGGGCTGTTGTGGTGCTGAGCGTCGCGTCGCGCAGCCGGGTGGCGTCCTGGCTGGGCGGTGCGCCGAACTGGCGACGGTACTCGCGGCTGAACTGGGACGGGCTGTCGTAGCCGACGCGGCGGGCGACGCCGGTGACGTCGTTGGGGTGGGTGGCGAGCAGCAGCCGGGCCTGCTGGAGCCGGATCTGTTTCTGGAATTGGATCGGGCTCATCGCGGTGACGGCCTGGAAGTTGCGGTAGAAGGCGGAGACGCTCATGCCCGCCAGCTGTGCCACGTCCTCGACCCGGAACGACTGCGGATAGTGGTCGCGGATCCACCGGACCGCTCGGGCGATGTGGGTGAGGCTGCTGTCGGCAAGGCCGAGCTGGCGGACCATCGCGTCCTGCTCCCCGGTGACGACCCGCCAGAGGATCTCCCGTTTGATCAGCGGAGCGAGCACCGTCATGTCACGCGGCCGGTCGAGCAGGCGCAGTAGCCGGACGACCGCGTCGAGGAGTTCGTCGGATGCCTCGTTGACGGCCATGCCGGGTGGGGCGCCGCCACCGGCGGGTGGGAGGTCTCCGGAGGCCGCCTGTAGCAACAGTTCGGCGACGGTGGCGGGGTGCAGGGTCAGGCCGAAGCCCAGTGCCGGCCGCTCGGGACTGGCCTCGGTGAAGTGGCCGGTGATCGGCAGGTCGACCGAGGCGACGAGGTACTGCCCGGCGCGGTACTCGTACACGCGGTCGCCCAGGGCGATCCGTTTCGCGCCCTGGGCGATCAGCGCCAGCACCGTGCCCGACATCGACGGCGACGGCGGACCGGGCCGCTCGACCTTCGAGACCAGGACGCCGTCGATGGCGGTGCGCTGGTCGGAGCGGGCGTGGCGGGCGAGCAACGCGCGTAGCTCGTCAAGGGCCATGGCTTGATTGAAGCACTAACCCGATAACCGCTGCAACGATAGGATCAGGCAAGAGCCGCCCCGCTCGGGCCCACCAGCTCAGGCCCACCCGCACAGCGCGTGGCCGACCAGCGTGTCGGTCGCGCGCTGCTGCCGGATGAAGTGCTCCGGCGAGCCGCCGAGCACGCTCGACATGGAGACCACCACGCTGCGCCGGCCGTCGGTGGTGATGCCGTTGTCGCCGATGTAGCCGCCGTCGCCGCCGCTGTGGCCCCAGTACGTGCCACCGCAGGGCAGTGGGCGCTGGAACAGGCCCAGGCCGTAGCGGGCACCGGGCAGGAGCTGCTCGACGTCCGGGCTGACCGGGATGGTGCGGGTCATCTCGGTCAGCTGCGCGGGGCGTAGCAACCGACCACCGAGCAGGGCGCGGAAGAAGCGGTTGACATCGTCCGTGGTGGCGATGATGGCACCCTCCGGGTCGGCCGAGATCTTGTCGGTGACGTCCACCAGCGTGGTCGTATCGAAGGGTTGGTACGCCCTGGCATGCGGCGACGGCAGCGTCGGCGAGTGTCCCGGCCAGAACGTGTGGTCGAGGCCGAGCGGCCGGATGATGCGACTCTCGACCACCTCGTGCCAGGGCCGCCCGGTGACCCGTTCGATGACCAGATCGGCCAGGACGTAGCCGGTGGTGGAGTAGCGCCACCCGGTGCCGGGCGCGAAGTCGGGCCGGTGCCGCACGGCGCGGGCCACCACCTGCCGGGGAGTGAGGATGTCGTACCGGTGCTGGTAGTACTCGGCGGCCGTCGAGTAGTCCGGGAAGTCGTCGTGGATCCCGCTGGTGTGCTGCAGGAGGTGGCGGATGGTGATCCGGCGGCCGTCGTTGCCGTTGCCCCGCACCAGGCCGGGCAGCCAGCGCTCGACCGTGTCGTCCAGGGACAGTCGGCCCTCGCCGACCAGCTGCAGGACCGTCGTGGCCACGAACGTCTTGGCGGTGCTGGCGATCCGGAAGTAGCCGTCGGGCGGTACCGGGCGTCCGGTGGCCAGCTCGGCGACGCCGCTGGTGGCGACGTGGTGCCGACCGTCGGGGGTGACCAGCCGGGCCTGCACGCCGGTGACGCCGAGGTCGTGGATCGCGGTGGCATGCTGCTGCAGGCGGATGCGGTCCGGTTGAGGACCGGTCGTACCGGCCCCGGCGATTCCGGCCGTGATCGCGGTGCCGGCGACGGCCGTCAGACCGGCCAGGGCGAGCGCTCCTCGTCGATGTAAAGATCTCATGGCCGTACGCTATTTGCGGTGGGAGCCCGGGCCGATACCCCGTACTGGCCAGGAAAAGCTACAGCTGGCTGTAGTGCCGTCCCGCCCCGGCCTGGCTATATGTTGAGCATGATGCGACTGGGCGGACGGTGGCGGCGCCCATGGCGTGCCACGACATACCTGCTCGGCACGCTGTCCACGGCGGTGCTGACGGTGTTCGCGCTGCCGCTGTTGTGCCATCCCGCGCTCCGGGGTCCATGGGCGCAATGGCATCAGCACCGCGCCGGCCGGCTGCTCGATGTGCCGGTCGCGCCCCGCGAGACCCCGGTGCGCCGGTATCTGCGCTGGTTGCTGGTCCACGTCACAACCGGTGTGCCGCTCGGCCTGGTCGCGTTGCTGGGTGTGGGCAACGCCCTGCTCGCCGCGGTCGTGACGCCGCTGTGGTGGGCGTTTCCGCCGGGCGACCCGCCGCGGCTGCTGATCGAGGTACCGGTGACCGGTTGGGACACGGCGCTGGCCCTGGGCCTGGCGCAGCTCGCGGTGCTCGCCGGTGCGGCGTACTGGATCCTTCCGCTGTTGGCGCGCGCCCACGCCAGGATCGGCCTGGCGGTGCTGGCACCGTCGACGGCCGAGCGGCTCGCCGACCGGGTCACGGTCCTCACCCGGACCCGGGCCGACGTGCTGGAGGCGCACGGCGCGGAACTGCGCCGGATCGAGCGGGACCTGCACGACGGTACCCAGGCCCGGCTGGTGGGCATCGCCGTGCGGCTGGCGTTGGCCCGCGAGGCGCTGCCCGACAGTTCCCCGTTCGTGGCGAAGCTGCTGCGGGAGGCGCACGAGGGGACCGAGGAGGCGATGACCGAGTTGCGCGACGTGGTTCGGACCATCTATCCGGCCATCCTGGCCGACCGCGGCCTCGCCGGGGCGTTGACGGCGGCGGCGGCCCGCAGCGGCGTACCGACCCGCGTCGACCTCGACGACCTCGGGCAGGTCCCCGCCGCGGTCGAGGCCGTGGCGTATTTCGCGGTCACCGAGGCGCTCGCCAACGTGGCCAAGCACGGACGCGCGACGCAGGTGCGGGTGCGCGTACGCCGGACCGGTGACCGGCTGTCCGTGATGGTCAGCGACGACGGCGTCGGGGGCGCCGACGAGCGGATCGGGACCGGGCTGGCCGGTATCCGTCGTCGGGCGCAGGCGCTCGACGGCACCGCGACCGTCAGCAGCCCGCCCGGCGGGCCGACCGAGATCTCCGTGGAGCTGCCGTGCGGGTGGTGATCGCCGAGGACAACGTGCTGCTGTCCACCGGACTCGAGCTGCTGCTGACCAGCAAGGGTTTCCAGGTCGCCGCCGTCACACCCGATGCCGACAGCTTCCTCGCGGCCGTCGACGAACACCGCCCCGACGCCACGATCGTCGACGTCCGGTTGCCACCGTCCTTCCGCGACGAAGGGATCCGGGCCGCGCTGGAGGCCCGTCGGCGCCGGCCGGACCTGCCGGTACTGGTGCTGTCCCAGTACGTCGAACAGCAGTACGCGGCGGAGCTGCTCTCCACCGCCCGTGGCGGCGTCGGTTACCTGCTCAAGGACCGCGTCAGCCGGGTGGACGAGTTCATCCATGCGCTGCACCGGGTGGCGGCGGGCGGCACCGCGTTGGACCCGGAGGTCGTCGCGCAGCTGCTCAGCCGCCGTGCCGGCGACCCCGTTGACGGCCTGACCCGCCGCGAACGGCAGATCCTCGCGGTGATGGCGCAGGGACACGACAACGCCACGATCGCGGCCCAGTTGTTCATCACCGAGAACGCGGTGCACAAACACATCGGGAACATCTTCACCAAGCTGGGCCTGGTGGCCACCGACAGCGGGCACCGCCGGGTCCTCGCGGTCCTCGCCTATCTCAACGGTCAGCGGTGACGTCGCGTGCCGGCCGGGTCGTGGCGTCGTCGGGGGAGTACGCCGCAACGGCGGCCGGGTCGTCGGCGCTCACCCGGTCGGTAGGCTGCGTCGAGCGACGGAATCGGTATCGGCGGTACGCCGCCGCCGGGCGGGAGTGGCCAGCCCGGGGACGACGGATCGCGAAAGGGAGCGAGTGTGGCGCAGCGAAGGGCACTGGTGGTTCGTGGCGGATGGGAGGGGCACCAGCCGGTCAAGGCGACCGAGTTGTTCATTCCGTTCCTCGAACGCAGCGGATATGCGGTACGGATCGAGGAGTCGACGGAGATCTACGCCGACGCCGCCGAGATGGCCGACACGGACCTCGTCGTGCAGTGCGTGACGATGTCGCAGATCACCGGCGAGCAACTGGCGGGACTGAGCGCGGCAGTCGTCGCCGGCACGGGATTCACCGGCTGGCACGGCGGTATCGCGGACTCGTTCCGGGCGTCATCCGATTACCTGCACCTGGTAGGCGGACAGTTCGCGACCCATCCGGGCAAGGAGCCGTGCGAACGTCACGGTGGCGCGGAGGACAACTTCCTGCCGCACACGGTGAACATCACCGAGCGTGGACGGACGCATCCGATCACCGAAGGGGTCGAGGACTTCGACCTGGTCACCGAGCAGTACTGGGTGCTGCACGACGACCTGATCGACGTACTGGCCACCACGACCCACCCGACGCAGGCGTGGCATCCGTGGCACCGGCCGGTCACCTCGCCCGCGATCTGGACCCGGCTCTGGGGCGCCGGGCGCATCGTCGTGACGACTCCCGGGCACAGTCTCGACGTGCTGGAGCACGCATGCGTCCGTACCGTGATCGAGAGGGGCATGCTGTGGGCGACCCGCACCGCGTCGGCGTCGTAGGTCTCGGGGTCATCTCCCGCGCGTACCTGAAGACGCTCGCGAACCACCCCGCGGTGAGCATCGCCGCGGTGGCCGACCTCGACGCCTCCCGGTCGGCCGCGGTGGCCGCCGAGCTTTCCGGAGCCGAGGCGTTGAGCGTCGAGCGCCTGCTCGACCACCCGGACGTGCAGACGGTGCTCAACCTCACCATCCCGGCGGCGCACGCCGAGATCTCGCTCGGTGCGATCGACGCGGGCAAGAACGTCTACGTCGAGAAGCCGCTCGCGGTCACGTTCGCGGACGGCCGCTCGATCGTCGACCGGGCCGCGGCGGCCGGCGTCCGGGTGGGTTGCGCGCCGGACACCGTCCTGGGTACCGGTACGCAGACGGCGCGCGCGGCGATCGACGGTGGGTTGATCGGCCGCCCGGTGTCCGCGTCGGCCGTCATGGTCACACCCGGGCACGAACGGTGGCATCCGCACCCCGACTTCTACTACACCGCGGGCGGCGGTCCCCTGCTGGACATGGGGCCGTACTACGTCTCGGCGCTCATCCACCTGCTCGGTCCGGTCCGTGCGGTGGTCGGAGCCGCCAGCCGGCTGCGCGCCGAGCGGGTCATCGGTTCGGGGCCGCGCATCGGCCAGCGGGTCCCGGTCGACGTGGACAGCCACGTGACCGGTGTGCTCGAGCACGCCAACGGAGCCCTCTCCACCATCACGACGAGCTTCGACGGCGTCACGACGACGGCCGCGCCGATCGAGGTGCAGGGGGAGACGGGCACGCTCGCCGTACCCGATCCGAACCACTTCGACGGCGAGGTCCGGCACTTCGCGCTCGGCGGCACCGGATGGCGCGTACTCGAACCACAGGCGGGCTACGCGGGCGCTGCCCGGGGTGTCGGCCTGATCGACCTCGTCGGAGCCGACGGGCAACGTCCGCCACGCGCCAGCGGCGACGTCGGGCTGCACGTACTCGAAACGATGACGGCCCTGCTCCGTTCGGCTGCCGTTGGCCGGCGGATCGCGCTGACGACGGTGGTGGAGCGGCCCGCGCCGGTCCCGCTCACCCAGGTCGAGGACTGGACGGCACAGCACGTACCCGGACACTGACCCGGGCGCAACCCGACGCTGCGCGAACCGGCGGAGGAGTGGCCCGGCTCGGCCATGGTGACATGGCCGAGCCGGTGGACGGCGTCCGCCGTCACAGCAAGGTGCGCCAGTAGGTCCAGAACGCCTCGCCGACCAGCAGGGTCAGGATGAGCAGCCACGCCACCGGGATCGCCGTGTGCAGCCGGGTGATCGCGGTGACCGTCGGCCGCCAGGACGCCGGGACCGGAAGGTGGCCGCGATCGAGGTTGTACAGCGTGGTGTAGCTGAACACGATGATCGTGACCAGCCACACCACCATGCAGTACGGACACAGCGCGCCGATCCGGTAGAGGCTCTGCACGAAGAGCCAGTGCACCAGCCCGATGCCGAACACCGCGCCGGCCTGTAGGCCGAGCCACCACCAGCGGGACAGCCGAATCCCACCGAGCACGGCGACGCCGGTCGCGACCACCAGTGGGAACATGGCCACCCCGAGCAGTGGGTTGGGAAAGCCGAACACCTCGGCCTGCGGGGTGTTCATGACCGACCCACAGGACAGGATGGGGTTGATCGAGCAACTGGGCGTGTAGGCGGGATCGCGCAGCAACGCGATCTTCTCCACGATCAGGACGAACGCGGCGCCGCCGCCGAGAATCCCGCCGACGCTCAGGACCCAGCCGACCAGCCGGTCGCTGATCGCGCTCGGCTCGTCCGGATCGGCGCCGTCGACCGGGTCGGGTCGGGTAACCGTGGTGCTGGACACGGTGCCTCCCCTACCGCGCCAGGGCGTCATCGATGGTCTTCCTGAGCGCCTCGTAGGTCGGGTCCTGCTCGTACCGCGCGCCGTTGACGAAGAACGTGGGCGTGCCGCGCACGCCGAGCCGCTGACCGTCCTCGGCGTCCGACCGGACCCGCGCGTCCACCTCCGGGCTGGCGATGTCGGCGCGGAACTTCGCCACGTCCAGGCCCAGCTCGCCCGCGTACCCGACGAACGTGTCCACCTGGGACTGTTCGTTGTGGCTCCACGCGGTCTGGTTGTCGAACAGCTTGACGTACATCTGCTCGAACTTGCCCTGCCGCGCGGCCGCCTCCGCCGCGTGCGCCGCGTTGAATGCGTTCGGGTGGCTCGCGATCGGGAAGTACCGAACCACGTACGTGATCCGGTCCCGGTACTCGGCGCGTAGCCGTTCCACCCCCGGATAGGCCGCGCCGCACGCCTCGCACTCGAAGTCCAGGAACTCCACGACCGTGACCTTGCCGTCCGCCGCGGTGGAGAGCCGGTGACTGTTTGGCCGGACCACCGTCTGCGCCGCCTCGCTGGCCGGCACGCCCTCGCCGCCGGCGCGGTTGACCACCAGGGCAACGGTCAGCACGGCGAGCGCGACCCCGACGAGGCTGAGCGTCACCTTCAGGTTGGTGCCCATCCCGCCGCGCCGCGCCCGACGCACCGCCTTTCCGGCGGCTTTCGCCCGTTCGCTTGCCGGACCGGCGGCTCTCGGGCTGCCGGATCCACGTGCTCTGCGCTGCTTGCCTGCCGAACCACGGTTCGCTTTCGTCTTGTGTGGTGGCACGGTCGGTTCCTCACTTCCAATAGTTCAGGTTTGGCTGAATTGTTTGCGCCGTACCGGACAGCCGGCGAGCTACCCGGCGGGAGCGGAGGGGTGACCACGGCAGGCGAACCGGGACCGGACGCTCCGGTACGGGGCGTGGTCGACGAACGAGGCGGTAGGCGGCAGCCACCGAGGGGACAGCGAGGAAGTCGGGCTTGCCGCGCCGGGGAGAGCTACCGCGAAAGGGACGTCACGCCGCGCCTATATGCGCAGCACGTCAATCCGCGTCGGACCGGCCGACGGTGGCCGCACACGGGGAATGCCCATTCGGGCCCACCAGTACGACGCGTGCACCAACAGCGGCCGGCGAACCGCGCCGGCAATGGCCAGCCCGGCCAGCGCCACGACCACGAACAGGCACGCGCCGGCAACGACGTCACTCGGATCGTGCCCGCCGTGCGGCGCGCCGCCGCCCGCCTCGGGCACCAGCGTTCCCGGCAGCGAAGCCTGTAGGAGCACGTTGGGGCAGGCAGCGTGACCCGCCATCGGCACCGCCGCGAGCGGCGTGTCACCACACGACGGGCCGCCGAACAATGCGACGGCGAACAACGCCCCGACGACCGTGAGCCAGCGCAGCAACAGCACCGAGGGCGCCCGGCCGGCCGCGACAGTCACCACCCCAGGGTACGCGAAGCAGAATGCCGGCAAGCGTGCTGACGAGCGTTGGGACCGGACGGGCGCGGAGAGGACTCACGCCCATGCCGACCGGCTGTTCCCGCCGTGGCGGTCGAATCTAGCGGTCCGTCGGGATGCTGTAGACGGACACATGGGACCGCGACTCGGCGGTGAACTCCGTGCCGCGCCAGTCCGCGTGCCTGCTCTCCAGCTCGAATCCGGCCAACTGCGCCATGAGATCCAGCTCGGCGGGCCAGATGTAGCGGTGCGGGCTGCGGAACAGCTCGGCCTGCCTGCCCTCGTCGAACCTGAAGTGGTGCGAGACGACCTGCTGGCGTAGAACGTCGTAGGTGTCCAGGCCGATGTATCCGGACTCGGAGTGCCAGACCACTGCCTGCTGACCCGGTGGAAGCTGGCGTAGCTCGGGCACCCACAGCTCGACCACGAACCGGCCGCCGGGGGTCAGGTGGCGGGCGGCGTTACGAAAGCATGCGACCTGCTCGGCCTGGGAGAGCAGGTTCGAGATCGTATTGAAGACGAGGTAGACGACGGTGTACGTCCCCGGGGCGGTGGCGGTCGCCATGTCTCCCACGACGACCGGGATCGTGGCCTCGTCCGCCTTGGTGCGGAGTTGGTCGATCATCGGACGGGACAGCTCGATGCCGGTGACGGGCACCCCGCGCTCGGCGAGCGGGACGGCCACCCGACCGGTCCCGATGGCGAACTCCAGCACGCCTCCGTCACCTGCGAATTCGGCGAGGCGGTCCACGGCCGGCCCCAGCACCTCGGGTGCGAACATGCCGGTGCCCGGCGTGTCATAGCGCTGGGCGGCGTCGACGTCCCAGATCTCCTCCTGCCGCATGCCCGCCATGCTCGCCGTGCAATGTACGCGTTGTCCAACGATTTACGGCTATGGGCAGAATGCGTCTTCAGGGTGAACGGTGCCGGCGGGGACCCACACCGGCCAGCACGCCGTTGACCAGGCGTCTTGCGCGCCCCGGTGCCGTGCCGTAGGGGACGGCGAATGCGGAGAACCGCGCTGACCAGAGAAAACGTCCTGTCAGTTGTGCCCCCGGTGGGATTCGAACCCACACTGTCGATCTTTTGAGAATCGCGCCTCTGCCGTTGGGCTACAGGGGCCTAGCGTCGATAAGACTACCCACTACGCTGAGGACGGCGACACCCGGCTGGGCAGGTGTCGGAAAGTAGTTGGGGGTAGGGGCTCGTGGCCGACATTCAGGCTGGTGCCGAGCGTAGGCGGGTGTTGATTGCTGAGGACGAGGCGCTCATCCGGCTGGACCTGGCCGAAATGCTGGTCGAGGAGGGCTACGACGTGGTGGGGGAGGCGGGCGACGGCGAGACAGCCGTGCGCCTGGCCGAGGAGCTGAAGCCCGACCTCGTCATCCTCGACATCAAGATGCCCATCATGGATGGGTTGGCCGCCGCGGAGCGGATCGCCGGTGGTCGGATCGCGCCGGTGGTCATCCTCACCGCGTTCAGCCAGCGTGACCTGGTGGAGCGGGCCCGGGCGGCCGGCGCGATGGCGTACCTAGTGAAGCCGTTCCAGAAGAGCGACCTGGTACCGGCGATCGAGATCGCGCTGTCGCGCTACTCCGAGATCGCCGCGCTGGAAGCCGAGGTGGCCGGACTCACCGACCGGCTGGAGATCCGCAAGACCGTGGAGCGGGCCAAGGGCGCCCTGATGACCACGTACGGAATGACGGAGCCGCAGGCGTTCAAGTGGATCCAGCGCACCGCGATGGACCACCGGATGACGATGCGTGAGGTGGCCGAGCGGATCCTGGCCGAGGGGACGGGCGCCGAGCCGGCCGAGGCGGGCTGAGGCAGCGGGGGCCGCCCGCGGCCGGTGTGCCGGAGGTCACCGTTCGCGGCGTCGTCTCCGTACGATCGACTTCATGTTTCGCGGGTTACGGGTCGGTGCGGTGGTCGCCGTGCTGGCGGTACTGTCGCTGGCCGGCGGCTGTCGCGAGCCGGTGCGCGGCGGCGATCAGGCCGGCGGTGGCCCGATCGACCCCGTAGGCCCGATCGATCCGAGCTGGGTCTCGTCGACCCTGCCCGCTCCGGATGGCGGCGCCGAGCGGCTGATGGTGCGGGACGTGTCGAGCTGCGCCGACCGGTGGTTCGTGGTCGGCGGGGCGGTGGCGGCCGACGGTACCGAGCGTCCCGTTGCCTGGCGGAGCGCCGACGGCCGGTCCTGGGAGCCACTGGCCGTACGCGCGGACAGCTTCTACGGGCGACGCGCCGTCCTGTACGCGGCGGCCTGCCGGGACGGTCGGCTGGCCGCGCTCGGTGCCCACGCCGGGGGAGTACACGGCAATCCGAGGGTGACCGGGTGGCGGCAGACCGATGACGGGTCCCTGGCCGAGGTGTCCGCGCCCTTCGAACTCTACGGCGGGCCGACGGCGGCGAGCGTCGCCCGGATGGCCGTCGGACCGTCCGGCTGGTTGATCGTGGGGAACCGGATCAGCGGTGCCGCCGTCTGGGTGGCGACCGACCCGGCCGCCTTCGAGATCGTCGAGGGGGCTCCCGGCCTGGCCAGCGACGCCGCCGGGCGGACCTGGGCGTTCGACGCCGCCGCCGGGCCGGACGGTTGGCTGGCCGTCGGTGGTATCGGCCGGACCGGGCGGGTCGAGCGGGATCCGGTGGCCTGGGTCTCCCGCGACGGCCGGGGCTGGCAGCGCCAGGAGGTACCCGGCACCCCCGGGTACGACGAACTCCAGCGGGTCGCGGTGGTCAACGGTCACCGGATCGCTGTCGGCCCGCGTGGTACGACGTTCGGGGCGTGGCGGGACGACGGTTCCGGCTGGGTGGTCGCCGGGCGGTTCGGCAGCACGCAGGGTAGTGGCGCGGCTACGGTGTCCGGTCTCGTCGCGATCGACGGGCAGCTCGTCGCGGCGGTTTCCGACGGTACGGCCTACCAACTCTGGATCTCCGAGGACGAGGGTGGTTCGTGGCGCTCGCTGCGGGGTCCGGTCCCGGGCATGCCGGCCGGGGCGTCCCGCTCCGTGACGCTCGGTGTTGAGGATCACCGCCTGGTGCTCGCCCTGGACGACGGGACCGGCAGCACCCTCTGGTCGACCGGAACGCCGATGTCCACCCGCTGAGTTCGGTGGCCAGCCGCCGCCAGCGGGTTCGGCGGCCGGGTGTCCCCGGTGGCCGCCGGTGTCCTGCTCCGGTCTTACAGCTGGCGCAGTGGATCAGCCACGCCTTGTAACGTTTAGGTCAACCCCCTGCTGCGGGTCTATCGGCGCTGCCGATCGGTGGGATAACGTCCGGCCCCAGACCGCGACAACGGTCCGGTTCACCCATCCCCGCGATTCCCGGCAAGAGCCAATTAGCGGCGGGTGGTTTGGACCCCTGGACGGAGGAGGGTTCGGGCCTTGAGGCAGAGAATCGCACGCACACTCGGCGGCGTTGCCCTGGTGGCGCTCGTCGCTAGCGGAGCGGCGTGCTCCGGTAGCGGCGGCGAGGATGATGCCGCCGGGGGCGAGGCTTGTGGTAGCAAGATCGCCTTTTTTGGCGCATTGACGGGCAGCTCGGCAGCGCTCGGCATTAATGAGAACAACGGGGTGAAGCTCGCGGTCGACAAGTACAACAAGGAGAACGCCGACTGCAAGGTCGAGCAGGTGGAGCTCGACTCGCAGGGCAGCCCGGACCAGGCGCCGCAGCTGGCGCAGCGGGCCATCGACGACGAGAAGATCCTTGGCATCGTCGGCCCGGCCTACTCGGGCGAGTCCGAGGCGGCCAACCCGCTGTTCTCCGAGGCCGGCCTGGTGCACATCACCGCCTCCGCGACCAACCCGACGCTCGCCCAGCAGAAGTGGCCGACGTTCTTCCGCGCGGTCGGCAACGACCTGAGCCAGGGCCCGGCGGCCGCGACCTACATCAAGAACGTGCTCAAGGCCGAGAAGGTCTACGTCATCGACGACCAGTCCGCCTACGGTGTGGGTCTGGCCGACGAGGTCAAGAAGCTCCTCGGTGCCACGGTCGTCGGCAGTGACAAGGTGCAGGGCGAGGGGAAGCAGACGGACTTCTCGGCCAGCGTCACCAAGGTCAAGAGCTCCGGCGCCACGGTCGTCTTCTACGGCGGCTACTACCAGGAGGCCGGGCTGATCCGTAAGCAGCTCACCGGCGCCGGTGTGACCGCCACGCTGGTCGCCGGGGACGGCGTCAACGACCCCGCCTACATCTCCAGCGCGGGACAGGCGGCTGCCGAGGGCACCATCCTGACCTGCCCGTGCCAGCCGGCCGCCAAGGCCAAGGGCACGTTCGCCGCCGACTACCAGGCGCTCAACGGTGTCGCGCCGGGTACCTACAGCGACACCGCCTACGACGCGGCGAACATCCTGCTCGCGGGCATCAAGGACGGCAAGGCGACCCGCGAGGCGTTGCTGGAGTTCGTGAAGGGCTACAGCGGCGAGGGCGTCGCGGCGACCTACAAGTTCACCGAGACCGGCGAGCTGGACCCCGCGCAGGTCAAGGTGTGGGCGTACAAGGTCCAGGGTGGCCAGGTTGTGCCGGACCAGGAGATTCCGAAGTCCTGACCTGCCCGTCTTGTAGCAGTTGATTGATCTCGGGTGCGACCGGGAGCACAGCCCCGGTCGCACCCGAAGTCGTCGTCAAGCCAAACCGGGAGCACCCTTCCTTGGACTTCAACGGACTGTTCTCCAATTTCGGGGAACTCACTACAACGGGCCTGACCCAGGGCGCCATCTATGCCCTCGTCGCGCTCGGCTACACGCTCGTCTACGGCGTGTTGAAGCTGATCAACTTCGCCCACTCCGAGGTATTCATCGCCGGCGCCTTCGCGGCGATCTGGACCTGGGGTGCCCTCGGTCTCAACCAGGACTCCGTGGTCAACGGCGTCGGTTCGATCATCATGTACCTGGGCATCGCGATGGTGGCGGCGGCACTCGCCTCGGCGGTGACCGCGAGCGTGATCGAGCGGGTGGCCTACCGGCCGCTGCGTAAGCGCAACGCGCCTCCGCTGGCCTTCCTGATCACCGCGATCGGTGCCTCCATCGCCATCTCCGAGGCGTTCGGCATCTACACCCGGCGGCTGCCGGAGGGCGTGCCGAACCTGGTCAGCATCGAGCCGCTGTTCACCATCGCCGGAACCCCGATCAGGCCCATCGAGCTGCTGATCGTCGGCTCCGCGCTGGTGATGATGGTGTTGCTCGACCTCTTCGTCAACCGCACCCGGTTCGGTCGCGGTATCCGGGCCGTGGCGCAGGATCCCAACACCGCCGCCCTGATGGGCGTCAACAAGGACCGGATCATCCTGCTGGTCTTCATCGCCGGTGGTGCGATGGCCGGGGTCGCGGGCCTGCTGTACGACATCCGGATCGGTGCGCTGACCTACAGCGTCGGCTTCCTGTTGGGTCTCAAGGCGTTCACCGCCGCGGTGCTCGGCGGCATCGGCAACCTGCGCGGCGCGCTGCTCGGCGGCCTGCTGCTCGGGTTGGTGGAGAACTACGCGTCGGGCCTGATCGGTTCGCAGTGGAAGGACTTCGCCGCGTTCGCCGTCCTCGTCGTCCTGCTGATGTTCCGGCCGACTGGACTGCTTGGCGAGTCACTGGGGAGGGCGCGGGCATGAGCGGTGCTGCAGAACGCATTCGTAACGACTGGCAATCGGTTGGCGAGCGGTGGCGTAGGGCCCCGCGGTGGATGCGGTGGGTCGTACTGGCGGCCGTGATCGTGTTCTTCTACGCCCTGCCGAACAAGGAGTTCTACCAGTACCTGGGGCCGATCCCGACCACCGAGTCCAACTTCGGTCAGGTGCTCTTCACGGTCTCCATCTACGTGCTGTTGGCGGTCGGACTCAACATCGTGGTCGGCTTCGCCGGCCTGTTGGACCTCGGCTACTTCGGCTTCTTCGCGGTCGGCGCGTACACGGTGGCGGTGTTGACCTCACCGAGCAGCGACCTCAAGACCCTCTGGCCGTGGCTGGCCGTGGTGCCGTTGGCCATCGCACTGACGATGATCTCCGGCATCTCCCTCGGTACGCCGACACTGCGGCTCCGCGGTGACTACCTGGCGATCGTCACGCTCGGCTTCGCCGAGATGATCCGGATCGCGGCGACGAGTTCGACGTTCCTCAAGGGGCAGCGGGGCTTCAACCAGATCCCGCACCCGCCCGGCGAGTACGCCGACGGCAAGCCGGTCTTCGGGGTGCTCGACGCGCGCCCGTACTACTGGCTGGTGCTGAGCGTGATCATCCTGGTGGTGTTCGGGGTGCGGAACCTGACCCGTAGCCGGGTCGGCCGGGCCTGGGTGTCGATCCGGGAGGACGAGGACGCGGCCCAGTTGATGGGCGTGCCCACGTTCAAGTTCAAGCTGTGGGCGTTCGCCGCCGGTGCCGCGATCGGCGGCCTGGCCGGGGCGTTGTACGCCGGCAAGCAGAACTTCGTCAACTCGCAGAACTTCGAACTGCTCAACTCGATCATCATTCTCGCCGCGGTGATCCTCGGCGGCTCCGGCAACATCGTCGGCGCCATCGTCGGTGGCGGTCTGGTGGCGTACCTGATCGAGCGGTTCCGGGGCATCGAGCTGTTCGGTGTCGAGTTGTACGAGTACCGCTTCCTGTTCTTCGGAGTCATCCTCGTGGTCATGATGATCTTCAGGCCGGAGGGCCTGATCCCGAACCGACGACGAGCGGCCGAGTTCAAGGACCGTCGCAAGGAGGTGACCGTCGGTGGCTGAGACCGGACGGAAGCCGGCGGTACCGGCACAGCCAGCCCCGGGCGGAACCGATTCGCAGCGGACCGCTCCGGCCAGCCCCGACACGGTGGCGAGCCCGGCAGGGCAGCCGGCGGCAAGCACGCGCGAGCCGTTGCTGGAGGTCGACAACGTCACCCTGCGCTTCGGTGGCGTGGTCGCGCTCGACCAGGTGGACTTCACCCTCTACAAGGGAGAGATCCTGGGTCTGATCGGTCCCAACGGCGCCGGAAAGACCACCTGCTTCAACGCGATGACCGGCATCTACCAGCCGACCGAGGGCGAGATCCGGTTCCGGGGATCGCGGATCACCGGCAAGAAGCGGCACCAGATCACCAAGCTGGGCATGGCCCGGACGTTCCAGAACATCCGGCTCTTCCCGGAGATGACCGCGCTGGAGAACGTCCAGGTCGGCGCGGACACGCACCACAAGACGAGTGTGATCTCCGCACTCTTCCGGCTTCCCCGGCACTGGCGGGAAGAGCGGGAGGGTCGGGAGAAGGCCGAGCAGCTGCTGGAGTTCGTCGGTATCCGGGACCGGATCGACGAGGTGGCCCGCAACCTCTCGTACGGCGAGCAACGCCGCCTCGAGATCGCCCGAGCGCTGGCCACCGACCCGGTGCTGCTCTGCCTGGACGAGCCGGCGGCCGGCTTCAACCCGGCGGAGAAGGAGGAACTGCTCCAGCTCATCCGGCAGATCCGCGACCGTGGCGTGACGGTGCTGTTGATCGAGCACGACATGCGCCTCGTGATGGGGGTCACCGACCGGATCGTCGTGCTCGAGTTCGGGAAGAAGATCGCTGAAGGGCTCCCCGCCGACGTGCGCGAGGACCACCGGGTGATCGCCGCTTACCTGGGGGTGCCGGAAGATGCTGCTTGAGATCGAGGACGTGAGCCTGCTCTACGGGCGGATCCAGGCGCTGCACGGCATCAGCCTGACGGTCAACGAGGGCGAGATCGTCGCGCTGATCGGCGCGAACGGCGCCGGCAAGTCGACGACGATGCGGGCGGTCTCCGGGATCCGTCCGGTCGCCTCCGGTCGGATCAGCTTCGCCGGGCAGGACATCACGAAGATGCGGGCGGACCTGCGGGTCCGGCTCGGGCTCTGCCAGGCGCCGGAGGGCCGGGGGATCTTCCCGGGCATGTCGGTGCTGGAGAACCTGGACATGGGTGCCTACACCCGACGGGACCGGGCCGGCGTGGCCGCGGACCTGGCCCGGGTGCTGGAACTCTTTCCCCGGCTCGCCGAGCGGGCCAAGCAGCCGGGCGGCACGCTCTCCGGCGGCGAGCAGCAGATGCTGGCGGTGGGTCGGGCGCTGATGAGCCGGCCGAAGCTGCTGCTGCTCGACGAGCCCTCGATGGGGCTGGCGCCGATGCTGATCCAGCAGATCTTTTCGATCATCACCGAAATCAACCAACAGGGCACCACGGTCCTGTTGGTCGAACAGAACGCCCAACAGGCGCTGGCCCGGGCACACCGGGCGTACGTGCTGGAAACCGGTCGGATCGTCAAGGCCGGAACCGGCGCCGAACTGCTGCATGACCCCGCGGTGAAAGAGGCGTATCTGGGTGTGGCCTAACCTGTCGGCTGGCTCAGTTATGAGGAGGAGTGCATGTTCAATATCAATAGTGGTAGGCGGCGGGCCGTGTTCGGCATCGCCGGCGCTGCCCTGCTGAGCCTGACCCTCGCCGCCTGCGGCGAGCAGGAGGACGGCGGGGACACCCCGGGTGCCGGCCCGAGCGTCTCGGCGGACGCCGACTCGGCGCTCGCGGCGAAGGTGCCGGACGCGATCAAGTCGGATGGCAAGATCGTCGTCGGGACCGACTCGTCGTACGCCCCGGCCGAGTTCCTCGACCCGGACGGCAAGACCGTGGTCGGCTTCGACGTCGAGCTCTTCACCGCGGTGGCGGCGAAGCTCGGCCTGAAGGCGGAGTTCGTCTCGGCGAACTTCGGCGACATCATCACCGGCGTCAACACCAGCAAGTACGAGGTCGGCGTCTCGTCGTTCACCATCAACGACGAGCGCAAGGGCCAGGCCAACATGGTGAGCTACTACCAGGTCGGCACGCAGTGGGTGACCAAGAAGGGCAACGCGGCGGGCGTCACGATCGACAACGCGTGTGGCAAGAAGATCGCCGTGCAGAAGGACACCGTCCAGGTCGACGACATCACGGCCCGGTCGAAGACCTGCACCGACGGCGGCAAGCCGGCGATCACGATCGAGCAGTTCCCGGGCCAGGACGCGGCGACCGCTGCCGTGGTCTCCGGCAAGGACGACGCGATGCTCGCCGACTACCCGGTCGGGGTGTACGCCGTCACCCAGTCCAACGGCCAGCTCGAACTGCTGGACAAGATGTACGACGCCGCTCCGTACGGCTACGTGGTCGCCAAGGACCAGACGGCGTTCGCCGAGGCGGTGCGGGACGCGACGAAGGCGTTGATCGCCGACGGCTCGTACAAGACGGTGCTGGACAAGTGGAAGGTCGGCGACGGCGCCATCACTGATCCGGCCATCAACCCGTGAGATGAGATGACCACCGAGGAAGCCACGACCGCGCGGGCACGGCCGGAACCGATCAAGGCCGTGCCCGTACGGCATCCCGGCCGCTGGGTGACCATAGCGGTACTCGCCGTACTGACGGCGATGTTCCTGCACGTACTGCTAACGAACGACGCCTTCCAGTGGTCGTTCATGATCGACAATATGTTCCGGCCCCCGATCATCAACGGGCTGGTCCAGGGCACCGTGCTGATGACGGTCAGCGCCATGCTGATCGGCGTGGGGCTCGGGGTCGCGGTCGCGGTGATGCGGTTGTCGACCAACCCGATCCTGCGGACCGTCTCCTGGCTCTACACCTGGTTCTTCCGGGCGGTGCCCCGGCTGGTGCTGCTGGCCGTGTTCGGCAACATCGGCATCCTGTGGAGCCGGCTGGAGTTCGGGGTGCCGTTCGACACCCAGCTCGGGCAGCTCTTCGGCATCGACGGCCTCGAACTGCGGCTCTTCGGCTTCGACTCCCGGGACGTCCTGACCGGGTTCATGGCCGGCCTGCTCGGTCTGGCGCTCTCCGAGGCCGCGTACATGGCGGAGATCGTCCGCGCCGGCATCCAGTCGGTGGATCCCGGGCAGGGTGAGGCGGCCGGCGCGCTGGGGATGAGCCGGGGCCAGACGCTGCGCCGGGTGGTGCTGCCGCAGGCGATGCGGATGATCATCCCGCCGACCGGCAACGAGACCATCGCGATGCTCAAGGACACCTCGCTGCTGATGTACGTACCGGTCAGCATGGAGCTGTTCTTCCAGCTGGACGCGGTCGGCAAGCGGACGTTCCAGATCTTCCCGATGTACGTCGCCGCCTGCCTGTGGTACCTCCTGCTCAGCAGCATCCTGCTGATCGGCCAGTACTTCCTGGAGCGGCACTTCGGCAAGGGCTACGGCCAGACCGAGCGGGCCCGGTTCCGGCTGCGTAACCTTGCCGCCGAGACCGGTGGCGGTGCCGCCGGGGCGGGTGGAACCGTGGGTGGAACCCCGAGCGGGACGGGAGGGACGCCGGGATGACCGGGGCGACGATTCCGGAGCAGGCCGCGCCGCCGGAGGCCGAGGCCGACGCCACCGTGATGGTCCGGGCGGAGAACGTGCACAAGTCGTTCGGTCACCTGGAGGTGCTGCGCGGCGTCGACCTGGAGGTGCGGGCCGGCGAGGTGTGCTGCGTGCTCGGCCCGTCCGGTTCGGGCAAGTCGACCTTCCTGCGCTGCATCAACCACCTCGAGAAGATCAACGGTGGCCGGATCTGGGTCGACGGCGAACTCGTCGGCTACCGGGAGCGCGGTGGCAGGCTGCACGAGCTGCGCGAGAAGGAGGTCGCCGCGCAGCGCCGGTCGATCGGCATGGTGTTCCAGCGGTTCAACCTCTTTCCGCACATGACCGCGTTGGAGAACGTGATCGAGGCACCGATCCGGGTTCGCCGGGAGCCGCGTGCGGAGGTCCGTAAGCGCGGCATCGAGCTGCTGGAGCGGGTCGGCCTGGCGGACAAGGTCAACACGTACCCGGGGAAGCTCTCCGGTGGCCAGCAGCAGCGGGTGGCGATCGCCCGGGCGCTGGCCATGCGGCCGAAGGTGATGCTCTTCGACGAGCCGACCAGTGCCCTCGACCCGGAACTGGTCGGCGAGGTCCTGGACGTGATGAAGGACCTGGCCCGGGACGGCATGACCATGATCGTGGTGACCCACGAGATCGGGTTCGCCCGTGAGGTGGGTGACTCGCTGGTCTTCATGGACGGCGGCGTGGTGGTCGAGTCCGGCCTTCCCCGCGAGGTGATCGCCAACCCGAAGCACGAGCGGACCCGCGCGTTCCTCGCCAAGGTGCTGTAAGCGGATGTAAGGAAGGGCCCCTTCTTATCGCTTTCTGCATAGGAAGGGCCCCTTCTTAACCACCGGGTCCCGGCTCTGTCGGGGGTGCGGACTAGAGTCGCCTATCGTGACAGCCTCGACGCCGCGTCTGCTCCTGCTCGACGGTCATTCCCTGGCTTATCGGGCGTTCTTCGCCCTGCCGGTCGAAAACTTCTCCACCACGACCGGGCAGCCGACCAACGCGGTCTACGGCTTCACCTCCATGTTGATCAACATGTTGCGTGACGAGCAGCCGACGCACATCGTGGTGGCCTTCGACGTCTCCCGGCGGTCGTTCCGGACCGAGAAGTACGCGGAGTACAAGGCGGGTCGCTCGGAGACGCCGACCGACTTCCACGGCCAGGTCAGCCTGGTCAAGGAGGTGCTGGCCGCGCTCCGGGTGCCGGTGGTGGAGAAGGAGGGCTACGAGGCCGACGACGTGCTGGCCACGCTCGCCTGCCAGGGCCGCGACGCCGGGATGGACGTGCTGATCTCCACCGGCGACCGGGACGCCTTCCAACTCGTCGACGACCGGATCACCGTGCTCTACCCGCGCAAGGGCGTCTCCGACCTGGCCCGGATGGATCCGGCCGCGATCAGCGACCGCTACGGGGTCGGTCCGGACCGCTACCGCGACCTTGCCGCGCTGG
Organism: Plantactinospora solaniradicis; assembly: GCF_042658085.1. NCBI lineage: Bacteria > Bacillati > Actinomycetota > Actinomycetes > Micromonosporales > Micromonosporaceae > Plantactinospora > Plantactinospora solaniradicis. The sequence continues at coordinate 42,859 of NZ_JBHSPR010000032.1, read as the reverse complement.
TCGGCGAGAGCAGCGACAACCTGCCGGGCGTGCCGGGTGTCGGACCCAAGACCGCCGCAAAGTGGATCAACCTGTACGGCGGCGTCGAGGGCGTGGTGGCCCGAGCCGACGAGATCAAGGGCAAGGCGGGGGAGAGCCTGCGGGAGCGGCTCTCCGACGTGATCCGCAACTACGAGATCAACTGTCTGGTCGCCGACCTGGAGCTGCCGCTGCGGGTCGAGGACGCCCGCTGGGCGGGCTGGGACCGTGAGGCGGTGCACCAGGTCTTCGACACCCTGCAGTTCCGGATCCTGCGGGACCGGCTCTACCAGTACCTGGACGCGGTGCAGCCGGAGGCCGAGGCCGGCTTCGACCTGGCCGGCAAGGTTCTGCCCGGCGGCGAGGTGGCGGCCTGGCTGGGTGAACACGCCCCCTCCGGCGTTCCGGCCGGCGTCGCCGTCGCCGGCACGTTCGGCCGGGGGACGGGTTCGTTGACCGGCATCGCCCTGGCCACCGCGACCGGCGAGGCGGCCTGGTTCGACCCGGCCGCCCTGGACGAGACCGACGAGGCGGCGGTGGCCGCCTGGCTGGCCGATCCGGACCGGCCCAAGGTGCTGCACGACAGCAAGCCGGCGCTGCTGGCGTTCGCCGCGCACGGCTGGACGCTGCGCGGGGTCGTCCGGGACACCGCGCTCGCCGCCTACCTCGCCCGGCCCGACCAGCGGTCCTACGACCTGACCGACCTGGCACTGCGCTACCTGCACCGCGAACTGCGGATCGACGTGCCGGAAACCGGCCAGCTCGCCTTCGACGGGTTGGGCAACGACGGTGAGATCGAGCAGAACCTGATGCTCCGGGCCCGGGCGACCCTGGACCTGGCCGACGCCATCGACGCCGAGCTGTCCCGGGACGGCGAGTTGTCGGCCCGGTTGCTCGGCGGGGTGGAGCAGCCGCTGGTCGAGGTGCTCGGCGCGATGGAACGGATCGGCATCGCCGCCGACACCGACTACCTGTCGGAGCTGGAGGCGCACTTCGCCGGCGAGGTCAAGGCGGTGGCCCAGGCGGCGTACGGGGTGATCGGCCGGGAGTTCAACCTCGGCTCGCCCAAGCAGTTGCAGGAGATCCTCTTCACCGAGCTCGGCCTGCCCAAGACCAAGAAGATCAAGACTGGCTACACCACCGACGCCGACGCCCTGCAGTGGCTGTACGCGCAGCAACCGCATCCGCTGCTGGAGCACCTGCTCCGACACCGTGACGTGGCCCGGCTCAAGTCCACCGTCGACGGCCTGCTCAAGTCGGTCTCCGACGACGCACGGATCCACACCACCTTCCACCAGACCGTGGCGGCGACCGGCCGGCTCTCCTCGACCGACCCCAACCTGCAGAACATCCCGATCCGTACCGAGGAGGGCCGGAGGATCCGCCGGGCCTTCGTGGTGGGGCCGGGCTACGACTGCCTGCTCACCGCCGACTACAGCCAGATCGAGATGCGGATCATGGCCCACCTCTCCGGCGACGAGGCGTTGATCGAGGCCTTCAACTCCGGAGCCGACTTCCACGCCGCCACCGCCTCGTCGGTCTTCGGTGTGCCGCTGACCGGGGTCACCGCGGACCATCGGCGCAAGATCAAGGCAATGAACTACGGCCTGGCGTACGGGCTGAGCGCATTCGGCCTCGGCCAGCAGCTCGGCATCGGTGCCGACGAGGCGCGGGCCCTGATGGAGGAGTACTTCACCCGGTTCGGCGGTGTCCGGGACTACCTCCAGTCGGTGGTGAAGAAGGCGGTGCTGGACGGCTACACCGAGACCATCCTCGGCCGTCGGCGCTACCTGCCCGACCTGGTCAGCGACAACCGGCAGCGTCGGGAGATGGCCGAGCGGATGGCGCTCAACGCGCCGATCCAGGGCTCGGCCGCCGACATCATCAAGGTGGCGATGCTGCACGTCGACACCGCGCTACGCGATTCCGCGCTCCGGTCCCGGATGCTCCTCCAGGTGCACGACGAACTGGTCTTCGAGGTGGCCCCCGGCGAACGGCCCGAGCTTGAGGCGTTGGTCCGCCGGGAGATGGGCGGCGCCTACCCGCTGGCGGTGCCGCTGGAGGTCTCCGTCGGCGTCGGCTCGGACTGGAACAGCGCCGACCACTGACGCCCTACGCTAGGCCGACCACCGACGCCCTACGGTAGGGGGCGCCGTCGGGCCACGGTCCTCAACGCCGCCGGTTCCGCCCCGACGACCGTTCGGCGTCCTGATGCCGTTGCAGGGCCTTGCGGGACGGACCGCCGGGCGGCGGAAGAGGTTCCTTGAGCGGGTCGTGGCCCCAGTTCATCAGGGAGTAGCGCCACCGGGTGTTGCGTACGTCGCCGGACGGCCGCTGGGCCATGTGCCGCCGTACGTACCCGACGACCTTGCGCATGTGTGCCACGTCGCGCTCGGTGAACTGGTTCGCCCGCTTGCGCAACAGGTCCATGATCCGCCGGCCCGACTCGTGCCCGACCGACTCGCCGCCGCCCTTGTGCTGCCCCGCCGACTTCGAGTCGTCGGTGGCCAGCCACTTGCCGAGTTCGCCCGGGTTCATGTTGACCGCGTCCTTGAACTCCCGGACCGGGTCACGGTCGCTGCGGCCGTCGTTCCGCTTACTCATCGCGAAGCGCGTCCGGCTTGTGTACTGCGTCCCGCCCCTCGTCGGTGCGGACCCGGTACTGCGGATTCTCCTTCGACGCGGCGACGGTGCGCTTCCCGGCGTACGTCCGTTCGGTGATCTCCTCCTGGACGGTGCCGTGCGCGGTGGAGCCGTGACTGCGCCAGCTCACCCGGTCGCCCTTGTGCAGCTTCCTCCGTTCGGCCATGCGCTGCGTCTACCCGACCGGGTCGGGGCAAAACAGCTCCGGCCGGCCGTCCCGAATCGCCTCGGCTACGGCGTGATCTCCGCGATGGGGAGTTTGACCGGGAACGGCTGCTCCACCTCCAGCAGGTCGGCGGTCTCGGCGAGTAGTTCGTACTCCCGATCGCCGCTGCGGCCTGGCCGATCGGCCAGCCGGTACGCGTACACCCGGACCGGGTCCTGCTCCACCCGCCAGTAGCCCGGGATGCCCGCGCCGGCGTACTCGGCGGGCTTGCTGAACCGGTCGGTACGCCGGGTGCCGGGCGAGACGACCTCGACGGCGAGCACCACCTCGTGGGGCAGCAGGAACGACCGGTTCGGCGCGACCTCGGCCAGGTGCACCAGCACGTCCGGCTCGCGGGTGAAGTTGGCGCTCAGGGACACCCCGACCGCCTGTGCCGCCCGGAGATGGCCGGGCAGGTGCCTGCGAAGCCAGTTCCAGAGCAGGCCCGAGATGTTCTGATGGCCCAGGGTGGGGGAGGGGACCACGTGGATGACTCCGTCGAGGAGTTCGACGCGGGGGGCGTCCGGGGGCAGGTGTAGCAGGTCTTCCAGCGTGTAGCTGGCCTGGCGCTGCCGGATCGGGTCCGGCTGCCACGGCCCGGGGGTCTGCGCGATCGGCTCGGCGCTCACGGGGCCAGCATACGGAGCCGGAACGACGCTAGGCGGACGTGCTGTCCGGTTTGTCGCAGACGAAGATGGCGGTGCCGGGGAAGAGCCGGCCGCGCAGCGGGCTCCACTGCCCCCAGATCTGTTCGTGTCCGGCGGGCCACTCCGGTTCGAGGACGTCCCGCAGGACGAAGCCGGCACCGACGATCTCGCGTACCCGGTCGCCGAGGGTGCGGTGCTGCTCGACGTAGCTCGGCACGCCGGCGGCGTCCTGTTCGACGTACGGGCGGCGGTCGAAGTACGAGTGCGTGGCCGTCAGCCCGCCCTCGCCCGGATCGTCGAGGAAGATCCAGCGCATCGGGTGGGTGACCGAGAAGACCCACCGGCCGCCGGGGCGCAGCACCCGGAACACCTCGCGCAGTGCCGCCGCCGAGTCCGCCACGAACGGGATCGCGCCGAACGCCGTGCAGACGATGTCGAAGGTGGCGTTCCCGAACGGCAGCGCCAGGGCGTCGGCCTGGACCAGCGGCACGCGTACCCCGGAGGTGGCGGCGGCGAGCGCGGCGTGCCGCAGCATCCCGGCGGAGAGGTCCAGCCCGACCGGATGGGCGCCCCGGGTGGCCAGCCAGCGCGCCGCCGCGGCGGCGCCGCAGCCGAGTTCGAGCACCCGGCGGTCGCGCAGCTCGCCGAGCAGGTGGGCGTCGGCCTCGCGCAGCCCCTCCGGGCACCACACGAAGTCCACCTCGCCGAGGAACCCGCCGTGCTCGGCCTGGTAGTTGTCGGCGTCGGCATCCCACCACCGGCGGTTGGCCCACCGGCTCTCCCGGTCGCTGACCCGCCGTCGGAGCACTCCGGGCGCGTCGTCGTCGATCCGGGTGTCATCATCCACGTGGTCACGCTAGTGCCCTGGGCGGATCCGCGTCGCGCGTGGGCCGGCCCGACCAGGAGGTCAGGAACCCGTCGAAGCGGGGCGGATTCGAGCGTCGCGGGGAAGCTCTTCCCGAGCAGTGGACGGCGGATCTCATCACGTGCTGGGAGGGCTTGCATGCTGTGGTAATGCGCACGGTAAGCTGTTCGATGCGCTCGCGGATCGTGTGCCTCGGCAGGGAGCAGGTCCGCGGTCGTCGGATTACACCCAATGATCGGGACCACCGATCGGCGGGGTGACCGGCGGCGGATCCGGGGGCGTAAACGGGTCACCGCGACACAAACCTGCTGTGACATCCATCCGACCGGAGCAACCGCCCACATGACGAGCAGCATCGAGGCCCCCTCGAGCGCCAACAGGGTCACCATCGACGACCTCGGTTCCGAGGAAGCTTTCCTCGCCGCGATCGACGAGACCATCAAGTACTTCAACGACGGCGACATTGTCGAAGGCACCGTCGTCAAGGTCGATCGGGACGAGGTCCTGCTCGACATCGGCTACAAGACCGAGGGCGTCATCCCCTCGCGCGAGTTGTCGATCAAGCACGACGTGGACCCCGCCGAGGTGGTGTCGGTCGGTGATCACATCGAGGCGCTGGTCCTCCAGAAGGAGGACAAAGAGGGGCGCCTGATCCTCTCGAAGAAGCGGGCGCAGTACGAGCGCGCCTGGGGCACCATCGAGAAGATCAAGGACGAGGACGGCGTCGTCCGCGGTTCCGTCATCGAGGTGGTCAAGGGCGGCCTCATCCTGGACATCGGCCTGCGTGGCTTCCTGCCCGCCTCCCTGGTGGAGATGCGTCGGGTGCGGGACCTCCAGCCGTACGTCGGGCGCGAGCTCGAAGCCAAGATCATCGAGTTGGACAAGAACCGCAACAACGTGGTGCTGTCCCGCCGGGCCTGGCTCGAGCAGACCCAGTCCGAGGTGCGTACCGAGTTCCTCAACAAGCTGCAGAAGGGGCAGGTCCGCAAGGGCGTTGTCTCCTCGATCGTCAACTTCGGCGCGTTCGTCGACCTTGGCGGCGTGGACGGCTTGGTGCACGTCTCCGAGCTCTCCTGGAAGCACATCGACCACCCGTCCGAGGTCGTCGAGGTCGGCCAGGAGGTCGAGGTCGAGGTGCTGGACGTCGATCTCGACCGTGAGCGGGTCTCGCTGTCGCTGAAGGCGACCCAGGAGGACCCGTGGCGGCAGTTCGCCCGTACCCACGCGATCCAGCAGATCGTGCCGGGTAAGGTCACCAAGCTGGTGCCGTTCGGGGCGTTCGTCCGGGTTGACGACGGCATCGAGGGCCTGGTGCACATCTCCGAGCTCGCCGAGCGGCACGTGGAGATCCCGGAGCAGGTTGTCCAGGTCGGCTCCGACGTCATGGTCAAGGTCATCGACATCGACCTGGAGCGTCGGCGGATCTCGCTGTCGCTCAAGCAGGCCAACGAGGGCTTCGTCGAGGGCGAGGAGCACTTCGACCCGACCCTCTACGGCATGACGGCGACCTACGACAACGAGGGCAACTACATCTACCCGGAGGGCTTCGACCCGGAGACCGGGGAGTGGCTGGAAGGCTTCGACAAGCAGCGGGAGACCTGGGAGACCCAGTACGCCGAGGCTCGTACCCGCTGGGAGGCGCACACCAAGCAGGTGCAGAACTCCCGCGCTGCCGACGCCGAGGCTGCGGCCAACCCGACCCCGGCCGTCCCCGCCGCTGGCGGTGCCACCGGTGGCGGTGGCGGCACGTCGTCCAGCACCGCTCCGGCCCGCCAGGCCGAGGAGCCGGCCGGCACGCTGGCCACCGACGAGGCGCTCGCGGCGCTGCGCGAGAAGCTCGCCGGAGGCAAGTAGTCCCAAGACGGAGGCCCGTTCCCCATCCCCGGTTCCGCCGGGTCGGGGAGCGGGCCTCCGCCGTTTTCCGCCGGGTCGGGGAGCGGGCCTCCGCCGTTCTCCGCCGGGTCGGGGAGCGGGGCTGCTGCGCCGGTTCCGCTGGGTCGGGGAGCGGGGCTGCCTGCGCCGGTTCCGCTGGGTCGGGGAGCGGGGCTGCTGCGCCGGTTCCGCTGGGTCGGGGAGCGGGGCTGCCTGCGCCGGTTCCGCCGCTGCCACCCGGCCGGCGACACGCCCGCCCCGGGAGATCTTGGCGGCTCGGCGCCGATCGGGTTGACTGGACCGGTGCTGAAGGTCGGACTCACCGGTGGGATCGGATCGGGCAAGAGTGTCGTCGCGGCCCGACTGGCCAGTCTCGGGGCGGTCGTGATCGATTCCGACCGGATCTCCCGTGAGGTGGTTGCTCCGGGTACGGACGGGCTGCGGGAGGTGGTGGCCGCCTTCGGCGCCCGGGTGTGCCGCGACGACGGCAGCCTGGACCGGGCGGCACTCGGTGAGGTCGTCTTCGCCGACCCGGCGGCGCGAGCTCGACTGGAGGAGATCATCCACCCCCGGGTACGCGCCCGCACCGCACAACTCGTCGCGGAGGCGGCCCCGGACGCGATCGTGGTCAACGACGTACCGCTGCTGGTCGAGGTGGGGCTCGCCCCGACGTACCACCTGGTGGTGGTGGTACGGGCGGCGGAGGGGACCCGGATCGGCCGACTCGTCCGGGACCGTGGCATGACCCCGGAGCAGGCGGGGCAGCGGATCGGGGCCCAGGCCGGCGACGACCGGCGGGAGGCCGCCGCCGACGTTTTGCTGGACAACGACGGCGAACTTCCCGAGCTGTACGCCGCGGTGGACGCGCTCTGGCACGACCGGCTGCTGCCGTACGAGCGGAACGTCCGGGCGCGCCGGCCGGTACGGGCCGACGAGGTCCGGCTGGTCGAGCCCGACCCGAACTGGGCGGGCGAGTTCGCCCGGCTGGCGGCGCGGATCCGGCACGCGGTACGCCCCGTGGAGGCGCGGGTCGATCACATCGGCTCGACGGCGGTTCCCGGGCTGGCCGCCAAGGACGTCATCGACATCCAGCTCGGCGTGGCCGCCCTGGCGGAGGCCGACGCGCTCGCCGAACGGCTGGCCGACGCGGGATTTCCCCGGTGTCCGGGGCAGTGGTGGGACCAGCCCCGCTACCCGGACGGCGGGGACCGGTGGGAGAAGCGGCTGCACGGCGGTGCCGACCCGGGCCGGCTCGTGAACCTGCACGTCCGGGTGACGGGCTCGCCCGGCTGGCGGTATGCCCTGCTGATGCGGGACCACCTGCGGGCCGACCCGGAGCAGCGGGCGGGTTACCTGGCCGTCAAGCGGGCGCTGGCGGAGATCGGTCCGGACCTCGACGCGTACTCCGGCGCCAAGGAGCCGTGGTTCGACCTGGAACACCGGCGCGCGGAGGAGTGGGCGGCAGCGAGCGACTGGCGGCCCTGAGCGGACCCCTGACGGCGAGCGGACCCCTGACGGCGAGCGGGCTCCTGAGGGCCTTTCCGGACGAAGGGGCGCTCGCGGCGGCCGGTCTGCGCTCTCGCGCGACCGCATCAGGTGCGCACGCCGGCCTGCGCCGGGGCTGCAACCTCTGCGCCGGGTGCGACGATACCGGTGTGGCGGCTTCGTCGCTTACCCGGTCGGCCGCCGCGAGCGGCCTACCCTAGAACGGTATCGCGGTGATCTTTGACACACAATGACGATATCGAAGCCGATCGTGTACCCACCGTCGCCCCGGCGGCTTGTCACACCGTCGGCGTACGGTTGAGGTCATGGCGCTCGACATTCCACGACTTGACGGCCGCTTCGAGGTGGTCAGCGAGTTTGTTCCCTCCGGCGACCAGCCGACTGCCATCGACGATCTTGAGCGCAGGGTGCGGCGCGGCGACCGGAACTCGGTGCTGCTCGGCGCCACCGGCACGGGTAAGAGTGCGACCACGGCCTGGTTGATCGAGCGGCTACAGCGGCCGACCCTGGTGCTGGCGCCCAACAAGACCCTCTGCGCCCAGCTCGCCAAGGAGTTCAGCGAGCTGATGCCGCACAACGCGGTCGAATACTTCGTCTCGTACTACGACTACTACCAGCCCGAGGCGTACATCCCGCAGAGCGACACCTACATCGAGAAGGACTCCTCGATCAACGAGGAGGTCGAGCGGCTGCGGCACGCCACCACGATGTCCCTGCTGACCCGTCGGGACGTGATCGTGGTGGCCACGGTCTCCGCGATCTACGGCCTGGGCACCCCGCAGGAATACCTCGACCGCTCGGTCCGGATCAGGACCGGCCAGGAGGTCGAACGGGACAAGCTGCTCCGCCGGCTGGTCGACATCCAGTACACCCGCAACGACATGGCGTTCAATCGGGGCACGTTCCGGGTCCGGGGCGACACCCTGGAGATCATCCCGGCGTACGAGGAACTGGCGCTGCGGATCGAGTTCTTCGGCGACGAGGTGGAGAAGCTCTACTACCTGCACCCGCTGACCGGTGAGGTGGTCCGTGAGGTGGACCACCTGCTGATCTTCCCCGCCACCCACTACACCGCCGGGCCGGAGCGGATGGAGCGGGCGCTGGCCGGCATCGAGGCCGAGCTGGCCGAGCGGCTGGCCGAGTTGGAGCGCCAGGGCAAGCTGCTGGAGGCGCAGCGGCTGCGGATGCGGACCAGCTACGACATCGAGATGATGCGCCAGGTCGGCTTCTGCTCCGGCATCGAGAACTACTCGATGCACATCGACGGCCGCTCGCCGGGCAGTGCCCCGCACTGTCTGCTCGACTACTTCCCGGACGACTTCCTGACCGTGATCGACGAGTCGCACGTGACGATCCCGCAGATCGGCGCGATGTACGAGGGCGACGCCTCCCGCAAGCGGATGCTGATCGACCACGGCTTCCGGCTGCCCAGCGCGGCCGACAACCGCCCGCTGCGGTTCGACGAGGTCCTGGACCGGGTCGGCCAGATGGTCTTCCTCTCCGCCACCCCGGGGCCGTGGGAGCTGGAGCAGGCCCAGGGCGAGGTGGTCGAGCAGGTGATCCGGCCGACCGGCCTGATCGACCCCGAGGTGATCGTCAAGCCCACCAAGGGGCAGATCGACGACCTGATGCACGAGATCAAACTGCGTACCGAGCGGGACGAGCGGGTGCTGGTCACCACGCTGACCAAGAAGATGGCCGAGGACCTCTCCGACTACCTGCTGGAGCACGGCATCCGGGTCCGGTACCTGCACTCCGAGGTCGACACGCTGCGCCGGGTCGAGCTGCTGCGCGAGCTGCGCAAGGGCGACTACGACGTACTCGTCGGGATCAACCTGCTGCGGGAGGGTCTGGACCTGCCCGAGGTGTCGCTGGTCGCGATCCTCGACGCCGACAAGGAGGGCTTCCTGCGCAGCGGCCGATCGTTGATCCAGACCATCGGCCGGGCCGCCCGTAACGTCTCGGGCCAGGTGCACATGTACGCCGACAAGATGACCCCGTCGATGGCTGCCGCGATCGACGAGACGAACCGCCGCCGGGCCAAGCAGGTGGCGCACAACGAGGCGAACGGGATCAGTCCCGAGCCGCTGCGGAAGAAGATCCACGACATCCTGGACGACATCTACCGGGAGGCCGAGGAGAACGAGAGCACCGCCACCCGGGTCGGCGGCGGGGTGCGGCAGATGTCCCGGGGCAAGGCGCCGGAGACCCGCAGCCGAGGCCGGGTCGGGACGGCGCCGGCCCGGGAGGGGATGGCCCGTGCCGAGTTGGCCCAGCTCATTCAGGAGTTGAACGACCAGATGCTCGCCGCGGCCCGGGAGTTGCAGTTCGAACTCGCCGCCCGGATCCGGGACGAGGCCGCCGAGCTGAAGAAGGAACTGCGCGGGATGGACGCGGCCGGGATGAAGTGACCCCGGCCCGGTTCAGGCGTACCGGTCGAAGCCGCCCTCGGAGTCGATCACCTGTCCGGTGAGCCACCGTCCGTCGGGTGAGCAGAGCCACTCGATCAGCCGGGCCGCGTCGTCCGGGCGGCCCCACTCGCCGCCCGGAAACATCCGCCCGACCACGGCCAGGGTCTCCGGTGACGCGTAGCCGGTGTCGGTCGGCCCGGGGTTGATGCAGTTCACCGTGATGCCCTTCGGCATGAGCAGGGGGCTCAACTGCCGGGTGAGGTTCTCCACGCCGGCCTTGCTGGCCGCGTACGCCAGTTCGCCCGGCATCGGACCGAGCCGTTGACCGCTGGTGAACAGCACCAGCCGGCCGCCGGAGCCGGCGTCGAACGCCGCCGCGAACGCCTCGGCCAGCAGCAGGGTGGCCCGGACGTTGACGATCAGGTGCCGGTCGATCTCGGCGGCGTCGAGCCCGTTCAGCGGGGTGTGCGTCGAGTAGGCGTGTGCCGCGACCACGACGTCCAGCCGGTCGTGCGTGCGTACCGCCGTCTCGATCAGTTCGGCGGGTGCGGCCGGGGAGGTCAGGTCGACGGCCCGGTAGCGGACCGCGTCGGGATCGCCGGTCACCCCGTGCAGTTCGGCCAGCAGTGCGGGTACGCCGTCGGGGTCGCCGCCGTAGGGCTGCGCGTCGTCGTATCCGGGCAGGCCGGTGAGCTGTAGGCGGTAGCCGGCGGCGGCGAACCGGCGGGCCACCGCCGCGCCGATGCCGATTCGTCGGCTGACCCCGGTGACGAGGGCTACCCGTTCATCCATGTGCCGAGTCAACCGGATCGGCCGGCTCCTGGCCACCCGGTTCCGGGTCGGGCGGGCCCGTTGCGGCGCCGTACCGGTGTTCAGAGCCAGGAGTGTCCACAGTGGTATGGATGCCGTCGCGGCGGGCGGTGGGATGTCGGTGTGACTTGTTAGGGTTTTGCCGCCCTCGAGTGCTTCGGAGTCGCACAGATGACGATCAATTCGCACATCACCGAGTTCGCCGGCCTGCCGGTGGTGGACGTCGATCCCGACCGACCGGCGGGCGTGGCGTCGGATGCGGTCGCCCGGCGGCTTCGACTGCGCGACAGCCCGGAGGGCGGCGACCTGGTCGACGCCAGGAAGGCCGGCCGGAACGGTGCCCGGTACATCGCGGTGGCCGAGTGAGGACCAGTTTCCACCGGCACGCACGCGAGTTCGCCGGACTGCCCGTGTTCGGGCTGACCCAGCACTGGTCGGACGATCCGCCGGTGCTGGTTCCCGAGGCGGGGCTGCCGCTCAACCCCCGGTCAGTGGCCTGGCGGATCGAGGCGTGGGAGGACGACGACAACTGGGACTACGGACCCTCGCCGGCCTTCCAGAGCGCGTTCGAACAGTTCCTCGACCTCGTCAACCCGGCCGGCGTCCGGGCCCTGGTGATCGGGCAGTGGGGCTACTCCGCCATGAACGCCGCACCGATCGACCAGCTCTGCGCCGCCGCCTCCCGTCTGACCGGGCTGCGCGCGCTCTTCCTCGGTGACGTTCCCGCCGAGGAGTGCGAGCTGTCGTGGATCTGCCAGGGGGACGTCACGCCACTGCTGGCCGCGTACCCGAAGCTGGAGGTCCTGCGGATCCGCAGCGGCGACACGAACTCCGAGCACGGCACCGGCCTGGAACTCTCGCCGATCCGGCACACCGCGCTGCGCGAGCTGGTTGTCGAGTCCGCGGGGCTGTCGGCCGCCGTGGTCCGGGCGGTGGGCGAGTGCGACCTGCCGGCGCTGGAGCATCTGGAGCTGTGGCTCGGCACCGATCGGTGGGGTGGCGACGCCTCGGTGGAGGATCTGGCGCCGGTGCTGGATGGCGGGCGGTTGCCGGCGTTGGTGTCGTTGGGTCTGCGGAACGCGGAGATCGCCGATCGGGTTGCGGGGGCGTTGGCGGGTGCGCCGGTGGTGGCGCGGTTGCGGCGGCTGGATCTGTCGTTGGGGACTCTGGGCGACGAGGGGGCCGCGGCGTTGTTGGCGGGGCAGCCGTTGACCCATCTGGATCGGCTCGACCTGCGGCATCACTACATCGGGCGGGAGTTGGCGGCGCGGCTGGTCGCGGAGCTGCCCGGCGTCGAGGTCAGCCTGGCCGAGGCCGAGGTGCCCGACGGGCACGGCGACCGGTACGTGGCCGTCGACGAGTGACTGGCATGATCGACGGATGACTGGCAGGGCGCCGCTGGTGGTCGTCGGCAACCCGGACAACCGGCGGGTGACGCTGTTCCGGACCGCCGCTGCCGAGGCCGGCGTGCCGACCACGGTGCTGCCGTGGCGGCGGTTGGTGGCCGCCCCGGTCCGACTGCCACGGCAGGCCATGGTCCGGATCGACTCACCGGGCGAGGACGCGGAGGTCGACCGGCTGCTGCGGGGTGCCGGCCGACCGGCCGAGCACGGCGAGATCATCGGACTCGCACCCTGGTACGCCGGCCTGCGCGCCGCCCTGGATCGGCTCGACGAGGCCGCCCACGCCGCCGGAGCGACCCTGCTCAACCCGCCGTCCGACGTTCTCGGGATGTTCGACAAACGCACCTGTCACGCCCGGCTGACCGCCGCCGGAGTTCCCGTGCCGCCGGCACTGCCTCGGCCGGGCGGCCTCGGCGATTACGGCGAGCTGCGGGCGGCGATGCGGGCCGCCGGCTGGCACCGGGTCTTCGTCAAGCCCGCGCACGGCTCGTCGGCCTCCGGGGTGCTCGCCCTCCAGGTGGCACCCGGCCGGATCCGGGCCACCACCTCGGTCGAACTCGCCGCCGACGGCCGGTTGTTCAACTCGCTGCGGGTCCGGGACTACACCGGGGAGCGGGAGGTCGCGACCATCGTGGACCGGCTCGCCCCGGACGGGCTGCACGTCGAGCGCTGGTTCCCCAAGGCGGGGCTGGACGACGCGACGATCGACCTGCGGGTGCTGGTCGTCGCCGGGCGGCCAGAGCATGTCGTGGTCCGGTCCAGCCCCGGTCCGCTGACCAACCTGCACCTGGGCAACGCCCGGGGGGATCTCGGCGCGGTGCGTACGGCAATGGGCGAACGGGCGTACGCGGCGGCGCTGCACAGCTGCGTACGGGCCGCCGCATGCTTCTCCACCAGCCTGCACGTCGGGGTGGACCTGTTGGTCGGCACCGACTGGCGGCGGCATGCGGTCGCCGAGGTGAACGCGTTCGGGGACCTCCTCCCCGGAGTGTTCGACCCGGCGGGCCGGGACAGCTACGCGGCCGAACTGCATGCGCTGAGGTCCGGTCGGTTCGACCGGTGGCGGGCCGGGACGTCGGCCGGGAGGGCAGCATGAAAGACCTGATCGGCACCCATGACCTGTTGTTCGTCACCCTCGACACGCTCCGCTACGACGTGGCGGCCGAGCTGGCCGCCGCCGGGCGTACGCCGAACCTGGCGCGGGCGTTGCCGGACGGGGTGTGGGAGCGTCGGCACAGTCCGGCCAGCTTCACCTACGCGGCACACCAGGCGTTCTTCGCCGGCTTCCTGCCCACCCCGACCACTCCCGGTCCACATCCCCGGCTCTTCGCGGCGGCGTTCCCGGGCAGCGAGACGACCGGCGAGCAGACCTGGACCTTCGACGCCCCGGACGTGGTCCGCGCGCTGGCCGACGCCGGCTACCACACCGTCTGCGTCGGCGGGGTCGGCTTCTTCAACGGCAAGTCACCGCTGGGCGGCGTACTGCCGGGGCTGTTCGCCGAGGCGCACTGGGAAGCCGAGTTCGGCGTCTCCGCGCCGCGTTGCTTCGAGGCGCAGCTCGACCGGATCGCCGCCGTGCTGCCGACGGTGCCGGAGGAGAAGCCGCTGTTCCTGTTCGTCAACGTCGCCGCGATCCACCAGCCGAACCGCCACTACCTGCCGGGCGCCGACCGGGACAGCCGGGACAGCCACGCCGCCGCGCTGGAGTACGTCGACCGGCACATCGGTCGGCTCTTCGCCCTCGTCACCTCCCGGGACCGGCCGTGCCTGGTGCTGCTCTGCGCCGACCACGGCACGGCGTACGGCGAGGAGGGGCACAGCGGGCACCGGCTCGGCCACGAGGTGGTGTGGACGGTGCCGTACGGGCAGTTCGTGCTCGACCCCGGTGACTGGGGCAAGCCGGGGGACTGGCCCGAGTCGGGTGATCCGGCCGGGCGGGGAGTGCCGGGGTGAACCCGCTCGATGGCTCGCCGTACCAGGGCTACCTGTACGCGTACCCGCACAAGACGGCGTACCGGCCGTTGCGTCCGCGCCCCGCGCTGCGTGAGGTCTGGGCGGCGGAGCCACGCGACGCCCTCTTCCTCTATCTGCACCTGCCGTTCTGCGAGATGCGCTGCGGGTTCTGCAACCTGTTCACCCGGTCGAATCCGCCCGGCGAGCAGGTGACCGCCTACCTTGCCCAGTTGGGTCGGCAGGCCGGGCGGGTACGCGCGGCGCTCGGCGACGCCGGGTTCGCCAGGGTGGCCGTCGGTGGCGGTACCCCGACCTACCTGACGGCGGGCGAGCTGAACTCGATGTTCGACCTGCTCGCCGGCTTCGGCGCCCGGGTCGGCGCGGTGCCGACGGCGGTCGAGACCTCGCCGAGCACCGCCACCCCGGACCGGATCGGGGTGCTCGCCGAACGCGGCGTCACCCGGGTCAGCATCGGGGTGCAGAGTTTCCTCGACGCCGAGGCGCGGGCGGCCGGCCGTCCGCAGCGCCGGACCGACGTCGAGCGTGCCCTGGCCACCATCCGGAGCTGTGGCATCCCGGAGCTGAACCTCGACCTGATCTACGGCATCCCCGGGCAGACCGAACGGACCTGGGCCGAGTCGCTCTCCTGCGCCCTGCACTGGCGGCCGGAGGAGGTGTTCCTCTACCCGCTCTACGTCCGACCGCTCACCGGCCTCGGCCGACGGACATCCACAGTAGACATCGGCGGGTCCGGCCCGGTGCACGGAGCCGGGCCCGACGGCGGGGACACCGCCGACCCGAGCTGGGACGCGCAGCGGCTCACGCTCTACCGGCAGGGCCGGGACACCCTGCGGGCCGCCGGCTACCGGCAACTCTCGCTGCGTCACTTCCGCCGCGCCGACCTGGCGCCCGAGCACGACCCGGAGGCGAGGGGGCCGGTCTACTGCTGCCAGGACGACGGCATGGTCGGGCTCGGCTGTGGTGCCCGCTCGTACACCACCGACCTGCACTACTCGTTCGACTACGCGGTCGGGGTCCGGCACGTCCGGACCATCATCGACGACTATCTGCGTCGGCCGGAAGCCGACTTCGACGTCGCCGAGGTCGGCTTCCGGCTGGATCCGGTGGAGCAGCGCCGACGGTGGCTGGTCAAGTCGCTGCTCCGCGCGGACGGGTTCGATCCGGCGGCGTACCGGGACCGGTTCGGCCAGCCCGTCGACGACGACTTTCCACAGCTCGACGTGCTCGCCGACCGGGGCTGGCTGGGCTCGGCGGGCGACCGGACCGCGCTGTCCGACGCCGGGCTGGAGCGTGCCGACGCGATCGGCCCCTGGCTGGTCTCCGCCCCGGTACGCCGGGCGATGGCCGGGTACCCGCTCCGATGAACCTCTCCGTGCTGTACCGGGGACCGTTGGCGAGCTGCAACTACGACTGTCCGTACTGTCCGTTCGCCAAGCGGCGGGACAGCCGCGCCGAGTTGGACGCCGACCGGGCCGCGCTGGGCCGGTTCGTCGACTGGGCGACCCGCAACCCGGACGCCGACCGGCTCTCGGTGCTGTTCACCCCGTGGGGCGAGGGACTCACCCGGTCCTGGTACCGGGACGCGCTGGTCCGGCTCTCCCACCTGGCGCACCTGGACCGGGTGGCGATCCAGACCAACCTGGCCTGCCGGCTGGACTGGCTGGACGACGCCGACCGCCGGACCGTCGCGCTCTGGGCCACCTTCCACCCCGGCCAGGTGGGCCGGGAGACGTTCCTGCGCCGCTGCGACCGGTTGGTCGAACTGGGGGTGCGGTTCTCGGTCGGCGTGGTCGGGCTGCCGACGCACCTGGCCGAGGCGCGGGCGCTGCGGGACGCGTTGCCCGCCGACGTCTACCTCTGGGTGAACGCGGCGCAGGGGCAGCACTACACCGCCGAGCAGGAGACCGACTGGTCGGCCGTCGACCCGCTGTTCGGGTACAGCGTGCGACCCCATCCGTCGGCCGGGGCGCCGTGCCGGGCCGGGGAGACGGTGATCTCGGTGCGTGGGGACGGCAGCGTGCGGCGGTGCCACTTCGTGGACACCCCGTTGGGCAACCTCTACGACGGGTCGTACCGCGCCGCGCTGCGGCCCCGTCCGTGTCCGAACGCGGCCTGCGACTGCCACATCGGGTACGTCCACCTGAAGACCCTGCCGCTGTACGACGTCTTCGCCGGCGGGGTACTGGAGCGGGTCCCCGCCGATCCGGGCTGGGGCGTACCGGCCGCCGCGGTGGCGGTCAGGCCGGCGGTGCGACGTCCGTGAAGTGCTCGACCACCGGCGGTGCCGCGAAGTACGGGCCGATCAGCGAGCGCCAGGTGGTGAACCGCTCGGTCTCCCGGAAGTTCTCCAGGTGGGCCGCGACCGAGTCCCACTCGACCAGCAGCACGAACCGTGACGGCGACTCGATGCCACGGGTCATCCGTACCGAGCGGCAACCGGGTGTACCGGCCAGCACCGGATGACCCTTGGCGTACGCCTGCGCGAACGCGTCCTCCTGACCGGCGAGCACGTCGATCAGCGCAACCTCCAGCACCATGCCCGGATCTTGGCACGGGCTGGTCCGGCGGGTCGATCGGGGGTCTACCCGTCCCGGCAGACGGTCCCTACCGTAGGACCTCCAGGGGGATCTTGCGCGGGAGGTGCGGCATGCTCGACTGGCTTACCGGTACGGCGTTCACCGTGGCGGACACGCCCACCAGCCGGGCCGAACTGCTCGGCTTCGCGACCGGCGTGCTCAACGTCTGGCTGCTGGCCCGGCAGCGGATGTGGAACTGGCCGATCGGCATCGCCAACGTACTGCTGCTGATGCTGCTGTTCTGGACGGCCGGCCTGTACGCCGATGCCGGCCTACAGGTCGTCTACGTCGCGCTCGGACTGTACGGCTGGTGGGCGTGGCTGTTCGGTGGTGCCGAGCGGAGCCGGCTGGTGGTCAGCCGGACCGGTGCCCGGGAGTGGATGGTGCTGGCCAGTTCCGGTGCCGTGCTGACGCTGCTGCTGTGGCTGTTCCTGGACCGGGCCACCGACTCGACAGTGCCGTTGCCGGACGCGGTGACCACCGCACTGTCCCTGATGGCGACGTACGGCCAGTGCCGGAAGCGGGTGGAGAGCTGGTGGATCTGGATCGCCGCCGACCTGATCTACATCCCGCTCTACGCGTACAAGGGGCTGTACCTCACCGCCGGCCTGTACCTGGTCTTCCTCGCACTCTGCGTGTTCGGGTTGCGTAACTGGCAGGCCGACCTGCGCCGGCTCACCGCGGCGCGGCCGGTGGCTCCTGGTCCGGCGCCCGCCACGACGTGAGTACCCGGTTCGGGCACGGGCTGGTGGTCGGCAAGTTCTATCCGCCGCATGCCGGGCACCACGCACTGATCGCGGCGGCGGCCCGGCGGTGCGCCGCCGTCACGGTGGTGGTCGCGCCGTCCCGGCGGGAGTCGATTCCGCTCGGGTCGCGGCTGGACTGGCTACGCGAGACGCACGCCGCCGACCCGCACGTCCGGTTCGTGGGCCGGTACGACGACCATCCGGTGGACTATGCCGATCCGGCGGCGTGGGAGGCGCACTGCGCGGTGTTCCGGGAGGCCGTCGGCGGGATTCGGGTGGACGCGGTCTTCTCCTCGGAGGCGTACGGTGCCGAACTGGCTCGCCGGTTCGATGCGGTCAACGTCCTGGTCGACCCGGACCGGGCGGCCGTGCCCGTCTCCGGCAGCGCGGTCCGGGCCGATCCGGTGGCGCACTGGGAGCTGCTCGGTCCGCCGGTGCGGGCCTGGTTCGTCCGCCGGGTCGTCGTGGTCGGGGCCGAGTCGACCGGGACCACCACGATCGCCGAGGCGTTGGCCGGGCACTACCGGACGGCCTGGGTGCCGGAGTACGGCCGGGAACTCACCGCCGACAAGTTGGCCCGGTTGCGTCAGGTCAAGCCGGAGGCGACGGTCTTCGACGTCGAATGGGACCGGGCCGACTTCCTGTCGGTGGTCCGCGAGCAGCGGGCGGCGGAGGACGCCGCGGCACGCCGGAGCGGGCCACTGCTGTTCTGCGACACCGACGCCCGGGCCACCGCGGTCTGGGAGGAGCGCTATCTCGGGTCGGCGTCGCCGCAGGTCCGGGCCGCGGCCCGGAGGCCCGACCTGTACCTGCTGACGGACCATCGCGGGGTGCCGTTCCACGACGACGGGCTCCGCGACGGCGAGCATCTACGGGAATGGATGACCGGTCGGTTCCGGGAGGTACTGGCCGATTCCGGCGTACCAGTGATTGAACTCACCGGGCCACATCCGGAGCGGCTCCGCGCCGCGGTCCGGGCCTGCGACGCGCTGTTGGCGGCGGGTTGGTCCCTGTCCGCCCCGATGTCGCCCGGGGCTGACACCTAGGGTCCTAGGATGATTACCGAGGGTGCCGGCTAGCACACGAAGCTAGGGGAGATGCGCAACCGACGGGGAATGGTGAACAATGGCCCTGTAGGAGGGGAGTATTCCTTCGCGACGGTGTCGTCAACACGGTCGTCGGTCGGTCAACAGCCGGCACGACGACCCGGCACCGTAGGTTGTCGCCGCGCGGTCCGTGCGGCGGTGGCGGAAGAGACCTCCGACAGTCACCACCGTTTACACCGCCTGACGCACGTGACCCACGTGCCGACCGGCGGTGCCGCGTGTCTGCCGGAGGAGTGTCTTGAACGTGTCCGCCTGGGTATGGGCCATCTCGCTTGTCGTGCTGACGGCGGTCCTGATACTCGATCTCGTCGTCATCGGCCGTCGACCCCACGAGCCGAGCCTGCGCGAATCGGGTCTCTGGGTCGCCTTCTACGTCGGTCTTGCGCTGATCTTCGGGGTCGGTCTGGCCCTGACCAACGACTTCACCATCGCCGGGGAGTTCTATACCGGCTGGCTCACCGAGTACAGCCTCTCGGTGGACAACCTCTTCGTCTTCGTGATCATCATGGCCCGGTTCGGGGTGCCCCGGCAGTACCAGCAGAAGGTGCTGATGATCGGCATCGTGCTGGCCCTGGTCCTGCGGGGTGGTTTCATCGCCGCCGGAGCCGCCCTGCTGGCCCAGTTCTCCTGGGTGTTCTACATCTTCGGCGCCTTCCTGATCTACACGGCGATCAACTTCTTCCGGCAGGGCGAGCCGAACGAGGAGGACTTCAAGGAGAACGCGCTGATCCGGTGGAGCCGCCGGGCCCTGCCGGTCTCCCGGGACTTCTCCGGCACCCGCCTGACGGTCCAGGAGAACGGTCGGCGGCTCTTCACCCCGATGCTGATCGTGCTGATCGCGATCGGCACCACCGACCTCGTCTTCGCGCTGGACTCGATCCCGGCGATCTTCGGGATCACCCAGGAGCCGTACCTGGTCTTCACCGCCAACGTCTTCGCGCTGATGGGGCTGCGGCAGCTCTACTTCCTGCTCGGGGGCCTGCTGGACCGGCTGGTCTACCTCAACATCGGTCTCGCGGTGGTGCTCGGCTTCATCGGCGTCAAGTTGGTGCTGGAGGCGCTCGCGGGCAACAACCTCGGGTTCCTCAACGGCGGCGAGCCGATCGGTTGGGCGCCGCACATCCCGATCTGGCTCTCGCTCACCATCATCCTGGGCACCCTGGCGATCGCGACCGTGGCCAGTCTGATCAAGTCGAGCCGGGACCGCCGGGCGGAGGAGCAGGTGCCGGTCGGCTGACCGCCGGAGCGGCTCAGAGGGCAACCCGATGCGCGCCGACCAGGGTCGCGGTCCGGTCGGCGGGCATCGGTTCCTCCAGCACCCGCCGCTTCGTGTAGCAGGCGTGCAGCATGCGCCGGGCGCCCTGCGGGCCGGGCCGGGCGGTGACGATCCCGATGTGGTGGACCCGCCGGCCGGGCCGGGCGAAGAAGTAGAGGTCGCCGGGGCACTCGGCGCCGAGCGGCACCGGCGTGGTCGCCGCCGCCTGGTCGTCGGCGTCCCGGGGCAGCCGGACCCCGAACCGACGCCAGGCCAGGTGCACCAGTCCGGAGCAGTCGATGCCGTACGCCGAGACGCCACCCCAGACGTAGACGACGTCGCGCAGCCGGCAGGCCACCGTGAGCACCTCCACCGCGCTCGGCAGGCGGGTCGGCGCGGGCGCCAGATGTCCCTCGGTCACCCACAGCGGCTGTTCGTGGCCGGGCACCCGGACGGGGCGCCAGCCGTTCCGGGCCGGTCCCGCCCCGGTCAGCCGGGTGCCCAGGATGACGCCGGGCAGCACCAGCGCGCCGGCCGGGGCGGCGTGTAGCCGGGTCACCGTGGCCGCCACCACCAGAGTCGGGCCGGGGGGCGCCTCGTCCGGTCCGGCGGGCGCGGCGAGCTGTTCGAGCGGCAACCAGCCGGGGTAGCCCCGCGGGTCGAGTTTGGCCGCCGGCTGCTCCACCGCGACGAGCCGGACCCAGCCGTCCGGCCTGACCTCTTCGATCAGCACCCGCTCGCCGAGCAGCAGTTGGCTGAGTACGCAGTCCCCGACCCGTTGGTCGGAACTCATTCCGGAGATCCATCCCGCGATGTCGGTCCGGCTCGACAGGGCTGGCGCGTCCACCGGCCGGACGGCCTCGGGGCGTGCCCAGAGGGTGGCGACGGCGACCCGGACGACGGCCTCCTGGCCGGCGCGCAGCACCATGTCGATCCCACCCGTCCTCGACCGCTCTCCGTCCGAACGATATGAAACTTAGCGCCGCACTGCAACGTTTAGTTGAACATTGCCTTCACCGCTGTTGTGGCAGCGGGGCGTGCAGGCCGGCGATGCCCAGCCCCGGTGCGTCCGGCAGCAGCACGTTCGGGCCCTCGTAACGGATCCCGCCCTGCACCGGTGACCAGGCCAGCCACCAGGCGGCGTCCAGATCGGACACCGCGCTGGTGCCGTACGCCGCGACCAGGCTGGCCGCCGCGCCCAACCCGATCTGGCTTTCCATCATCGACCCGACCACGGTCCCGACGCCATGCTCTGTCGCCAGTTCCAGCAGAGTCCGTGCCGGACCGAGCCCGCCGCACTTGGCCAGCTTGACGTTGACCATGTCCGCGGCACGGCGCTGGATCACCTCGACCAGGTCCCGCACCCCGTACACCGCCTCGTCGGCCAGGATGGGCAGGTCGACCCGGTCACTGACCCAGGCCAGGCCGGCGATGTCCCGACTCGGCACCGGTTGCTCGACGAGTTCGACGTCGAGCCCGGCGTCCTCGATGCCCCGGATCACCCGGACCGCCTCCCGGGGCGTCCACCCCTGGTTCGCGTCGAGCCGGATCCGGGCCTGCGGTCCGGCGGCCGCCCGTACCGCCCGGACCCGGGCCAGGTCACCCGCCGCGTCGGTGCCGACCTTCACCTTGAGCACGTCGAAGCCCTCGGCGACCCGCTGTCTGGCCGCACCGGCAAGTTCGACGGCGTCTCCGGCCGAGAGGGTGACGTCGGTGGGCACCCGGCGGGACACCCCGCCGAGCAGCCGGACCAGCGGTACGCCGAGCCGGCGGGCCGCCAGGTCGTGCAGGGCGGTGTCCACCGCTGCCTTGGCCGCCTCGTTGCCGACCACCGCCCGACGTACCTCGGCGCACCGGGCCACCAGGTCGTCGGCGTCACGGCCGGTGAGCAGGGGCGTGAGCATCTCCTCGACGCAGGCCCGCGCCCCGCCGATGGAGGCGCCGGTGACCTGCCACACCTGGGGTGCCTCGCCGAACCCGGACCGCCCGTCGGTGTCGACCACCTCCACGACCAGGGTCTCTACTGTGGAGGTACGGCGCAGTGCGGTCACGAACGGGGTGTGCAGCGGAGCGGAGAGCCGGTGAGTGCGTACCGAGGCGATCGACATGGGGGCACCCTATCCAGCCCCAGTTCAGCCGAGCGGGCCCAACCGGTGCCGGCCCGCCCA
This sequence comes from Plantactinospora solaniradicis, assembly GCF_042658085.1. Taxonomy (NCBI): domain Bacteria; kingdom Bacillati; phylum Actinomycetota; class Actinomycetes; order Micromonosporales; family Micromonosporaceae; genus Plantactinospora; species Plantactinospora solaniradicis. The sequence goes on along the minus strand of NZ_JBHSPR010000032.1, from coordinate 20,654 downwards.
GACCGTCGCCGAGATCCGGGCGATCAGCCGGCAGGCCTCGTCGTCCCGACCCGGGTCCGCGCCGCCGTCCCGGGCCGGGGTGGCGGTGGTGCAGACCACCACGGCGTACGGGGGCGCGTCGTCCGGGAACACCACGCCGGCACCGTGCCGGACTCCGCGTACCCAACCGTTCTTGTGCGCGATCCGGGTGCCCGGCGGAAGCCCGGCGGCCAGGTCCTCCCCGCGCTCCTGGCGGAACAGCACGTCGAGCATGGCGGTGCAGGCAGCGGGTCCGGCGAGCCGGGACCGGGCGATCCCGCCGAGCAGCCCGGCGAGGTCGGCGGCGGTGACCTCGTTGTCCAGCCCGGCGTCCCGGGCGGCGAAGTCCTCGATTCCCCGGTCGGTACGGCTGTGCCGGGCGCCGCTGTCGGCCCAGACCGCACCGATGGCGGGCAGCCCGACCTGCTCGATCACCAGGTTGGTGGCCAGATTGCTGGACCTGACGATCATCCGTTCGGCGAGCCAGTGCAGTGCCGCGGTGTCGCCGAGCCGGGCCCAGACCGCCTCGTCGTTGTCGTAGTCCGACGCGCAGGAGAACCGCCCGGCGCCGGGCTTCGCCGACGTGAACCCGTTGACCACCGGCACCGGCGCGGCCAGGTCCAGGTTCCCGGCCTCGGCGGCCCGGTACAGGGCGGCCAGCACCGCCACCTTCATGGTGCTGGCCGCGTAGTGCCGGGCGTCCGGGAGCCGGGTGTACGCCGGCGGACGGCCGAGCCGGCCGGCGTAGACCGAGACCGTGCCGGGAAAACCGGCCAGCTCGGTGTCGAGTTCGTCCCAGGTCATCTGCGGCAGGTACGGCCGGACTCAGCCGGCGTGCTTGCGCCGCGCGGTGGCCCGGGCCCGGGACGGCGCGTCCAGGATGACCTTGCGCAGTCGGATGGAGGTCGGGGTGACCTCCACGCACTCGTCCTCGCGGCAGAACTCGAGGGCCTGCTCCAGCGACAGCTTGCGCGGCGGGATCAGCTTCTCGGTCTCGTCGCTGGTCGAGGAGCGCATGTTGGTGAGCTTCTTCTCCTTGGTGATGTTGACGTCCATGTCGTCGGACCGGGAGTTCTCGCCGACCAGCATGCCCTCGTAGACCTCGGTCGTGGGCTCGATGAAGAGGGTGCCGCGCTCCTGCAGGTTCATCATCGCGAACGGGGTGGCCACGCCGGACCGGTCGGCCACCAGCGATCCGGTGTTCCGGGTACGGAGCTGGCCGAACCAGGGCTCGTAGGACTCGAAGACGTGGTGCAGGATGCCGGTGCCCCGGGTGTCGGTGAGGAACTCGGTCCGGAAGCCGATCAGGCCCCGGGCCGGGACCAGCCACTCCATCCGGACCCAGCCGGTGCCGTGGTTGACCAGTTGCTCCATCCGGCCCTTCCGGGTGGCCAGCAGTTGGGTGATGGCGCCGAGGTACTCGTCGGGGGCGTCGATGGTCAGCCGCTCCACCGGCTCGCAGATCTTTCCGTCGATCTCCCTCGTCACCACCTGTGGCTTGCCGACGGTCAGCTCGTACGACTCGCGGCGCATCTGCTCGACCAGGATGGCCAGGGCCAGCTCGCCCCGGCCCTGCACCTCCCAGGCGTCCGGCCGGTCGGTGGGGAGCACCCGCAGCGAGACGTTGCCGACCAGTTCCCGCTCCAGCCGGTCCTTGACCAACCGGGCGGTGACCTTGGCGCCCTTGACCCGGCCGACCAGCGGCGAGGTGTTGGTGCCGATGGTCATCGAGATGGCCGGCTCGTCGACGGTGATCAGCGGCAGCGGCCGGGGGTCCTCGGGGTCGGCCAGGGTCTCACCGATCATGATTTCGGGGATGCCGGCGACGGCGATGATGTCGCCGGGCCCGGCGGAGGTGGCCGGCTTGCGCTCCAGACCCTCCGTGATGAGCAGTTCGGAGACCCGGACCCGCTCGACGTTGCCGTCGGTGCGGCACCAGGCCACCGTCTCGCCCTTGCGGATGGTGCCCTGCCGGACCCGGCACAGCGCCAGCCGGCCGAGGAACGGCGAGGCGTCGAGGTTGGTGACGTGCGCCTGGAGCGGGAAGCCCTCGTCGTAGGAGGGCGGCGGGGTGGTGCCGAGCAGGGTCCGGAACAGCGGCTCCAGCGAGCTGCTGTCGTCGGGCACGGTGCCGTCGGCCGGTTGGGTGAGCGAGGCGACGCCGTCGCGGGCGCAGGCGTAGATGATCGGGAAGTCGATCTGGTCGGCGTCCGCGTCGAGGTCGAGGAAGAGTTCGTACGTGTCGTCGACCACTTCCTTGATCCGGGCGTCCGGCCGGTCCACCTTGTTGATCACCAGGATGATCGGCAGTCGGGCCTGGAGCGCCTTGCGCAGCACGAACCGGGTCTGCGGCAGCGGGCCCTCGCTGGCGTCGACCAGCAGCACCACCCCGTCGACCATGGTCAGGCCGCGTTCCACCTCGCCGCCGAAGTCGGCGTGCCCGGGGGTGTCGATGATGTTGATGGTGACCGGGTCGGAACCGTCCGCCGGCACGTAGCGCACGGCGGTGTTCTTGGCCAGGATGGTGATGCCCTTTTCCCGCTCCAGGTCCATGGAGTCCATCACCCGGTCGGTCGGCTCGGCCCGGGCGGAGAACGCGCCGGACTGCCGCAACATGGCATCGACCAGCGTGGTCTTGCCGTGGTCGACGTGGGCGATGATGGCGACGTTACGAAGGTCGGCGCGGGTCTGCATGTCCTCCATCCTCTCGCCTCGGCGATCCTGGCCGGCGTCCGGGTTCCCCCTGAGGTAACCCGGTACTCCACGGGAATCGGTGTGTGGTCCCGCTGTCAGCCTGGCATGCTGGCCGGGGTGTTCGGGGGGTCGCCGTGCAGGATGTGTTGACGGTGGTGCGGGAGTTGCCACCGGTGCTCGTGTACCTGGCCGCAGCGCTGCTCGTCGCAGCGGAGACGGCGGTGATCGTCGGTTTGGTGATGCCGGCCGAGGCCACCCTGCTGCTGGTCGGCTTCCTGGCGTACACCGGAATGTTGCGGTTGGCACCGGCGCTGGTGGTGATGATTCTCGCAGCGGTGATCGGCGACGCGCTGGCGTTCCGGAGCGGACGACGGCACGGTGCACGGTTGCGGGCCGGGAAATGGGGGTCCCGGGTCGGCGCGCAACGCTGGGCCCGCGCCGACGCGATGCTCGCCCGACTCGGTGGGCGCGGGGTCTTCGTGGCCCGCTGGGTGGCCTTCGCCCGGACCCTGGTGCCCCGGCTGGCCGGCAGTGCCGGGATGCCGTACCGGCGGTTCGCGCCGTGGAACCTGGCCGGGGTGGTGAGCTGGGTCGGCGGGTCGGTGCTGGCCGGCTACCTGGCCGGAGAGTCGTACGAGACGGTCTCCCACTACCTGGGCAAGGCGACCGGCGCCGTACTGCTGTTGATCCTGTTCATCGTCGCGATCGTGCTGGTCGGCCGGTGGCTGGGGCGCAATCCGGACCCGGCGAGGTCGCTGCTGACCCGGGCCGTCGCGACACCCCCGCTACGCGGGCTGGCCCGGCGGTACGGCGTGCTGTTCTTCCTGTTGTCGATGCACATCGGGCCCGGCTGGACCCTGCTGACCAACCTGGTCGCCGGGCTGGCGGTGCTGTTCGTGATCGGGCTCGTGCTGGCCTGGCTGCTCGACCTGGTGGTGGCGCAGAGCGGGTTGTCGGTGGTCGACCACGCGATCGCGGACTGGTTCACGTCGCGGCGTACCGAGGGGGTCGCCGAGCTGGCGCACGGCGCGATCGGGGCGCTCCGGGGACCGGTGCTGATCCTGGTGGTGGCGCTGGTCGCCGCGGTGCTCGGCTGGCGTACCCGGCCGTGGCGGGTCGACCTGGTCAGCGTGCTGGGTACGGTTGGCGCGTTCGTGCCGCTGGTCGTGCTGACCCTGGTCACCGATGTGACCGGACCCACCCGGAGTACGCCGGTCGCGCTGTTTCCGGCGCAGAACGCGGTCGTCGCGGCCAGCCTGTGCACGCTGGCCTGGCTGCTGGCCCGGCAGAGCCGCTGGCCGATGGCGGTGGCGGCCTGGACGGTGGCGGCGGTCGGCGTGGTGACCATCGGCGCGGCCCGGCTCTACGTCGGCTGGAGTACGGCCAGCGAGACGGTCACCTCGATACTGCTCGGCGTGCTCTGGACGGCGGTGTTCATGGTGGCCTGGGCGACCCGGGACCGGGCGGTACGCGGTGCCGTGCCGGCGGAACCCGCGCCGCCCGCCGCGCCCGCCACCTCCGGCGAGCCGGCGGCCTCCGTCGAGCCGGCGGCCGAGGCCCCCTGAGTCGCCGCTCAGCCTGTTAGGGTGCGCCCCGGAGACGGTGGGGGGAGCGGGGATGACTCGGCGGGCGCGACGAGCCGGACAGGTGTTGGTGACGCTGCTGCTGGCTGTCACGGTGGCGGGCTGCGCGAACGGCGGCCCGGGGCGGGACGGTGCGGCGGCGACGGGTACCGACGTCGAGCAGGTGTCCGGGTCGGAGACGGTTCCGGAGGCGGAGGCGACCACCGACCCACCCCCGGCGGTGCAGGGGCTCGGCGTCCGTCCGACGCCGAGTGCGACCCCGAGCCGGACGCCGAGTCGGAAGCCGGGGCCACGGAAGACTCCGAAGCCGCCCACCGAGACGAAGCTGCCGCCGCCACCGCCGAAGGCGCCGGCCAGCTGCACCAAGCCACGCTACGAGGGCACCCAGGCCAGCCGGGCGCAGGTGAAGCAGGCGCTGACCGAGGCGGCGGGGCGAGTGTACTGGCCCAGTTCGGCACCGAGCATCCGGGTCCCGGTCGACCTGGTCAAGGCGACCGCCTGGCAGGAGAGCGGGTGGCAGTCCAACATCATCGCCTGTGACGGCGGGGTGGGGCTGATGCAGGTGATGCCGGACACCGCCGACTTCGTCAACCAGCGCTTCGACCAGTCGTACGACATCGACGCCTATCGGGACAACGCCACGCTCGGCGCCAACTACCTGGCCTGGCTGATCAAGTACATCGGCGACGCCTTCTTCGACGGCGCCTACGGGGTCTCCGCGGCAGACTGCACGACCGAACTCAACTCCTGTCTGCTGAACGCGGTGATCTCGGCGTACAACTTCGGGCCCGGCGCGGTGGTGACCGACGACGGGCTGAAGATCCCGAACCCGCAGTACGTGCGCAACGTCCGGGCACTGATGACGGAGTGTGAGTGTCTCCAGTTCTGAGTGGACTCCGGAGACCACCGGCTGGATCTTGGTCGCACCTAGGTTGACCATTGCTTATTGGTCAGATTGGCATGTTTTACGACTGGACTCTGGTCGATGCCATCGATACGGTCGGTAGTGAGACCCTGCCTCCTAGTTAGGAGGGCTGACCGATGAGACTGCTCTGGCTCGCCGACGTACTTCGCTCCGCCGGACTGACCGTGCACGAGGTCGGTGGGTGGCGCAGCCGGGGGTCCACGTCCTTCGACCCACACGGGATCATCTGCCACGAGACCCGTGGCTCGTTGCATTCCACCGACGCCGGAGAGATACACGTCCTGCTCAACGGCTCCGCGACCGCGCCACCGCCGATCGCCCAGCTCTACCTGTCCCGTACGGGTCACTGGCACGTCATCGCCTCCGGCCGGTGCAACCACGTCCGGGTCGGCTGGGCCGGGCCCTTCAAGGGGGTCGGCAACTCCGGCCTGATCGGCATCGAGGCGCAGCACGCCCTGGGCGAGCCGTGGACCGACCGGCAGTACGACTCGTACGTGCGGGGGGCGGCGGCCATCAAGCGCCGTACCGGCTGGGGGATTGCCGGGCACAAGGAACACCAGCCCGGCGGCTACGGGCATCCCAGCGTCAAGACCGATCCCAGCTTCAACATGGACAAGTTCCGACGCGACGTCGCCGGGACCTTGTCCGGAGGGGAGAACATCATGCCGGCACTGTCCGATGCGGAGCAGGAGCAGCTGCTCAAGTACGCCAAGGACACCAACTACATCCTCTGGCAGGGTGCGCGGAAGCCGGACGGCGTCGGCCGTACCGACTTCCGGCAGTACTTCTACGAGATCGAGGACATGCTGGTCGCGATCAAGGCCAATCAGATGACCATACTCGGCAAGGACTGGGTGAACGAGCAGCAGATCATCGACGGTGTGCTCGCCGGGCTGGGCTCGAAGGACCTGGACGACGCCGTCACCGCCCTGAAGGCCGCCTTCGGGGACCGGGCCGCGGAGCTGGCCGCCAAGTTGGCTGCCAGCACCAGCGCCACTGCCACCGCCTGAGCCGGGCGTTCGGGGCGGGCGACCGGCCCGGCGTCAGTGGCGTCGGCGCAACCAGGCGTCCTCGGCGAGGTAGTCGAAGTAGTCGGTGCGGTAGTTCTCCGCCAGGTCGGTGAAGACGGTCCGCCAGTCCCGCCCGTGCGCCGCGTCCACCAGCCACCGCACGGTCTCCGGCAACGAGTCGAGATAGCCGGTCACCGGGCGGTAGCCGAGTTGGCGTTCCGCCAGGCTCATATCCAGCACCACGGGGTTCGGCGTCGACCACGGCGTCTCGCCGACCGGCGGTGCCGGGGACGGTCCGTCGATCAGCACCTCCTCCGCGTCGTGCCCCAGCACGTCGTGGATGGCCGCACCGATCTCCCGTACGGTGGGCGGCTCCGGGTCGGCGGCGTTGAGTACCCGGGCGCCCGGCTCGGCGGCGGAGAGCCGGATCAACTCGGCGAGGTTCGTGGTGGAAACCGGGTGGAAGCGGCTCTCGCCGCCGTACGCCAGCACCCGGACCGGCCGGTTGTCCAGGGCGCGCTTGACGAAGTGCCACTCACGGGGGTGCACCGTGTGCGGCCCGTGTACGGCGCCGGCCCGGAGCAGCGTGGTGGGCAGCACCGCTCCGGCGGCGAGCAGTCGGCGCTCCAGGGCCGCCTTCCCGGCCGCGTAGGTGTCCTCGGTCGGCGCCTCGTTCCCCGCTGTGCTGTCGGGGTCGAACGGGTCGACGGTCCGCTGGGTCTCGGCGATCGGTACGGGGAACCGGACGCCCTCCGTGCCGAAGCCCCGACCCGCGTCGTCGAGGTAGACCGCCGCGCTGGAGACGACGACGGCCGAACCGATCCGGTCGGCGAGCCCGAGCAGTTGGCGGGCGTGCCGGGCGCCGTACGCGACCGTGTCCACCAGTACGTCGCAGCCGTCGCCGAGCGCGGTGGCCAGCCCGGCGTCGTCCTCGCGGTCCAGCGGCACCAACTCGACGTCCCAGTCCAATGGCCAGGGTGCGCCGGCCCGCAGGCCACGGGCGGCGGCCCGGACCCGCCAGCCGTCGGCGACCAGGGCCCTGACGGCGGCCCGGCCGATCTGACCGGTGGCCCCGACGACGACGGCGAGCTTCTCCATGCCATCACGCTAAATTCGCCCGCGGGCGGGTTGCCAGCGCTTCAGCTATCAGCCGAACCGACGCCCGGCCATCCACCGCCGCGCCCGCCGACCGGAAATCGGCGGACGGCGATCCGCGCGCCGGGTACCGGGTTACCGGGTTACCGGGTCACCAGGGTCATCTCGACGGAGTAGCGCGCCGCGAGGTAGCAGTGGGCGCCGTACTCGACGGCGCGGCCGGCCGAGTCGTACGTGGTCCGGTGGATGGTGAGCACGGTGGTGTTGCGGGGCACGCCGAGCAGCCGGGCCTCCCGGGGACGGGCCGGTCGGGCCGAGACCTGCTGGTTGGCCAGGTGCAGGGTCACGCCCTGCCGGCGCAGCAACTGGTAGAGCCCGTACTCGCCCAGACTCTCCCGGTCCACGCTGACCAGGGCGGGCGGCAGGTAGTTGCGCATCAGCGCCAGCGGCTCGCCGTCGGAACGGCGCAGTCGCTCGACCACGATCACTTCGGTGCCCTCGGGTATGCCGAGCGCCGCCGCCGCGTCGTGGTCGGCCGGCCCGAGTCCGAACTCGAGAACCTCGGTCGTCGGTGCCCGGCCGGTGCTGGCCAGGTCGTCGAAGAGGCTGGTGAGGGCGAGCGGGCGGCGTACCGGCCGGGCCATCACCACGGTGCCGAGGCCGCGCCGCCGCACCAGCAGACCCTGTCGGACCAGCGTCTCGATCGCCTTGCGCAGGGTCGGTCGGCTGACCGCGAGCTGGTCGGCGAGTTCGATCTCGTTGTCGAGCCGGCAGCCGGCGGGCAGCGCACCGCTGGTGATCGCCTGCTCCAGTTGCTGGGCGATCTGGAAGTAGAGCGGCATCGGACTGTCGCGGTCGATGACGACGCCGTCCACCGGGACCTTCTCGGTGCGTTCACCCGGGAGAACCACGGGAGCCATGCTACGTCATGGTGTGCAGGTGAGGTTGTCGCTATGTATTCACAAATATGGCCTTTGGGCGGTGGTGGATCGTGGGCTTTCCGGGTGATGCACAACAACTGTTGCGCAAGAGCGGTTGCGCAACGATCGTTGTACATGTCAGTCTGAGGTCATGGAGAAGCAGGTTCGTCAGGTCACCGACTCGCGGGTGCTCGCCGCGATGTCCCATCCGCTCCGGCGCCGGCTGATGGACGTGCTCAAGGTGCACGGGCCGTCGACCGTCAGCATGCTGGCCGAGCGCACCGAACAGGCGGTGGCCAACGTCAGCCACCACCTGAAGGTGCTCGCCGCCTCCGAACTCGTCCAGGAAGCGCCCGAACTGGCCCGGGACCGCCGCGAACGCTGGTGGCGCCTGGTCGCCCCCGGCGTGCGCTGGTCCAGCTCCGACTTCGCCGCCGACCCGGCGGCCCAGGCCGTGCAGCAGGCCGCCGTCTCGCTCAACCTCGACCGGCACGCCGGCCTGGTCCGGGACTGGCACGCCGCCGCTGACGACGTGCACGAGGCATGGGGGGACGGCCCCTTCTCCACCGACCGGTGGCTACGGCTCACCCCCGAGGAACTCGCCGCGCTGAGCGAGGAACTGAACGCCGTACTGGCCCGGTGGGCCGACCGCGAGGTACCGGACGACGGCCGTCGGCGCGAGCCGGTGTTCCTCTTCGCCTACGGCATTCCGGCCCGGCCGTGAGCAGCCCCACGTCGGCCCCGACGCTGACCCGGGCCGGCCCGCCACGCCGCCCCGGCGGACTGCTGCGGCGACGGAACTTCCGACTGTTCTGGACCGGCCAGGCCGCGAGCAGCTTCGGCAGCAGTGTGACCAGCGTGGCGCTGCCGCTGGTCGCCGTCACGGTGCTGCACGCCAGCACGTTCCAGGTCGCGCTGCTGACCGCGGCGGCCTGGCTGCCGTGGCTGGTCGTCGGGCTGCCCGCCGGAGCCTGGGTCGACCGGCTGCCGGCCCGGCCGGTGATGCTGGTCTGCGACCTGGTCGCGGCGCTGCTGTTCCTCAGCGTGCCGATCGCCGCCTGGCTCGGGGCGCTGAGCATCGGCCACCTGCTGGCCGTGGCGCTCGGCGGCGGCATCGTCAGCGTCTTCTTCAAGACCGCGTACCAGGTCTGGCTGCCCGTGCTACTGGCCCGGTCCGAGTTGCCGGAGGGCAACGCGAAGTTGCAGGGCACCGAGGCGGTCGCCCAGGTCGCCGGCCCCGGAGCCGCCGGGCTGCTGGCCTCGGCGGTCGGCCCGGTGCTCGCCCTCCTGCTGGACGTGGCGAGCTTCCTGGGCTCGGCCGCCTGCCTGCTGGCGATCCGGGTCCGGGAACCGCGCCGGGCCGTCGACCGGGCCGCCGCCGGACTGGGCCGGGAGATCGCCGAGGGCATCCGGTTCGTGGCCCGCGATCCCTACCTGCGGGTGATGACCGTGTTCGGCGCGGTCAGCAACCTCGGGCTGACCGGATACCAGGCGATCCTGGTGGTCTTCCTGGTCCGCGAGGTCGGGGTCAGTCCGGGCGCGGTCGGGGCCCTGGTCGCCGCCATGAGCCTCGGCGGAGTCCTCGGCGCCGCCCTCGCCACACCGCTGCGCCAGCGACTCGGCAGCGCCCGGGCGATGCTCGTGAGCAACCTGGGCGCCGCGCCGTTCGGACTGCTGATCCCACTGGCCGGACCCGGGATACGGCTGGCGTTCGTGGTCGTCGCCGGAGTGGTGATCGGCGCCGGCACCGTCGTGGGCAACGTGCTCAAGGGCAGTTTCCGCCAGGCGTACGTGCCGCACGGATTGCTCGGTCGGGCCATCGTGAGCATGCAGGTCGTCAACTACGGCACCATCCCGCTGGGTGCCGTGCTGGGCGGCACCCTCGGCACCGCCCTGGGCCTCCGCCCGGCGATGTGGTTGATCACCGGTGGCCTGGCGCTGGCCGGGTTGATCCTGCTGATCGGTCCGCTCCGCCGGCACCGGGAACTGCCCGACCGCCCGGCCCCGGACCGAACCTGACGGATGGGTCCAGGGCCGGAGGGTCGGGTTGGTCAGCGCGGCTGGACGTTCGCCGCCTGCGGACCCTTGTCGCCCTGCGTCACGTCAAATTCGACCTTCTGCCCCTCGTTGAGTTCTCGGTAGCCGGACGACGAGATCGCCGAGTAATGGACGAAAACGTCCGGCCCCCCACCATCCTGCTCGATGAAGCCGAAGCCCTTTTCCGAGTTGAACCACTTCACGGTCCCGGTTGCCATACGTGTCTCCTTAGCGGCGCGTCTGGGAAGCGGCGCGCCCCGCACGCACCGACAGTAGCCCCCCGGGCTGCCGAATGCGGCCGGAAGTCGCGAGTCGTACCGTTGCCGGGCGAGTCCGGCGTACCGCGACCGGGGTAGTTCCGGGCTACGCCGGGCGGGGGACATACCCCGAGATCGTGTCAGGGTTACCGGCCGCGCTTCCGGGGGCTTGACCCGGATGTCCACGCCCCGTTTCCTCCGTAACGTTCTTCACGTGGCTGACTGGCTGGTTCAGGTGGGGGAGCTTCCGTCGGTGGTCTTTCTGGCGGTGCTCGGTGTGGTCATGATGCTCGACGCGATTCCGCTGCTGGGCGTACTCGTGCCCGGCGACGTCGCGGTGCTCGCCGCCGTGGGGGTCGGGCGGCCGGCGAGCGTGAGTGCGTTCCTCGCGGTGATCGGCGGCTGCCTCGGCGGATGGTCGCTCACCTTCTTCGCCGGGCGGCGGTTCGGTGCGCGGTTGCGCCGCAGCCGGACGGGGGCGTGGATCGGGGAGGCACGCTGGGCGGCCGCAGAACGGATGCTCGGCAGCGGTGGGGGCCGGATGGTCATGGTGGCGCCCTTCCTGCCGGTGCTGAACGCGCTGCTGCCGCTCGCCGCGGGCGGACTACGGATGTCGTACCGCCGGTTCGTCGGGTTCGCGGCGGTCGGCGCGGTGCTCTGGGCCGGGCTCTACATGGCGCTCGGCACCGTGGCCCGGTCGGTCGGTGGGCTGCTGCCCGGAGAGTCGTTCGCCCTGCTGGGCACGGTGGCGTTCGGGATGGTCTTCGGCGGGCTCGTACTGCTGGGCGTCCGGCGTCGACTCGCCACGACCGTCGAGGCCGGACCGGTGCCGAGCTGAGCGGAGCGGGCTGAACAGGCCGGAGGCCGATCGGTCGGGGGGAGATCGGCCGGGGCGGTCCGGCGGGGGGAGATCGGTCCGGGCGGGCCGGTCAGGTCGAGAGCGGCCGGTCAGGGGGTGACCGGTCGCTCTCGACCCGATCGGGGTGACTGGCATACTGGCCAGCCATGATGTTGACGCGGGCCTGGTCCGGCTTCCTGATCCTGGTGGGGGTGTGGACCTGGGTCATCTGGCCCCGGTTCGGGGTCGCGATCTGGAACGACGCCCGCGCCTGGTCGACCGGCGAGATCGGACAGGGCAGCCCGACCAGCTTCCTGTGGGTACACGCCCTGCTGATCGGGGCGTCCCTGGTGATCGGTACGACGGTCGGCGTACTCGGGATCCGGGCCTGGCGGGCCGCGACGGCCGCTCGACGCTGACCCACCCGGCTGCCGCCAGCCGGTCGCGTGGGCCGGCGGTCAGCGCCCGGGTGGCGGTCCCGGGACGTTGCGGCTGCCCCGTCCAAGCCCCGGCGGGTCGATGCCCCAACTGATGATGCGCAGGGCGTAGATCCGGATGATCGCCCCTGGCAGCCTCGCCGCCGAATCCGTCGGATCGACGAGAGCCTCGCCGCGCCCCCGGATCTCCAGGCACCGGACCCGCCACGGCTGGACCGAGGCGACGTCGTCGACGACCAGGGCGACCCGGCCGTTGGCGCGGACGTTCCGGAACTTCTGGCTGGCGGCCATGCCGTGACCGCCGATGTCGATGGTCTGCCTGTCCGGGTGGTGGTAGAACGCCACCGGACTGATCTGGAGTGTGCCATCGGGTTGGGCGGTCGCGAGCCGGCCCAACGGTTGGGCGGCCAGGTAGTCGAGCTCTCCCGGGGTGAAGACCGGTTCCGGCGGGGTCACGGAACGAGGACGATCTTGCCCCGGGCGTGCCCGGTCTCGATCGCGCGGTGCGCCGACGCCGCCTCGGCGAGCGGGTACGCCCGGTCGATCGTGACCCGCAGTGCTCCGGCCGCGTACAGCCCGGTGAGTTCGCGCAACTGCTCGGCGGATCGCTCGGTGCTCAGCCGCCGGATGCCCAACTCGGCGGCGGCGGGTTGGAAGGCGACCGTTCCGACGCGTTCGGGGGAGCCGACGAGGTCGAGTGACGCCCGCAGGGCCTCGACCGTGCCGGAGGCGTCGAGCGCGACGTCGACTCCGTCCGGCGCGGCGGCCCGGACCCGGTCGACGAGGCCGTCCCCGTACGCGACCGGGATCGCGCCGAGAGTGCGGAGGTAGCCATGGTTGCGCTCGCTGGCGGTACCGATGACAACGGCACCCCGGGCCCTGGCGAGCTGTACGGCGAAGGAGCCGACACCACCGGCCGCCGCGTGGACCAGCAGGGTGTCGGAGCCGTCGATCCGCAACTGGCGCAACGCGCTCCACGCGGTCTGTCCGGACGCCGACACCACCCCCGCCTCGGTCCACGGCATCGCCGCCGGCTTCGGTACGACATCACCGGCACCGACCACGACGTGCTCGGCGTACGAGGTGAGCATGGCCCAGCCGAGCACCTCGGCACCGACGGTGAACGTGGCCACCCCGGAGCCGACGGCGTCGACGACGCCCGCGAACTCGTTGCCGAGCCGCTGCGGGAACCGGGCCGGTAGCCACTGCTGGGCCGCCCCCCTGCGGAACAGCGCGTCGAACGGCTGCACCCCGGCGGCCCTGACCTCGACGCGGATCTGGCCGGGACCCGGCTCCGGCGGGTCGACGTCGATGACGTGCAGCACCTCGGCGGCACCGTAACTGTCGAACACGACGGTCCTACTCATCGTCTGCTCCGATCTCATCGTCCACTCTGGTCGCGTCGTCCACTCTGGTCGCGTCGTCCGCTCTGGTCGCGTCGTCCGCGGCGATCGGGGAGGTGGTGTCCGGGTCGGTGGCCGAGGTGGTGCCGGCGGCGTCCTGCGCGTGCAGCAGCGTGAGCAACTGGGCGAGGCACCGGTCCCGGTATTCCGGCGAGTACGGGTCGACGTTGAAGATCGCCTCGACGATGGACGGCATCGCGACCGGCGCGAACGTCACCAGGTGGGTCAGCAGCAGGATGAACTCGGCGTCGACCGCCGAGGTGACCTCGCCGCTCCGCTGACGCTGCCGGAGCCGCTCCAGGGCCGGTCCGAGCCGTGCCCGCTGGCTGTCGACCGGGTCGACCTGGTCGCCCCGGTCGTCGCCGAGCGCCTGCCAGATCACCAGCCGGGCCCAGTCCGGCCGGTCCAGCGTCGCGTCCAGATAGGCCGACACCGAGGCCGCGAAGCTGGTGTCGGCCGGGCGGACCGAGGCCTCGGTGGCCGCCCAGCGGCGCCGCAACTCGTCCAGCAGCCCGCGCTTCCCGCCGAAGTAGTACGAAATAAGCTGCTGGTTGACCCCGGCCCGGGCCGCGATCTCCGCCGTACGGGCTCCGGCGTACCCCTTCGCGCCGAACTCCTGTACCGCAGCCTGGAGTATCCGGTCGCGAGTCTGCTCGGCTGCCCGGCCCCGCTCGTCCGGAGTGGATGCGCGACGGGGTTGTCGCCTCGGCCGGGACGGGGGATCTTCGCTCTCGGGCATGCCGCGACGATAGTTGTTCAATCGTCTAGATGACAAGTGTCATGTGGATGATTGAATCCTGACGCCCGCGCCCACGACGCCCACAGTGGATGGCAGGTCGAGACCTCGTCGGGAGTCGAACCCGAACAGAATCACCCGTTTTGCAGACGGGCCGCCCCACCGGGGACGAGACGAGGTCGTGCTGCGCCCCCGGCTGGAATCGAACCAGCGGCCCCGGCGCTCGGAACGCCGCGCTCTTTCCGCTGAGCTACGGGGGCACGGTGCGCGTCCCTGGACTCGAACCAGGCATGCCGAAGCAACGGCTTTACAGGCCGCCGGGCGACCAGCCGCCCACGACGCGCTTGGGGTGACGTACGGGATTCGAACCCGCGACCTCCGGATTCACATTCCGGCGCTCAACCTGGCTGAGCTTCCGCCACCGTGCCCGGACCTGGGATCGAACCAGGGACCTCCTCGGTGTAAACGAGGCGCTGCTGCCGCTGAGCTATCCGGGCGTCGCCCCGGCGTACGGGCCGCCGAGGCTGGGATTCTGTAGCGCCGACGGGATTCGAACCCGCGAACTCCGGGGTGAAAGCCCGGCGACTCTGGCCACTCGTCTACGGCGCCATGCGTGTTCCGGGCTGGACTCGAACCAGCGACTTCCGCGATGTCGACGCGGCGCTCTACCAGGCTGAGCTACCGGAACGGAGGCGGGACCGGGAACCCGGGACCTGCGGCTTATGAGACCGCCGCGCTACCACTGCGCCATCGGCGCGAGTACGCCGCCAGGGACTCGAACCCCGAACCTACGCATTAAGAGTGCGTAGCTCTACCGTTGAGCTAGCGGCGCGCGATGTCCTGCTGCTGGGAAATGTGGAGAGGAAGGCGGAGGAGTCGAACCCCTGCCGTTGCCGGCACCCCGGTTTTCAAGACCGGTCGCCCACCGCTGAGCGGCGCCTTCCATTGTCGGGTTGGCCGGATTCGAACCGACGACCCCCGCGTCCCGAACGCGGTGCTCTACCAAGCTGAGCCACAACCCGCCGATTGGCGGAGCCCCGGGGCATGCCCTGCCCCGGGGTCCCTGAGGTCCACCCGTTCGCACGCCAGCGGCGTTTAAGTTCCACGATCAGTCTTCGGTCGCAACGCTTTGCCATTAAGCTACCGCCGCAGGTTGGAGCGGCAGACTGGACTCGAACCAGCATCTCAACGAGGTTGTCGTGGTCGGTAGGTCTGGCGATGGGTGGGGGTGCTGAGTCTGGAGCGATAATCTCAGCCTGACCGGAGACGGCCTGCCTCTACCAATTGGGCTATCCCGGCCCGAAGTGCCGGGAGGAGGACTCGAACCTCCACTGGAACCGTCACCCTTGTGAGCCTGACAGGTCAGTCTCAGCTTCGCGCTTTCGCGCGTAACCCCCGCTCCAAGGGGGCGTCTGGAAGCTTACCCGAACAGGTAGCCGAACACCTGGTCACCGATCGCGCGGTCCTCGACGGTGCTGCCGTTCGCTTCCTCGCGGGCCACCTTTACGGCCTCCAGCAGCTTGTCGACCCGGCTACGCAGCACCTTGACCCGCTCCGCCGGCAGGGCGCCGGACAGCTTCACGGTGGTCCAGGTGCCCACAGGTACGTCCTCGGTGTAGACCTCGACCTGCGCCGGGTGCTTCTCCGTCGCCTCGGCCTTGACGTGGTTGCGGTGCACCTTGCGCATTTTTTGGGTCTGGCTCGGAGTGCTGGCGTAGCAGCCTCGGTCGGGATCGAAGTCCCACTTTTCGGCCGCGTCCAGAGTGGCCAGTCCGTCGACGAAGGTCCGCAGGTCGACCAGTTGCTTCTCCAGGAACAGCAGGTAGGTGACCGGTGCCTCCCCGACGAGCAACTGCCCGTCCACCACCACGTCGGCCTTTGCCTCGGCGTTCCCGGAGTCCTGCATGAGCTGCAGGTCGAACAGCCGGCCCATCGTCGAGGCGACCTCGTCGAGGACCTCCTTGACGGTGTACTGCACCCGGGTCGACTCCGGCGGCAACTGCTCCCGGACGTCGTCGGCGAACGGTTGGTACGTCCGGGAGATGCCGGACAGCGGCGGCGCCTTCTGGGTACGCCGATGCGCGTCGGTGAGCTCGCGCTTGGCCTTCGGCTTGAAGCCCTGGACGAGGGCGTTGACCTTATGCAGTTCAGTCGGGTTGGGCACCAGGATCCTTTCGGTGTCGTCGCGGAGACGATATCCGTCGTCGCCGCATGGCGGCGACCGTGTCGAGTCGGGACGGCCGGATTCGAACCGACGACCCCCGCACCCCCAGTGCGGTGCGCTACCAAGCTGCGCCACGTCCCGATGTGTGCCCCTGGAACGGTTCGAACGTCCGACCTCTTGGTTCGTAGCCAAGCGCTCTGTCCACTGAGCTACAGGGGCGTGGTCCGTCGGGAGGGTTCGACTTCCCACCACGACGGAACGGAGAGGAGAGTGCCGGAGTCGAACCGGCAGCGGTGTGACCCGCGACGAGTTAGCAACCCGCTTGCCTTGCCAATGGCGAACCCTCCGTGCGCGGCGTCGACGGGGCTCGAACCCGCGACCTCCGGATCGACAGTCCGGCGCTCTGACCTACTGAGCTACGACACCGTGTTGTGCTCGTACCCGGAGCAGGAGTCGAACCTGCAACACACCGGTTCTGAGCCGGCGGCCTCTTCCGTTGGGCTACCCGGGCGGGATGGAGTGACGCGGGATCGAACCGCGCACGCGCAGCTTGCAAGGCAACGCTGTGCACCAGCACCCACCCCAGGAGAACGTGCCCTCGGCGCGATTCGAACGCGCACCGTACGGTCCCTCGAACCGTTGCCTCTGCCGATTGGGCCACGAGGGCATTGCGCTCCCGAACAAGGATTCGAACCTCGATTTTCTGATCCAGAGTCAGACGTCCTGCCGGTTGGACGATCCGGGAAAGGCGGCCGGCGGGGGCGAGATCCGCCGGCCGCGTCTCAGCGCCGGGTCAGCGCGGCCCACGTGGGTACCGACGCTGCCGACCGCAGTGCCATACCCGCCTCGGCGGGGGTGCGGTCTGCCTTGCGCTGATTGCATCCGTCACAGGATGCGATGGTGTTGTTCCAGGTGTTCCGGCCGCCGCGCGAGCGGGGCAGGATGTGGTCGACGGTGGTGGCGTGTCCGCCGCAGTACCCGCAGCGGCGGCCGTCCCGCACGAGGACACCCGAGCGGGACCAGGCCGGTCCGGACGTGAAGCGCCAGCGGGTGACGACGTACCGGACGAGCCGGACGACCTTCGGCATCGGGTAGACCCCGATCAGCCGGTCCGGTTCGGCCTCGTGGATCTCGGCGACCCGCCGGACGAGCATCCGTACGGCGTGCCGGACACTGACCCGGTGGAGCGGGCCGAGATCGGCGTTGATGACCAGGACGTCCACCGGATGCCTCCTCTTCTCGTCGTCGTTGGTGGGGTTCGCATCTTCGAGCGGCTACCCGGGTTCGAACCGGGGGCCTCGACAATGGCAATGTCGCGCTCTGCCTACTGAGCTACAGCCGCGGGTATGTGTTGGTGTTGGTGTTGGTGCTGGTGTTGGTGCGGGGTGCTCCGGGTGCGACTCGAACGCACACTGTGCGCGGTTTGAGCGCGCTGCCTCCTGCCATTGGGCTACCGGAGCGGGCGCCGGGGAAGCTGGACTCGAACCAGCACAAGCGATACCGTCTCCCGGTTCAAAGCCGGGCATGTTGCCAGTTACACCATTCCCCGACGGGACACCGCGAGCGGCCACGGAGAATCGAACTCCGGTCCTCTGGTTGGATGCCAGGCGCTCTCCCATTGAGCTATGGCCGCGATTGTCGTGCGTAGACCGTGCCGGAATCGAACCGGCCTTCTCCAGATCGAGAGTCTGGCGAGATAACCACTACTCCAACGGTCCCTGTGCGTGTGGTGGAGCGGAGGGGACTCGAACCCCTCACCTCAGACCTGCCAGATCAGCGCTCTTCCCACTGAGCTACCGCCCCATGCGTCCGGGACCCGAGAATCGAACTCGGTGTCTCCTGTTCCCAAAACAGGCGGGTCAGCCGTCTCCCTCGCCCCGGATCAGCCCGGCCGGCGCGGTGGTACGGCACCGGCCGGGCGCTTTCTCTTGCCATCCACTGTGGAGTTTTCAAACAGGTACCGGTCCCGCCGGCCGAGGTCGGGGGAAGAGCAGGGGTGACAGGATTCGAACCTGCAACCTTCGGTTTTGGAGGCCGTTGCGCTGCCAGTTGCGCCACACCCCTGTGTGGGTAAAGAAAAACGCCGCCCGGTCCCGGTCTGGGTGGGCGGCGTAGTCGCGTCGGAAGTCGCGTTACGTCCGCCAGTTGCCCAGATCGGCACACTCACTGGCACTTAGGTCGACGGGTCGGCCGAGCATGGCGTAACCCATCGGACCGGACGGCACGTGCCGTCGCGGTTGCGATGATGGTTGCCACAACATCGGATGCTCCCTGTCGTCTGGTGTCGCTTTGTTGATCGCTCTGGTAACTACGGTAGGGCGACCTATGGCGTGGAGCAACATCTTTTTCGACCATTCCCGGCCAGGTTTTCCGCCGGACGTGGACTGCCTGGTCAACCGCGACGCCGGAGCGGGGGATCCCGGCGTCGGATCGGCCGGGAACCGTCCACTCACGCCTTGCCGACCTGCTCGACGAGGCGGGTCACGACGGCGGCGACCACGTCCGGCGCCTGGGCCTGGGGAAAGTGGCCGACCTCGGGGACCATGACCACCTCGGCCCGCAACTGTCCGCCGATCCACTCGGCCTCGGCTCCGGGGTCTGCCCAGTCCACGTCGGCGGCGCCCATCACCACCACGGCCGGCGCCGTCACGTCGGCCAGTCGCCGCCGGGCGGGCTCGTGCGAGGTGCGGCTCGTCCGGACGAAGGCCCGCCAGTGGCCGGGCCGGCGCAGGTTGTCGCGTACCCGCCGTTTGTGCTCCTCGTACCCCTCGGGCTTGGTTCCCGGCAGCCACTTCGGGTAGTAGCCGAGCAGGGCCGCCGGACCCCACGGGCGGAGGAAGAGTGCCCGGATCAGCAGCTTCTGCATCGCGCCGCCGGCGGGGCCGCGGACGAACGGGCCGAGCAGGGCCAGGCCGGACACCTTCGCGGGCGCCTCGGCGGCGGCGATCACCCCGGCGGCGGCGCCCATCGAGTTGCCTACCACGACCGCAGGCCCGTCGAGTTCGTCGATGAGCGCGAGGAGGTCGCCGGCGAGCGCGACATCGTCGTACGCCGTGAAGGTGGCGTCGCTGTCGCCGTGCCCCCGGATGTCCATGGTGGCGACCCGGAAGCCCGCGGCGAGCAACCTCGGCACCAGCAGCCGGTACGCCTGCCGCAGCTCGGCCATCCCGGGTACGCAGATCACCAGCGGGCCGCTGCCCTGTACGTCGTACGCGATTCGTCCTTCGGGGCGCCGGAGGTATTGCGTGGCTGTCATAGCCATAAAGCTACCCTCATTAGCCACGCCTGCCAAGGCGGTCGACGGAGAGGGCCGGAACGGGAGCATGCGGCACACCGGATGCCCGCGCGGTGCTGCTCTCGGGCCGGCGGCCTGCGCCCCCGGCCCGAGAGCCCGGATCAGGCCAGGACGAACGTGGTGGTGTTGGCCCGCCCGTACGACCGGATCACGATCTCCGGCGCCCACTCCCGCAGTCCGAACTTCGGGAAGTGCCAGCCGGCCGGCGGTCGGGTCTGGCCCAGCGTCACGGACGAGACCCGGCCGGTGGTGGTGATCGTCAGCGTGCGCCCGGACGGGTGCGCGAACGTCAACCGGGTGCTGTCGGCGCCGCCGGAGGTGAGCTGCCAGTCGGGATCGAGGTGCCAACTCTGCCGCCACAGCGACGCGGCCGGGAAGTCGTCGCTGACGATCATCTGGTTGAGATCGCGGTTGATGTTGACATTCCGGGTGTGGGCGATGCCGTAGACGGTGTCGCCGAGGTTCCAGGCGTGTGCCGGTCCCTGCACCTTGGAGCTGGTGATCGACGCGTACGCCGAGCCGGAGACGGTACGACCGTCGGGGATCGCGACGTTGTGGCTCTGTGGGCTGATCTGGTAGGCGTGGTACGGGCTGGTCGAGTCGTATGCGAAGCGACCCGGGCCGACCAGCACCCGCACCCCCTGGGTACTCCAGGTGACGCCGCCGGCGCGGTCATGGTGGCCGTGCGCCCGCCGGCCCGGTCCGTAGCGGACCGTGTAGTAGTTCGTGGCCGGGTCACTCCACGACCAGCGGCCGATCAGCCAGCCGGCCTGATCGTCCCGCAACACCCGCTCCGTCCACGACGCGGGCGCGGGACGGCCGGGCTGCTCGTCCGAGTCGCCGATCTGGACGATGCCACCGTCGGGCTCCGTCATCCACGAGTACGACGCCAACGCCTGGTCGACCAGGGCGGTCATCGTCGCGGATTCGTCCTCATAGCCGGGCGCCTGCGAGAACACGTCGGCGGCGTAACCCCACAGGATCGCGTTGCCCTCCTGGTACATCGACGACTGCTCCCAGGAGATGCCGATGTCGGAGAACGACTGCGGGCCCTCCGACGCCATCCGCTGCAAGGCGGTCTGCTTCCACGCGGGCCGGCCGATCACGTCGGCCGCGTACACCAACTGGAGGTTGGACATGAGTCCGTGGTTGTGGATCGAGAAATTCGGCGGGCCGTAGTAGCGGGGGCCGAGCAGCACCCGGGCGTTGGCCTCGATCGCCGGGATCAGGTCGGGGTCGGCG
>NZ_JBHSPR010000031.1:0-2462 GCF_042658085.1 Plantactinospora solaniradicis | reverse complement strand
CAACTGGATCCGGATCCTCGACACCCCGGACCCGCTACTGACCACCCGACCGATCGACCCTACCCAGGACGTGGGCGCGACGACCCGCCGCCTGTCGGTGACCGTACCGATCGACGTCACCACCGCACTGCTGACCACGGTCCCGACAGCGTTCCACGCCGGTATCGACGACGTACTCCTGACCGGCCTCGCCACCGCCGTCACCGAATGGCGTCGTCGGCAGGGTCAGGACGGTGGTGGTGGGTTGCTGGTGGTCCTCGAGGGCCATGGACGTATCCCGCTGGCCGAGGGGGTGGAACTGTCCCGCACCGTCGGCTGGTTCACCAACAGCTATCCGGTCCGGCTCGACCCCGGGGCGGTCAACTTCACCGAGGTACGAGCCGGAGGCCCCGCCGCCGGCCGAGCCATCAAACGCATCAAGGAACTGCTGCGTGCCGTGCCCGGCGACGGCCTCGGCTACGGCCTGCTGCGGTACCTCAACCCCGACACCGCACCACAACTCGCCAACCTGCCCACCCCACAGATCGGCTTCAACTACCTCGGCCGCTTCGCCAGCGGCGGAGCCGGTGAGGCAGACCAGCGGATGTGGCAGACGGTGGCCCAGGGGCTGGGCGATACCGACGCCCAATTGCCGGTCATGCATCCATTGGAGGTGACGGGCGCCGTCCACGATCTGGCGGAGGGCCCGCAGCTGATGTTGGTCATGTCGTGGCCAGCCGACTTGTTTGCGGAGTCCGACGTTCAGGCGCTGTTGGACGGTTGGGCCGCGATGCTCACTGGTCTGGCCACTCATACCGCCGATTCCGGCGGAGGCGGTTACACACCCTCCGACTTCCCACTGATGGAACTCAGCCAGGACGAGCTGGACGAGTTCGAGGCGGCAGCGAAGCAGATCGAAGAAGGAGCCTGATATGAGCAAGTCAGCGCTGGTCGGGGTCTGGCCGCTGTCGCCGTTGCAGGAGGGAATGCTCTTCCACTCGCAGTATGACGACCAGGGCACGGACGTGTACGTGGAACAGCTGGTCATGGGTTTGGGTGGGAATCTCGATGTCGGGGCGTTGCGGGCGTCCTGGCAGGGCATGCTCGATCGGCATGAGAGCCTGCGCGCCTGTTTCCAGCGTCGCAGCTCGGGGTCGCCAGTCCAGTTGATCATGCGGCGGGTCGCGCTGCCGTGGCGGGAGGAGGACCTCTCGAACCTGGCCGGGGACGCGGCCGAGGCCGAGGCGGAACGGATCGCGGTCGAGGAACAGTCCCAGCGGTTCAACCTGGCGGTGCCGCCACTCATGAAGCTGCTGCTGATCAAGTTCGGTGCCGACCGGTACCGAATGGTCGTGACCTTGCATCACATCCTGCTGGACGGCTGGTCCCTGGAAGTGTTGATGCGGGAGTTCTGGAGCGCCTATGAGGCCGGCGGCAGCGTGGCCGGGCTGCCGATGGTGACGCCGTACCGGGAGTATCTCGAATGGCTCGCCCGCCAGGACGAGCAGGAAGCGCGGGACGCGTGGCGGGCGGCGTTGGCCGGTGTGGACGAGCCGACCCTGGTAGCCCCAGTCTTCGATCACGGGGCGGCACAGGCGTTCAGCGGCGTGGTAAGGGCAACGACAGGCAGCGAGGTGGATGCCGCGTTGCGGGAGTTGGCCCGGACCAACGGGCTGACGCTGAACACCGTCGTGCAGGCGGCCTGGGCCGTCGTGGTCGGCCAACTGACCGGGCGCCGCGACGTCGTGTTCGGTACGTCGGTCGCCGGTCGGCCTGCGGATCTGTCCGGCATGGAGAACATGGTGGGACTGTTTATCAACACCGTCCCGGTACGGGTCCGGTTCTCGCCGGAGCAGACCGTCACGCAGATGCTGGAGGAGTTGCAGGCGCAACAGACAGGACTGGTCGATTTCCAGTACCTGAGTCTGAGCGAGATTCAGCGCCTGGCCGGTCCGGGCGGTGTCTTCGACACCATGATGGCGTTCGAGAACTTCGGCTCCGGTGTGACCGGCCAGAAGGCGCCGGACTCGACCGAACAGCCGCCGGCCGATGGGCAAGGGGGCGGACCAGGTGGTCTGCGGATCACCGAGGTCGGCGTACGCGAGTCGATCAACTACCCGCTGGGATTGGTGGTGAGCCCGGGCGGCGGTCTCAAGATGCGGTTGAACTACCGGCCGGACCTTTTCGACGAGCGGGCGGCTCAGACGATCGTCGACCGGATGGTGCGGGTGTTGGAGCAGGTGGCGGCGGATCCGGGTCTGCGGCTCAGCGATATCGAGGTCCTGGACGACGCGGAACGGTCACTGGTCGTCGGCCGGTGGAACGACACGGCGGTGCGGGTTCCCGACCAGACGATGCCGGAGTTGTTCGAGGCACAGGTCGCGGCGTCACCGGACGTGGTCGCGGTGCGCTGCGGTGCGGACGTGCTGACCTACGCGGAGCTGGACCAGCGGGCGAACCGGCTCGCCCGGTACCTGACCGGG
>NZ_JBHSPR010000030.1:0-680 GCF_042658085.1 Plantactinospora solaniradicis | reverse complement strand
GCCAGCCGCTACCGGAACCATCCTGCCTCAGCAGGCGGCACAACCTATTAGATCCGGATATCGTTACTCTTCGACCACCCCGGGCGTCGGGTCCTAGCGGGTCTGCTCTCGCAGCAATTCCGCCAGTTGTCGGGCGGCGTGGGTGTCCCCGGCGTCGGCGCGTCGGCGCAGCACCGCCACTGCTCCGTCGAGGTCGCCCCGCTCCCGCAGCAATTCCGCCAGTTGTCGGGCGGCGGAGCTGTCCCCGGCGTCGGCGCGTCGGCGCAGCTCGTCGAGGTCGCCCCGCTCCCGCAACAATTCCGCCAGTTGTCGGGCGGCGTCGCTGTCCCCGGCGTCGGCGCGTCGGCGCAGCACCCGCACTGCTCCGTCGAGGTCGCCCCGCTCCCGCAACAACCGCGCCAGTTGTCGGGCGGCGGAGCTGTCCCCGGCGTCGGCGCGTCGGCGCAGCTCGTCGAGGTCGCCCCGCTCCCGCAACAATTCCGCCAGTTGTCGGGCGGCGTCGCTGTCCCCGGCGTCGGCGCGTCGGCGCAGCACCGCCACTGCTCCGTCGAGGTCGCCCCGCCTCCGCAACAATTCCGCCAGTTGCTCGGCGGCGTAGATGTCCCCGGCGTCGGCGCGTTGGCGCAGCACCGCCACTGCTCCGTCGAGGTCGCCCCGCTCCCGCAACAACCCCGTCAGGT
>NZ_JBHSPR010000029.1:90678-197959 GCF_042658085.1 Plantactinospora solaniradicis | reverse complement strand
CGCGGCGTCGAAGCTGAACGACGCGAACTGCAACGCCACCACACCCTGGTCCACACCCAGAACCGGCCGCATCACCTCGGCCAGGTTCAGCACCCCACGATGCGCGACCGCGACCCCCTTGGGCCGCCCCGTCGAACCCGACGTGTAGATCACATACGCCAACCCGTCCGGAGCCACGTATCGCCCCGACACAGCCACCGACAGGGCGTCGACCTCACCGGCGACCTGATCGGTGACCTCGTCCAGACGGACCTGTCGTACCCCCGCCGTCGACAACCCCGACAACGTGTCGGTGGTGCCGACCAGGACAATGGTGTCACTGTCGGCGACCATGTAGTCGAGCCGGTCGCTGGGGTACGCCGGGTCCAACGGCACGAACGCGCCACCGGCCTTCCACACCGCCAACAACCCGACCACCATGTCCACCCCACGCGGCAGACACAAACCCACCCGCGACTCCGCCCCCACCCCCACCCCAGCCAGGTACCGAGCGAGCCGGTTCGCCCGCTCGTCCAACTCCGCGTAGGTCAGCACATCTGCACCGCAGCGCACCGCGACCACGTCCGGTGACGCCGCGACCCGAGCCTCGAACAACTCCGGCACCATCCGGTCGGGAACCCGCACCGCCGTGTCGTTCCACCGCCCGACGACCAGCGACCGTTCCGCGTCGCCGAGCGTGTCGATGTCGCACAGCCGGGCGGCCGGATCGGCGAACGCATTCGTGGCGAACGTCGAGAAGGCACGCCCGTGGTCGGCCGATCCCGCTCCGTCCGATCCCGCTCCGGCCGAACCCGCTCCATCCGGTTCGACAACCGCGCAGTCGGGAACGGATCCGTGGGTGTCCGCCGGATCATCGCCGTTCCCGAACGCTCCGCCGGCCTGCCGAGCGAGTTCGGCCACCGTGTTCGTCGGGAGCGCGGTGATCCGTACCGGGGTGGTGGTGTCCGCCACCTCGACGACGATGTCGCGGACACCACTCACCCGGTGCAGATACGCCGCGCTGATCGCGACCGCCTCCGCCCTGGACGCGTACAGGTGCATCAGAGGTTCCGGGCGGTCCACGAACCGGACGTTCCAATGTTCACCTGACACACATCTGGTCAGGTGAACAGCAGACACGGGCACACGGCGGGAACCAGGGACTGGCTCGGTCATGAAGTTTCCCCTTGCTGCGGACGTCAGGCTGCGGTCTCTGTTTCCGTGGGGAGGAGAGTTGGGCTCTATTCGTGCCCGGGCGGCGGTCCCCCGCGCATCATCCCCGGCCCCGGGCCTGGCCCCGGGCCTCCCGGAAAGTCCGGTCCGGGACCACCGGGGTAACCCGGTCCCGGTCCGCCCGGGAAGCCGGGCCCCGCGCCACCGGGAAAGCCGGGCCCTGGGCCACCGGGAAAGCCCGGCCCCGGGCCGCCCGGCAGGCGAGGTCCTCGCCCGAAGGCACCGACCGGCTCGGGGACCGGCCCGTCACCGTTGCGGGACGGCTGATCGGCGAACTGGGTACGGTAGAGCTCCGCATAGAGCCCGTCGCGTGCCAGCAGCTCCTCGTGGGTGCCGCGTTCCTCGATCCGTCCGTTGTCGATGACCAGGATCTGGTCGGCGTCCCGCACGGTGGAGAGCCGATGGGCGATCACCAGCGACGTCCGACCGGCCAACGCGGTCTTCAGCGCCCGTTGCACCGCTGCCTCGGACTCCGAGTCGAGGTGCGCGGTCGCCTCGTCCAGTACGACGATCGACGGAGCCTTGAGCAGCAGCCGCGCTATCGCGATGCGCTGCTTCTCGCCGCCGGAGAGCCGGTACCCACGGTCGCCGACCACGGTGTCGAACCCGTCGGGAAGCGACTCCATCAGGTTCCAGATCTGTGCCGCCTTGCAGGCGTCGATCAGGTCCTGCTCGGTCGCGTCCGGCCGGGCGTAGGTGAGGTTTTCCCGGATGGTCGCGTGGAACAGATACGCGTCCTGGGTGACGATGCCGATGCTGTGACGCAGCGAATCCAGGGTCAGGTCACGGAGGTCGTGACCGTCGATCTGCACGGTTCCCTCGGTGGGATCGTAGAGCCGGGGCACCAGATGGGTGATGGTCGTCTTGCCTGCCCCGGAGGGCCCGACGAGCGCGGTGAGTTTGCCGGCCGGCACGGTGAAGCTCAGGTCGCGCAGGATCCACGTGTCGACGGCCCGCTCGCGCATGGGCCAGGCGATCGATTCGAGCGACGCGAGTGAGACGTCGCTCGCCCTCGGGTAGTGGAACGACACCTGGTCGAACCTGATCTCCGGCGCCTGGTCGGCGCCGGACCGCGCGGTGGGCGGCAGCTCTCGCGCGTCGGGCTTCTCCGCGATCAGCGGCTTGAGGTCGAGGACCTCGAACAGCCGGTCGAAGCTGACCAGTGCGGTCAGCACGTTCGCCTGGGCGCTGGACAGCATGCTTATCGGCGCGAACAGCCGGGTGAGCAGCGCGGTGAGCGCCACGAGCGTGCCGATCTGGAAGACGCCCTGGATGACGAGACCGCCGCCGAGGCCGTACACCACGGCCGTCGCCAGCGCGCTGAGCAGGATCATCGAGAGGAACAGGATCCTGCCGTGTACGACGGTCAGCACGCTGACGTCCCGGGCCTTGCCGGCCAGCCGGGAGAACAGCCTCATTTCGCTGCTCGGCCGTCCGTAGAGCTTGGCCAGCAGGGCTCCGGTCACGTTGAATCGCTCGTTCATCATCGAGCCCATCTCGGCGTTGGTCTGCATCACCTCGCGGGTGAGCCGCTGCAGCCGACGTCCGATGATCCGTCCGGGCAGGATGAACAGGGGAAGCACCACCAGGGAGACCAAAGTGATCACCCAGGACAGGTAGAACATGGCGATAAGCACGAACAACAGGGTCAGTGCGGCCGAGACGACCGTGGACAACAGCGAGGCAACCGCCTGCTGGGCGGCGACCACGTCGGTGTTGAGCCTGCTGACCAGTGCTCCGGTCTGCGCGCGGGTGAAGAACGCCAGCGACTGACGCTGGACGTGATCGAACACCGTGGTCCGGAGGTGATAGACCAGTCCCTCGGCGAAACGGGCCGAGAACCAGGCTTCGCCGAGTCCCAGGATGGTCGATAGCAGAGCCAGGCCGACGACAGCAATCGAGATCCCAAGGACGACCGCACCGTCGCCCACCACAACGCCGTTGTCAATGAGGTACTTCAGAAGTACAGGTGTGGCCACTGTTATTGCGGCGTTGAGTGTGGTAACAGCCAGTAGAAGGGCAATGCTGCGACGGTACGGCCTCGTGTACGGCAGAATTCGCTTCGCCGTACCCGCCTTGATCTGCTGTCGGGTCACCGACAGATCAGGACCCGGACCACGTAACGGCATGGGCCCCGCGCCAATTGTCATGGCACAGATACCTCCTGTCCTAGGCTCGTCAGGTCCGTTATCTGGCGACTTCGGCCTTCTGCATCTCCTCGATCAGGCTCTTTGGGCGCATATCCGTCCAGTTCTTCTCGACGTAGTCCAAGCAGGCCTGACGGGCATCGGCGCCGAACGCCGTCGTCCATCCGGCCGGAACGTCGGCAAAGGCAGGCCACAGCGAATGCTGGCCCTCATCGTTGACAAGTACGAAGAAGGAGCCGTTCTCGTCGTCGAACGGGTTACCCATGACCACTCCCCAAGGTTGTCTATCCACGACCTTGAAAACGGTAATCGGGGACCCGGATACCGACAAGATGTTGTCTTGAGTAAGACTGTCCAACCTCTATCCTTCAGACAGTTGGACGCTATTCCGTGGACCACTTTCCGCATATTTACGGAGTGCGGATCCGGTGCGGACTCCGGCGGCCGGCCGCGCCACGCCGCCGGCCGGCGATACTCTCCCGAAACCCGGGGTGGAACATGATGGGTGGAGGTTGTCAAGCTGGGGTTGTCAAGTGTGGACGTGAGGGAAGGGGCGACGGGTGCGGGTGCTCGTGGTGGAGGACGATGAGGAGATGGCGCTGGCCGTGGCCACGGGTCTCCGGCGGGCGCAGATGGCCGTCGACGTGGCCTTCGACGGGCGAGCCGGGCTCGAGCGGGCGCTGTACAACAACTACGACGTGATCGTGCTGGACCGGGATCTGCCCGGGATGCACGGCGACGCGGTGTGCGCGGAGCTGATCTCGGCCCGCTGCCGCAGTCGGATCCTGATGCTCACGGCCGCGGCGACGACGGACGACCTGGTCGACGGGTTGAACCTCGGCGCGGACGACTACCTACCGAAACCGTTCGACTTTCCCGCGCTGGTGGCCCGGATCGGCGCACTGGCCCGGCGGGCACATCCGGCGGTGCCGCCGCTGCTCCGGCACGGGGATCTCGTCGTCGACAGCGCCCGGCGTACGTCGAGCCGGGGCGGTCGCCCGCTGGAGCTCGCGCCCAAGGAGTTCGGCGTCCTCGAACTGCTCCTCGCGTCCAAGGGTCGGGCCGTTTCCGCCGAGGAGTTGCTGGAACGGGTGTGGGACGAGGCCGCCGACCCGTTCACCAACGCCGTCAAGATCACGATCAGCCGGCTCCGTACGAAGCTGGGCGATCCTCCGGTCATCGAGACGGTGGCCAAGCGCGGCTACCGGATTTGAGGATGTGATGTCGGTATTTCCGCGGCTCGCCGGCAGGATGGCCCAGGCGCGTCTGCCCCACCGTACGGTGCGGCTGCGGATCACGCTCCTGTACGGGGGCCTGTTCCTGGTCTCCGGTGCCCTGCTGCTGGCCGTCACCTACATCCTGGTACTCCGGGCCGTCAGCCCTCCCGGTCCGGGCGACGTCCCGTCCAGCAGCGATGTCGTCACGTCGCCGCAGGACGGTCAGCCGGCGGTGCCACCACTCGGCGGCGCCGAGCAGGGTCCCGGCGGACAGGCCCAGGTCCAGCCGGGAAGCGCCCTGTCTGAGCAGTTGGGCAGGGTGATGCGCGAACTCCTGGTCAACTCCGGTATCGCGCTGGCGCTCATGTCGGGGGTCTCCATCGTGCTGGGCTGGATCGTCGCCGGCCGCATACTGCGCCCGCTCAGAACCATCACGAGCACCGCTCGGGACATCTCGGCGACGAACCTGCACCGGCGGCTCGCCCTCGACGGGCCGCAGGACGAACTCAAGGAACTCGGTGACACGTTCGACAGCCTCCTGGAACGGCTCGAGGCCTCGTTCCGGGCCCAGCGCCAGTTCGTCGCGAACGCCTCGCACGAGCTGCGTACGCCGCTGGCCCGGCAGCGGGTGCTCGGTCAGGTCGCGCTCTCCGATCCCGGCGCGACCGCTGCCTCGCTACGGGAGGCGCACGAGCGCATCCTCGTGGCGAATGCCTACCAGGAACGGCTGATCGAGGCACTGCTCACCCTGACTCGGGGACATGTGGGCATCGAGGTCCGCGAGCCGTTCGATCTGGCACAACCGACCCACGAGGTGGTCCAGACCCGGCAGGCCGAGGCGGACTACCGGGGCGTGCAGTTGCGGGCGGCCATCTACCCGGCGCTGATGGCCGGCCATCGCAACCTCACCGAACGCCTGGTGGCGAATCTGGTGGACAACGCGCTCAAGTACAACGTCCCTGGTGGCTGGGTCGAGGTGAGCTCCGGGATCGTGGACGGCCAGGCGACGCTCACCGTGTCGAACACCGGCCCGCTGGTGCACCCGGATGTGATCGACGAACTCTTCCAGCCGTTTCGGCGGCTCGACACCACCCGCGCCGCGAAGGCCGACGGGCTCGGCCTGGGGTTGTCGATCGTGCGGGCGGTTGCCGACGCCCACGACGCCACCGTCGACACCACCGCGAGACCCGAGGGTGGCCTGACGATCAGCGTCACCTTTCCCACCGTGACGAGCCGAATCCACCTCCTGGCCTCCAGGACCGAGCAGATCCCGGCCCGGCACCGGTAGCGGGCCGGCCCCAGCCGCCGGGGCGACCAGGGCCACGGCCCCTAACTGCCGGTGCCGGTGCCGGTGCCGGCGAAGAAGCCGACGATGGCGGCGTCCACCGCCGCCGGCCGCTCCAGGTACCCGAAGTGACCGCAGCCCTCGATCTCCTGGTAGACCGCGCCCGGGATGCTGTCCGCGACCTCCCGGCACAGATGCGGCCGGGTGATCAGGTCGTCCCCGAAGCCGATCACGAGGCACGGGCAGCGGATCCCTCCGTAGTGCGGCCTGCGGTCGGGAATCAACTGGAGACCCAACTGGGTACGGATGGCGGACAGGTCGACCGGCGAGAGTTCGAAGATGTCCAGCCAGTCGTTGAGTTCGGTCGTGTTGTTGAGCGTCCGCGGTGACAGGTTCTGCATGGCCGCGACGACCGCCGCGTAACGTGGGGGGAGCTTCATTCCGCTGTCGCAGAGTTCGAGGTCGGCCGCTGCCAGGGCGGCGGTCAGGGCGTCGGTTCTGCCGGCCGTCGCGATCAGGACCGCCTGGCGGACCAGTTCGGGCCTCGCGATCAGCAACTCCTGGACGATGACGGCGCCCAGCGAGAACCCCACGACGCGGCACGGCGCGAGGCCGAGGAACTCGATGAGACCGGCGACGTCCGCCGCCATGTCGTCGAGGGTGAAGCCCTCGGGACAGAGATCGGTGGGAGGAATCCCCCGGTTGTCCATCGTGACCACCCGGAATCCGCCGGCCCTCAGCGCGGGGACGTGGGTTCGCCACATCCGCCCGGGGGCACCGGTTCCGGTGACCATGACGATGGGTTCTCCCGTGCCGTAGTCGTCGTAGCCCAGGTTGATCCCGTTGATCCGCGCGACCGCCATCAGAACTCCTCCGCACCCACCCGGTCCGCCCGACTCAGCGTCCGGACCACACCGGCGGCCGTTTTTCCATGAACGCCTTGACCCCTTCGACCGCGTCGCGGCTGCGCCGGCGCCGTTCCTCCCAGCGGTACGTCGCGGTGAACGCCTGCTGGAGCGGCATGTCGACCGACCGGAGCACCGCCTCCTTTATCGCCCGGACCGACAGCGGCGCGCCCTCGATCAGATCCTTGGTCCAGTCTCCGACGCACTGGTCCAGCCGGTTCGGCGGTACGACCTCGTTGACGAGCCCGAACCAGAGCGCCGTTGCCGCGTCGATCCATCGCCCGGTCAACAGATAGCCCATCGCGACCTTCTGTGGAAGCTGCCGAGCCAGCCGGAACGCGCCACCGGCACCGGGAATGAGCCCGAGCCGGACCTCGGGCAGCGCGAACACCGATCGATCGGAGGCGATGATCAGGTCACAGGCCAGGGCCAGTTCGAAACCACCGCCGAGCGCGTACCCGTCGACTCGCGCGATCACCGGCTTGGACAGGGTGAACCGCTCGGTGAGCCGTGGCCAGCCCGGCAGGCCACGGCTGCCGAACGTGGACTTCGGAGTGTCGGTGTCCGCCGCGTCAAGCCGTGATCTTTCCTTGAGGTCCTGGCCGACGGAGAAGGCACGCTCCCCCGCGCCGGCCAGGATGGCAACCCGTACGTCGTCGTCGCTCTCGACGTCGTCCCAGATCGCTCCGAGTTCCTCGTGCATCCGTAGGTCCATCGCGTTGAGCACTTCGGGTCGATCGAGCGTGATGTAGGCGACGTGATCCCGCTTCTCGTACCGCACCCGGGTGGCGTCGCCGATCATGTCGCACTTCCTCCGAATCGGCCTACTTTGTCGATCACATCCGCGCCGTAGATCCGCAGCGCCTGCTGGAGCGCGAACTCGGCGAGATAGCCGCGGAACTCGTCCGGCGACTCCTCCGCACGGTTGAGCATCCGGCGGTTCGCGACGACGGCGTCGCCGGTCAGCCGCTCCAGGCTGCGCTCGACGGCCGCGTCCAGTTCCTCCGGCTCGACCACCTCGTCGGCGAGCAGACGCGCCTCGGGTTCCTTCGCCCAGATCCGGCGTCCGGAGAGAATCACCTGCCGGGACAGCCGGGCGCCGACGACCCGGGGCAGGCGGAGGTTGGCGACCCCCGGAATGATCCCCTCCTTCGCGGCGGGAAGGCTGAAGTAGGCGTCCGAGGCCGCGAGCACGTGGTCGAAGACCAGCAACATCTGGGTGCCGCCGCCGATCGCGAACGTGTCCACGGCGGCGACCCACGGCTTCTCCACGAACGGCGAGTGCCAGCGCTCGGGATCCTCCTGGTGGATCCCACGCATGAGCTTGTGGAGGTAACCGAGTTCGCGGCGGAGCAGGAAGTCGACCAGGGAGATGCCGCCGGCACTGAGCTTCTTCAGATTGATGCCGGCGCTGAACACCCGCCTGCCCCGGAAGCGGGGATGGCTCATCTGCCCGCCCCGGACCAGCCCCACCCGTACGGCCGGGTCGAGTAACGCCAGGTCGACGGCCGTCTCCATGTCGTCGACCTGGCGCTCGTCCTCGGCGTTCAGGCAGTCGTCCCGGCACATGGTCAACCGGGCCACCCCGTCCCGCCGTTCCAGGCGGACCGCTTCCATCTCCAGCCGGCCGGTGCGGACGAATTCGGGAAGCAGCCGTAGTGCCCGGGCCGTCGGCCGGAGCATGGCGTTCATCAGATGCGGACCGGCCTGCCCGGAGGACAGGATCGCACGCAGGAAGATGCCCTGGTCGATCTCGTGTCCTTCCTTGTCGGCCTGTGCCCGGGACCGCTCCGCCGCGAGTTGCGCCGCGGAGGGGACCAGTCCCGGAAAGGACCGCGCGGCGGCCTCGACGAGTTCCGCCAGCCGCAGGTGGTTGGCGCGGGCATCGGTGAGTTCGTCGTACACCTCGTCCGCGTGCGCCGCCATGAAACGGACCCGCAGCGCACGCGCCCCGGCGTGCGCCGCGGCCGCCTCGGCCCGCTGGGCCGGTGAACGTGAACCCGGTTCCGGCATCCCGGCGAGCAGGTCCCCGACCCGCTGCGCCGCCTCGGCCAGCCCGACCCGGGCCGGGCCCAGGCCGGCGCGCATTGCTCCGGGCACGGTCACGACGGCTGAGGTCACGATCCGGCTCCCCGGCGGAGAGCGCGATCGCAGGCGGCGAGGTGGGGCCCGAGGGCGTCCTCGAAGCTCGTCCTCGACGCGTCGAAGAGGAGCTGTCGCCGGATCGCCAGTTCCTTGCCGGCGACGGCGCCGGTTCGCTCCGCCAGCGCGGCGAGTGCGGCATCGGGGTCGTCGACGACCTCGTCGACCAGGCGCAGCGAGAGCGCCTCGGTCATCTCGATCGGGACGCCGAGCAGCGCCGCACGGCGGATCCGGCCCGCGCCGGCCTGCCGGGCCAGCCGGTAGAGGGACATGCCCGGCCAGGTGGCGTCGCCGTCCACGGTGACCAGCAGCCGGGCTTCGGGGGTGGCGATCCGGAAGTCGGTGGCCAGCAGGGCGTCCAGGGCGTGCCCGCCGCAGTCGCCGGACACCATCGCCACCGTGGGCACGATGAGCCGCTCCAGCCGGCGAAGCGCCCGTTCCCACTTGGACACCAGGCCGACGCTCAGGTCGGTCGTCCATCCGTCGCCCGGCACGCCGGAGACGTGGATCGTCACCGGACCGGCGGCGGGATCGTCCTCGGCCCGGTCGCAGAGCGTCTGCAACGCGTGGAAGGGGGCGGCGGAGAGCGGCTGCGCGCCGTCGATCCGCAGCACCAGGTCGCTCCTGAACCCCATCGCGCTCACCATTGGACCAGCGCCGTCTCGATCGTGGAGCCTGGCCCCATGGTCATAAGGACTCCGTAATCTCCGGGTGCGGCGGTTCCCTCGTCGAGGAACCGCTCGTACGAGAACAGGAACGAACCACTGGAAACGTTGCCGTAGTCCCGCAGTACGCCGATGGTGTGCCGGACGTCGTGGCGGCTGAGGCCGAGGTTCACGACGACGGCGTCGATGACCTTCTTTCCGCCCGAGTGCACCAGCCAGTGGTCGATGTCGCTGCGTCGCAGACCGGTGCCGGCGAGCAGCCTGTCGACGACGAGTTCGGCGTGCGCGCCGACGACGTACGGAATCTGAGGATCGAGGAAGAAGCTGAAGCGGTCCTGGGCGCGGTCCCAGTCGTACCGCATGGCGTCGATCGCTTCGGTGATCAGATAGCTGGCGAACTTGAGGATGCGTGGACCGGTCGCGGCTACGGAGGTGCCGTCCGGCGCTGCCTCTCTCCCGCCGGAGACCAGGGCCAGCGCGGCGGCTCCGTCACCGAACAGGCTGTTGACGACGGCGGTCCGCATCGTTCCGTCGATGGCGTACGCCGCCGAGCACGCCTCGCTGCAGAGGACGACGGCGAGTTCCCCCGGATGGGCCGCCGACCAGCCGGCGACGACGTTCAGGGCGTTAAGACCGGCGTTGCAGCCCATACCGACGATGTCCGAGCGGCTGCAGTGCGGGTCGATGCCGAGTTCACGGATGACCAGTGCGCTCAGTCCCGGTGTGAGGAAGCCGGTCGAGGTCACGCAGCAGAGGTGACGGAGGTCGGACAGGTCGGCGCCGGCCCGCTTGAGACAGGCCTGCAGGGCCTGGGCGCCCATCTCGACGGCCAGTCTCTTGTGCTTGTCGAGCAGGTCGCCCTGTGGCTCCGCGCCGCGGCGTCCCGCCGCGTCGGGCGTCGGCAGGGTGAGGTGACGCCGATTGATGGCGCTGTTCAGGTAGACCGACCGGACTCTGGGATCCTCGATCTCCATGAGCCCGAGCAACTCGGGCTGCGAGATCGGCGTGCCGGAGACGGCGGTTCCTACGCCGACCATCTGGGAGATGGCCGGCAGACGGGTGGCGACGGAGGTGTCCGCAGGATGCTCGATGCTGATGGTCATCGGTACATCCAGCCCCACATGCGCGGCTTACTGCGCAGCACCTTCTTGACAACTTTTCCGGTCATTTGCCTCGCCCTTCGCAAGAGGTCAGGATCGACTTTCCGGAACGGTAATGTGAATTGCACATTCACGTCAACGACACGTCCAACCGCCTATGGTCACACTCCGCACCGGCGATAGATCATCCGGAAATTCGACCGCGATGATCGTTTCATAATACGGATCAGTCCAAATTGGCCGATAACCGCACACCGGTTCAAGATTCTCGGAAATTCGTCCAACTGACTATTTGCACTGTTGGACGCAACCGGCGGAAAGAGCGCCCACCATACGGCTATGACAGGTTTTGCCGCAGGCCGGCCGACAGCCCCGAACGGCGCTGTACGTTGAGTTTGCGGTAGATCTTCGTGAGGTGCTGTTCGACCGTACTCACGGTGATGAAAAGCTTGTCGGCGATCTGCCGATTGGTGGCGCCGGCGGCCGCGAGGGCCGCGACCCGGCGTTCCGCGTCCGTGAGCTCGGCCCGGCCCGAATAGGGGCCGTGTTCCGTGCCGGCGGGCCGGAGGTGGCCGTAGCGAGGCGAGATCCCCGTACCGCGCCGGTGCTCCTCCGGATCGTCATCGGACGGAGCCGCCAGTTCCGTCGGAAGACGTGCCACTTCACGGCCGTCACCGCTCGCCTCGAGGATCTGCACCGCCTCGCGCAGCAGGGTCAGCCGGGCCGGCGCGCCAGCCGCACCATCCCCCGTCCGGGACTGTCGATCGACCAACCCGGACAGCTGCTTCTCGATCAGCGCGCGGGCCGGTTGGCTCCGGCCCATCGCGGTCAGGGCCGCGGCGGCGTCATTGCGCCAGTCCGCGACGTCCGGCGTGTCGAGGCGCCACTTCGACACCAGCTCCTCGCACGAGTTGAAATGCGTCAGCGCGGTCTCCGGATGGCCCATCGCCAGGTGGTACCGCCCCAGCGCCTGCAGGTACGGCAGCGCGAACGGGGTGTCGAACATCGCCGTAGGCACCGGGAAGGTGAGGTACGACATCGCGGACCGGACGTCGCCCACCTCGGTCGCCGCGCGAATCGCCAGGGAGAGCGGGATGCCCGCCACGACGCCCCAGGCCGACGGAGCGATGAAGTCGAGCACCGACCGTGCCCCGTCCAGCGCCTCGGCGCTGGCCCCACGACGCAGCGCCGCTATGACCTTGATCGTCTCGAACATGATCCGCCGCATGGGTACGTGCCGGATCCAGGGCTCCTCCAACAGCCGGTCCGACCAGCGCACCGCCTCGTCCAGTCGTCCCGTGCGAACCAGTTGGACAAGCGCGAAGAGTGCGGGTGTGAGGGAACTGCCGGCCCGGATGCCGTGCAACATCTGGTCGGCGCCCTCGGCCTCCACCCCGTCGTACGTCAGGCTCACCGCCGAGTTCAGGAACGTCACGGCGCCGATCGGACCGGACGGGGCCGCTGGAACGTCGCGAGACCGCCCGGCTTCGCGGCCGACGACACCGAGCGGCAGGCCCGGCTGGCAGAAGGCGACCCACAGTCGCGCGATGGCCCCGGCGCCCGGCGCCGTCGGCCACAGGGTGTCGTTCGCAGGCTGCTCGTTCGTGGATTCGAGAATGCGCAGCAGTTCGTCGGCCTCGGCGAAGTCGCCCCGCCAGAGCAGCTGGTTGACCGGTACGAGCGCGGCCTCGCCGGTCAGCAGGCCGGCGCGGACGTCCTGACTCAGATAGTGCAGGTAGCGCGCCGCCTTGGTGGGATCGATGTGCCATTGCGCGTCCGCGAGCATCGCGATGATCTGCGCCCGGTGCCGGTCGTCGGCGACCATGCCCGAGGCGTGGCGCAGGTAGTTGACCGCGTCGACGACGTCACCGACCGCCATCGCCTCCCGCGCGGCCTCGTGCAGGATGGCCACCCGCCACGACGCTCTCGGCCGCGCGAAGTCATGTGCCGCCATCAGCAGGTCGGCGACCGCCACCGCCGGTGCTCCGCTGCCGTGCAACAGTTCGGCCGCCCGGCCGTGCATGGCGCGCAGGTCCCGCAGCGGTACGTCGGCGAGAACGGAGAGCCGCGCCTCCTCGTGCCGGAACCGCTCCGCCGTCAGCAGTCCCATGGCCCTCAGGTCGAGGACGCTGGCGTGTACGGAGCTGGCGTCCACGCCGAGGAGTTCACCGATCAGCCAGGGTGTCGAGGAGGCGCCGAGCACCGCCACCGCCCGGGCGACCGCCACCATTCCCGGCTCGGACCGGTGCAGGCAGCGCAGTACGGCCTCCCGGAAGGCCGGGCCGGGCTCCGGCTCGCCCGGCACCGACGCGGCCGTCGGGTAGTCGTCGATCAGCGCGTGCAGGAGGAGGGGATTGCCGCCGCTGGTCTCCGTCCAGGCCCCGACGATCTCCTGCGGTCGTTCGACACCCATCCGCTCGGTCAACTGTTCGGCGACGCCGACGCGCGTCAACGGCGCCAACCTGATCCGGTGGCTGTACGGCAGGTGCAGCGTCTCCGCGTGCAGCGCCGTCAACTCCCGTTCGTGCGACGAACTCTCGGTCAGCACCATCAACACGGCCGACCATTCGATCCGCCGGACGAGGTAGGCCAGGCAGCGCAGCGACTCCTCGTCGGCGAAGTGGACGTCGTCGACGCCGATGACGATCCGCCTACCCTCGGCGAACTCGCAGATGGTCCGGCAGATCCCTTGCTCCAGGGCGAACGGGTCCTGCGGCGTACCGTCGGTTTCGGTCTCCTCGTCCGGCAAGGGGTCAGGCATGCCCGCCGCCCGCATGGACTTGACCAACTGCTGTACCAGGCCGAGCGGATGCGGGCGCTCGCTGACCGAGGCGGTCACCGAGAAGAACGTGCCCTCGTGCCGACCTGCCCGCTCCGCCGTCGCCTGGAGCAGGGCCGTCTTTCCCGATCCCACGGGACCGGTGACGATGACGGCAGCGCCCTTACCCTCGCGGCACTCCGAGTAAAGTTGATCGATAAGGCGAAATTCAATATCCCGTTCCCCGAGCCTCACAGGTCCCCCGTACCGATGCACCCTCCGGTGATATCGCCTGCATTTCCATCGTAGTAGGGCAGGCGTACCTTGTGACCCGACCAGACCGTCGGGCTCACGACCCGTCGGACGCACGCGCGCCGAGCGCAGGGACGCCACCAGGAACGTCGCAGGTCGTGGTCGAGGCGACGCCCGCGATCGTCGGCCAAATTGACAGGCGTTTGCCTTCGACGATGCTTAATAGGTGGGACGGCCGCGGTCAACAGCTACGGTCAACGGCTACGGATCCGGCCAGCCGCCGCCGTCGCTGCCGGAATCCACGGTTGCCGGAGCGTCGCGGTCGGCGACCGGCGCCCGGACGGCCGGAGGCACCATCACGGGACGAACTGCCCCGGATCGGCGGATGGTGGTGGACCCACCGCCGGTCCGGACCGGAGGGCCCCGTCGCCGTCCGACCAACGTGCACGGTGTTCGGAAATACGCCGTGTCGAACAGACGAACAATGACCACGAGCCGGCTCCGCCACACCGATGGGCGCAAGGGACGGTCGGTCGGGCACGAGGGACCCGGACGGCACTCCCGCGGCGATGCTGTTCCAGAATCCGGTACGGGCGGCAGGTCGACCCGGCCGATAATTGGGCAGGATAGCAGCCCGGGACGTACGCCTCCAGCGCCGAAAAGCATCCGCACAAAGCGTTCACCGGCCCCGCGTACCGTCCTGTAGCCAGAACCCTGGGGGAGTTTTACACTCCGGAGGATTCGATCATTCATCACCCAGGGGACATCATGATTGATTCAACTGAGCCGACGGATCCACCGGACGATATCTCGATCGATTACATCGAGATGTACGTGGAAAACCTCGAACAGGCCGCATTCAACTGGGTTGACAAATACGCATTTGCCGTGGTGGGCAGCGGTCGTTCCCCGGAACACCGCAGCATCGCCCTGCGGCACGGATCCATCACTCTGGTGCTCACCCAGGCCACGTCCGACCGGCATCCCGCATCGGCGTACGTGCTCAGTCACGGTGACGGTTTCGCGGACATCGCGTTGCGTACCCCCGATGTGGAGGCGACCTTCCGCAGGGCGGTCACCAGCGGTGCCGAGGTCCGCCGCCGGCCGACCCGGCACGCGGACGGCGGTCCCGCCGTGACGGCTACGATCGGCGGCTTCCGGGACGTCGTACACACGCTCGTGCAGCGTGCGCCCGACGCGGGGCCGGGCCTGCCGGTCGGCTTCGTCGGCACCCTCCGTCCGGACGACGGGCAGTCGGACGACGTGGGCCTGCTCGGCGTCGACCACATCGCCGTCTGCCTCGACCCGGGCACCCTCGGGTCCACCGTGGACTTCTACCGGGCGACCCTGGGCTTTCGCGACATCTTCGAGGAACGCATCGTCGTCGGCGACCAGGCGATGGAGTCGACGGTCGTGCAGAGCCGGTCCGGTGGGGTGACCCTGACGCTCATCGAGCCCGACACGTCGGCCGAGCCCGGGCAGATCGACGAGTTCCTGAAGAGCCACCAGGGTGCCGGCGTCCAGCACGTCGCGTTCTCGTCCGGGGACGCGGTCCGCGCGGTACGGGCGCTGAGTCGACGCGGCGTCTCCTTCCTGCACACCCCGCCGGCCTACTACGACCTGCTCGACCAGCGGGTGGCGCTCGGACCCGACAGGTCGCGGCGGCTGCGCGCCACGAACGTGCTGGTGGACGAGGATCACGCCGGGCAGTTGTTCCAGATCTTCACCGCCTCCACGCACCCTCGGCACACACTCTTCTTCGAGATCATCGAGCGACAGGGCGCCCGGACGTTCGGCAGCGCGAACATCAAGGCCCTGTACGAGGCGGTGGAGCTGGAGAGGACGGGTCATGACAGGCCTCAACGCTGATTCGGCGCTCGCGGCCGTCAGGAGTGTCGCCGACGTCGAACGCGCCGCCGCCTCGGTGTTGCCGGCCGATGTCCGGGACTTCGTCGCGGGCGGCAGCGGCGGCGAGGTGACCCTCGACGCGAACCGGGCGGGCCTGGACCGCGTTCTTCTCGTTCCCCGGGTGCTCCGGGACGTCTCCGCCTGCACGACCACCTCCACTCTGCTCGGTCGGCCGGTGACGCTGCCGATGGCGGTCGCACCCGTCGCGTACCAGCGGCTGGTGCATCCCGACGGCGAGCTGGCCGCCGGCCGTGCCGCCGCTGCCGCTGGCGTCCCCTTCATCGCCAGCACGCTGAGCAGCGTCCCGATCGAGCAGATCGCCGCCGTCGGCGGGTCCGTCTGGTTCCAGCTCTACTGGTTGCAGAGCACCACGGAGACACTCGACCTGGTCCGCCGAGCGGAGGAGGCGGGCTGCGAGGCCATCGTGCTCACCGTGGACGTGCCGTGGATGGGTCGGCGGCTCCGCGACATCCGCAACGGGTTCGCGCTGCCCGAGCACGTACGGGCGGCCAACATCACGACCGGTACGACGGCACACCGGCAGCGCGCCCACACCTCGGCGGTGGCCGATCACACCCGGCAGACGTTCACCTCGGCACTGACCTGGGCCTCGGTCGCGCAGTTGCGGAGGCACACCCGGCTGCCGGTGATCCTGAAGGGCATCCTGGCTCCGGAGGACGCGCTACGGGCCATCGAGTTCGGCGTCGACGCCATCGTGGTCTCCAACCATGGCGGCCGCCAGCTCGATGGCGCCGTCGCCAGCATCGACGCTCTCGAGGACGTCGTGGCGGCGGTCAACGGAAGCTGTGAGGTCCTGCTGGACAGCGGCATCCGGAGCGGAACGGACGTGCTTCGGGCGATCGCGCTCGGCGCGTCCGGTGTCCTGATCGGCCGCCCGTTCGTCTGGGGTCTGGCCGTCGGGGGCGAGAACGGCGTGCGCCAGGTCCTCGACCTCCTGGCCGCCGAGTTCCGGGACGCGCTGGGACTCTCCGGATGCGACAGCGTCACGGCGGCCCGCGAGCTGCGTACCACCCGGACGGGTCCTCGCCGACCGGACCGGCCGGCCGTCGACGGTGTCACCGCAACCGCCCGGGTCTGAGCCGGCTTCCGGTCGAGGCGGGACCGTCCTGGCCGACATCCGTCGAACCCGGACGGGCCGAGTCGGCCCGGCACCTCGTCGACCGCCCCGCCCTTCGGTCGACAAATCATTTGCGCCCCCCGCACTCGTCCAACCGTCCGTTTTCCACACTTGGACAGCAGGCGAATCCGCCCTTTCACCGTGACGAAAAACAATTGACCGCAAGCTATCGCGATGACTCAGTAAGGGCCGACTATGGTGGTGAATCAGTTACCGCCACGTCGGCGCGTGTTCACCTGACAGGCGTCGGCTGGACACTACGGGAGGAACGCCAGTGTCGCGCCTCGTACTGTTCATCATCGATCTCGTCGCGGTGAGTGTGCTCGTCTTCGCGCTCTACTTTCCCCGCCACCGCCGCCGGGACCTGGTGGTCGCCTATCTCGGCGTCAACGTGGGCGTGCTCGCCGTGGCGGGCTCGTTGAGTTCGAGCAACGTCGGCGCGGGACTCGGCCTCGGGCTGTTCGGCGTCCTGTCCATCATCCGACTGCGCTCCACCGAACTCGACCAGCATGAGGTGGCGTACTACTTCTCCGCGCTGGCGCTCGGCATCCTCGGGCCGCTCAGTGGCGGCTCCGCCTGGCTGGCACCGAGCCTGATGGTGCTGATCCTGGTCGTGATGTACCTCGGCGATCATCCGAGGCTGTTCCGCAGTTACCGGCGCCAGATCGTCGTACTGGACTCCGCCGTGACCGACGAGGTCGCGCTCGTCACCCAACTGGAACAGCTACTCGGCGGCCGGGTCCACTCGGCCGCCGTGGAGCGGATCGATCTCGTCAACGAAACCACGGTCGTCGAGGTCCGCTACTCACGCCGGATTCGCGGACCGGTCACCGGCCCGACCGGTTTCGGCGCCCGACGCGCGGCCCGGCTGGCGGCGCAACGATGACGTCGACGCCGGCCCGACGGTCCCCGGTTCCGACGGAACCGACGGCCGTGCCGACGGAACCGACAGAGTCGACGGCCGTTCCATCGCCTCCCCCGGCCCCGTGGCCCGCTCCCTCGGCCCCGTGGCCCGCTCCCCTGGCCACGCTCGCCGAGTTGGCACCGATCGGCCTGACCGAACTCACCGAGCATGCCGCGCTGCTCGCCCGGACCGACCGCAAGTATCTGCTGCCACTACCCGAGGTGTCGGCGCTGCTGCCGGAACTCGCCCCGGACACCCGGGTGCTGCAGATCGGTGCCGAGCGGCTGTTCCGCTACCAGTCGGTCTACTTCGACACCCCCGAACTGACCAGCTTCCGCTCGACGGTGCACCGCCGACGCCGCCGATTCAAGATCAGGACCAGGACCTACCTCGACTCGGGTACCTGCTGGCTCGAGGTGAAGACGGAGGGCACCCGGGGCGGAACGGTGAAGAACCGGCTCCCGTACCGGTGTGCCGACGACGCCACCGTCGCCCCGGGCCGGTGGTTCGTGGAGTCGGTACTCAGCGACCTTGCCGTCGCCGGGCACACCGCGCTGGTGTTCGATCCGACGCTCGTCACCCGCTACCGTCGCAGCACGCTCTACCTGCCGGCGTCGGCCAGTCGGCTGACCATCGACGTCGACCTGCACTGGCAGGACGACGGCCACCGTCAGTTGGACCTACCGCACCTGGCGGTGATCGAGACCAAGACCAGGTCGGCTCCGTCCGCCGCCGACCGGTTGCTCTGGGCCCGTGGCCACCGCCCGACCTCCATATCCAAGTACGCGACCGCACTGGCCGCCCTCCACCCCGAGTTGCCCGCCGCACCGTGGCGGCGCACCCTCCGCCGGCACTTCATCCCCGCTGCGTGACCGCACCTCGGTCACTTCGGCGGTTCCACCCGTCGTACCGACGACATCACCAGGCTCCTGGATCACCCCAGGTCCACCAACCCCTGCGGAAGGACTCATCGATGTATCGTTCTCGCACAGTCACCGCCGCCATGGCCGTCGCCGTGGCGGCGGCTGCGGTCTGGGCGGGCGGCACAGCCATCGCCGGTCCGGCGGAACCGCCCCCGGTCGCCACCCTCGGAGCGGCCGTTGCCGCCGGCCCGGCGACCGGACTCGCGGCGAAGCAAGCGCTGGCCGACAAGACCACCGACCACGACGAGCCGGCCGACCACGAATGGAAGAACTCGCACGTCGCCGACGTCACCCTCGCCGGCGGGAAAGCCCGGAGCCGCAGCGCCGGGATCACGGTGAGCGGCAGCACGATAACCGTCACGTCGCCGGGCACGTACCGGTTCACCGGTTCCCTCGCCGACGGTCGGATCGTCGTCAACACCTCCCGGCCCGGCATCGTCCGGTTGATCCTGAACGGCGTGACGATCGCGAGTTCCACCAGCGCCCCGGTCGCGGTCACCGCCGCCGACGAGGTGATGGTGGTGCTGGCCGCCGGCACCACCAACCGGCTCTCCGACGCGTCGGCGCACACTGTCCCGGTGGATCCGTCCGCCGCCCTGTCCAGCGTCGCCGACCTGACCATCAGCGGCACCGGCACCCTGGCCGTCACCGGCAACGCCGCCGACGGGATCGCCAGCGACGGTGGCCTGGTCATCGATTCGGGCACCATCACCGTGACCGCGGCCGACGACGGCGTCCGTGGCCAGGACTACGTGGTGCAGAACTGCGGCACGCTGACCGTCACGGCGGGCGGCGACGCCGTCAAGGCGGACAACGAGGACGACCCGGGCCTCGGGTACACCTACCTCGGTGACGGCACCGCGAACCTGACCGCGACCGGGGACGGCATTACCGCCACCACCGACGCCATCATCGCCGGCGGCAGGCTCACCGTCCGGACCGGCGGCGGCAGCGGCACCCCACCCGGTTCCGGCTCGGCCCAGGCCGTGAAGGCCGACACGGACATCGTGATCAGCGGTGGCCGCCTCGACCTCGACTCGTCCGACGACGCCGTCAACTCCAACGCCGACCTGATCGTGGACGGTGGCAGGATCACCGCCGCCACCGGGGACGACGC
Source organism: Plantactinospora solaniradicis (assembly GCF_042658085.1). Taxonomy (NCBI): domain Bacteria; kingdom Bacillati; phylum Actinomycetota; class Actinomycetes; order Micromonosporales; family Micromonosporaceae; genus Plantactinospora; species Plantactinospora solaniradicis. Next base: position 178,286 of record NZ_JBHSPR010000029.1, on the reverse strand, counting down.
CATGAAGGCCGACGGCACCGTGACCGTCGCGGGCGGCACCATCAGCATCACCCGGTCCTACGAGGGGCTGGAAGGACTGAAGGTGGAGGTCACCGGCGGCAACATCACCATCGAGGCGTCCGACGACGCGGTCAACGCCGTCGAGGAGGGCGTACCCGAGACCGAGATCGCGCCGAACGCGGTGATCCGGATCTCCGGTGGGACGCTGGTCGCGAACGGTGGCACCGACGGGCTCGACTCGAACGGGCTGCTGGCCGTCTCCGGTGGCGTCGTCATCGCCGGCGGCGCGTCGACGCTGTTCGACGGCGGCGAGGCCGGCATCGACACCAGCGGCGCGCTGGAGCTGACCGGCGGTGTGCTCGCCGCCGTCGGCCTGCACGCGTCCGCCAACATCCTGCCGCCGACCGGAATGGGCTGGGTGTCGTACGACCTCAGCTCCGTGCAGCCCGCCGGCACCGTCCTGCACCTGGCGGACTCGACCGGCGCCCAGCTGGCGGCGTTCCGGTCCGACCGGGACATCCGCAGCATCGTCCTCGCCGCCGATCCGATCATTCGCAACCAGCAGTACCAGATCCACCTCGGCGGTACGGTGTCCGGCACCGCTCTCGGCGGCGGGCTCTATGCCGGTGGAACGCTGTCCGGCACCCTGGTCGCCACCGTCACGGCCGGTGCTCAGGGGCCCGGTGGACCGGGCGGTCCCGGTGGTCCCGGTGGAACGCCACCGCCCTCGGGTACCCCGCTTCCGCCGACGTCCACTCCGATTCCGCCCTCCTCCACCACTCCGGCGGCGGACTGACTCCGTACGGGTCCGGGGGTCCGCGACACCGGGCCCCCGACCCGTACCCGACGGCCCCCCGAAGGGGGAACGGGCCGACCGACACGACAGGAACCGGGGCCCTTCCACCGGTACGATCGGTGGAAGGGCCCCGGCTCTGGCGATCGATATGGAGCCGATCAGTCCCGCTCGGCCGCCTGCTGCCGCTCGACGGCCTCGTAGAGCGCCTTGATGTTGTTGCTGCCGAAGGTCCGCGCCCCACGACGCTCGATCAGCTCGTAGAACAGCGTGCGCCGGTCGTGCCGGGACTCGGTGAAGATCTGGAGCATCACCCCTCCGTAGTCCCGGTCGGCGAGGATGTTGAGTTCCCGCAGCGTCGGCACCGGCACACCCACCTCGCCGAGCCGCTCCGGCAGAGCGGTGTAGTAGCCGTCCGGCGTGGACAGGAACCGCAGCCCCCGCGCGGTGCAGTCTCGTACGCCGGCAGCGATGTCCTCGGTGCGGAAGGCGATGTGCTGCACGCCGGCCCCGTCATGGTCCCGGACGAACTTGTCGATCTGTCCCGGGGCCCGGCTGGTGTCCGGCTCGATGATCGTGAACGTGACGCCGCCGGACCGGCTCTGCACCACCTTGGACTCCATCGCCTGGGAACCGACGACGATCCGCTCCTCGAACGTCTGGTCCAGGTCGAAGACGTCCCGGTAGCGGCGAACGGTCGCGTCGAGGGTCCCGGCCGGAAGGCAGACGGCCAGATGGTCGACCGTCCGGAGGAGACCGCTGTCGGCCGGCGCCGCCGCGACCTCCTCGATCATCCCGGGCGCGAACGGCGCGTCGGCCCGGCTCCGCGAAGTGAACCGGTGCTCGACGTCACCGAAGCCCTCCACGGATGCGATGGTCACCTGGGCGCCGTCCCGCTCGAGAACCACCGGCGGCGAGACGGGCGCCGCTCCGCGCGCGACCGCTTCGGCGAAGGCGGCGGCCGCGTCGTCGACGGCGAGCCCGACGACGGCCACGCCGGCGCCATGCCGGCGAACGTACTCATCGGCCCGGTGCGCCGGGCTGAGTGCCGAGGTGACCAGCAGGGCGATGTCGTGCTGGCGTAACAGGACAGACCGGCGGTCCTGCACTCCGTTGTCCGGCCCGCCCTGCCCATGGACGGTGAATCCGAAGGCGTCGCACAGTTCCGTGGCGGCCTTGTCCGCGTCGTCGGTGAACAGTTCGAGGTGGTCGATCGTGCGGCATTCCATGGCAAGCCTCCGTGGTGCGCGATCGTGGGGGATGGCGGCCAGCTGGGTCGTCCAACTGCTTGTCGTGACTGTCTGGACACCAGGCGGAGGTGGGAGCCTCATCCCACCTTTGCGATATTCCTGGTCGCCCGCGTGGCGAACTCGGTCCAGAGGTCGGCGAACTGCCCGGCCAGGCCGGCGACGACGCCCGTGCAGTGCGGCGGGAGGTTGTTGATGATCGCCTCCCATTCCTCGGTCCAGAGCGTGTGCAGGGTCAACAGCCGCAACAGGTTCCGCCCGGTTTCGCTGTACCGCAGCGCCGGGTCCGCCTTGAGCCGGTTGAGTGTCGTGGCGCGGTCGAGTACCGGCTCCCGCTGTGGGCGCGCGGGTGGCCGGAGGATCGCCAGTGAGTCCAGGTCCCCGCGGCGGTCGACGACGGGCTCGCCGGTGGCCGCCAGTGGCTTCCGCCGCCGCCTGGGAATCGGGTCTTCACCGTTCCGCAGCCGGTTGCGCACGTCGCGCGCGGTCTCCGGCGAGATGGCCGCGGCCCGGGCCACCTGACGGAGCGACAGATGCGGATTCTCGCTCATCAGCTGTCCCGCGAGCCGGCGACCGGCGCTTCCGTCGAGCGGTCGGACCCGGCCGTCCTGTCCGACCCGGATGCCGGCCCCCGGTGCTCCACCGGTGACCCGCTTCCGCACGTCCGCCACCGTTCCCGGGGAGATGCCGGTGACCGAGGCCACCTTCCGGTCGGACCACACCGGGTGGGAGGTGATGATGCGCTCTGCCGCACGTTTGCGGTCGGCGAGCGCCAGCGGCAGGCCGTGGGTGACGTTCAGACGTACCGCGAGCACGAACGCTTCGGCCTCGTCGCCGTCGAAGAACCGGACGGCGATCGTCTCCTCGCCGCGCCGGATGGCCACCTTCAGCCGGTGCACGCCGTCGATGACCCTCATCGAGGGTCGGTGCACGATGATCGGTGGCAACGGGCTCTGCGCCGCCGCGAGCGCCTCCAGATGCTCGGGATTCTCGCCCGAGAGTCGGGGCGAGTCGGCAGTCGTCAGTGAGCCGACCTCGACCTGGACGACAGGTTGCTGATTAATTCCCTCATCCTCGGACGACCCTACGGCCCTGGAACGTGCAGCGCGCTGCACGACACCCCTGCCGAGGCGATCATCCATGGCGAATCCGTCACGGAGCGCCGTGCCAGAATGTGAGATCCGGCCTTTTACCACGGCTCTCGACTCCCCTCAGTCGTATGAGCAGCACGCTCGATCGCATTAATTCGCGATCCAAGCAGTCGTCCGAAATTATCACCGTCAATTTCGGCGACGAAACCCCTGAGAAACCCCCACCCCCCTGCCCGACCCCTAGGCCACCCCTAGCCAGAATCGAGTTCTTTGGCGATAAGTGGCTTAATAAAGGCGATAGTGTCCGATTCGCGAATACGCATACTGATCGATGCTCACAGGCGCTCTACCTGCGGATATGTGCCGCCTGAAGTCCTTGACGCGGCAAACGTGACAGCCCTCGGCCAAACCGGTCGCGATGACACACCAAGAAAACACGACGTTGAGCACCATTACGTCGGATACTCGACTGACCTCGGGCCCTAGGGGTACTCAGCCTTTCAGCCAAGATCTTCGGCCACTCGTATTGGTTGCGACAAAACGACTATCGATAGCCGCCGACACAACACCCTACCGACACATGCGGGCAGTGACCATCCGGGCGTTGCGGACCGCGTACAAGTGGGCAAAATCGGAATTGACATTCAGCAGTGGCAGCATAAGGATCGACTAGCCGAAAACCTCTTTGCTGAGCAAACTTTCGCGGAACCGGAAGAGTCAATTCGGCGACATCCAAACCAACTGCGGAACTACATGCTCCGTAGCAAGCGAGAACCGGAAATTCTTCGACAGGAGGAGAGCGTCATGGTGGTGGTGATGGCCCCGGAGGCCACGGCGGAGAACGTCGCGGCCGTCGTCGACTCCGTGCAGGCGGCCGGGGGGAAGGCCTTCGTCAGCCGCGGCGTGTCCCGGACGATCGTCGGTCTGGTCGGCGACGTCGGAGACTTCGAGGCGCTGAACCTGGGCAGCCTCGCGGGCGTCCTGCAGGTGATGCGGGTCTCCGTGCCGTTCAAACTGGTCAGCCGGGAACACCATCCGGCCCGATCGGTCATCCGGGTCGGCGGGGTGCCGATCGGACCCGACACGATGAGCATGATCGCCGGCCCCTGCGCGGTGGAGACTCCGGAGCAGACCCTCGAGGCGGCGCTGATGGCAAAGGCGGCGGGTGCCTCGCTGCTGCGCGGCGGTGCATTCAAACCGCGCACCTCGCCCTACTCGTACCAGGGACTCGGCGAGGCCGGACTGCGGATCCTCGCCGACGTCCGCGCCGAGACCGGGCTGCCGGTGGTCACCGAGGTCATCGATCCGGGCAGCGTCGACATGGTCGCGTCCTATGCCGACATGCTGCAGGTCGGCGCGCGTAACATGCAGAACTTCGCGCTCCTCCAGGCCGTCGGCTCGGCGGGCAAGCCGGTTCTGCTCAAGCGCGGATTCAGCGCGACGATCGAGGAATGGCTGAGCGCGGCCGAGTACATCGCCCAGCGCGGGAACCTGGACATCGTGCTGTGCGAGCGCGGCATCCGCACATTCGAGACCTCGACCCGCAACACCCTTGACATCAGTGCCGTCCCCGTCGCACAGCGACTGTCACACCTACCGGTGATCGTGGACCCGTCACACTCCGGTGGTCGCCGAGACCTCGTACTGCCGCTGACCCGGGCGGCGATCGCGGTCGGCGCCGACGGTCTGATCATCGACGTGCATCCGCAGCCGAAGGTCGCGCTCTGCGACGGCGACCAGGCACTGATGAACTCGGACCTGAAGGAGATCGCCGACATCGTCAGCCTGCTGTCGCCGCTGATGGGCCGGAGCCTGACCATGCCGATCGCCGATCGGGCCCCCGCCCCCGCCTAGCCGACCGGAGGTCCTGGGCATGACCGGGTGGTGGAGCGATGACGCTTCGCCACCCGGAAGTGCGAGGTGTGGACGCTCGACCCTACCGGGCGAGCCCGATTCGGACATCGATGAACATCGTATTGATTCGGTCCAGCCGCCGTACATTCGCCATCCAGTCCCGCTGCATAGGCTCCGCCTACCGGCATCGGCGACAGGAAAGGCGTGAATTGTACGACCTCAGCCAGCTGGCGGCAGACGGCTCGGACGACGCCTCCGCCCCCCACGACTCCCGCCGACGTCGCGCCGACCTCCGGCGCCCCAGTCGTACCGGCCAGTCCGGTCCGAAACTGGCGCTCACCCGGGGCGGGGAGACGCGGCAGATCGAACGGATCCTCGAAGACCTCGGCGGTGGTGCGCACTTCGTCGAGGTCACCGGTGACCCCGGGATCGGCAAGACCAGATTGCTCACCGAGATCGCGAACCTCGCGCGGGCACGGAAGATCCCGGTCTGGTCCGGTGCGGCGCCACAGGCCGGCTGGGAGTTCCCGTTCGGCGCGTTCGTCGATGCCGTCGACCGCCATCTCGTCGGCGCCAGCCCCGTACAGTTCGCCGGACTCTCGCCGGACGACCAGGAAGCACTGGCGTCGATCTTCCCGACGTTTCCCGGACCGGCAGACGGCGATTCCCGGCCCGCCCGCCTACCGCAGCGGTACGCACTGGTCCGCGCCATTCACGCGCTGGTGGAGTCGTACCCGTCCACCGGCGGCCCCCTGGTGATCGTTCTCGACGATCTCCACCGGGCCGACGACCAGACGATCGACGCCCTGCGTTACCTGTTGCACTCCCCGCCCCGGGCCGCGCTGCTGGTGGCGTTCGCGCACCGGGAGCGGCAGACGCCGGCCCAGCTCCGGGCAGCGGCCGGCACCGCACCCGAACTCACCCGCCTGCGCCTCGGCCCACTGTCACGACGCCAGGTCGGTGTCCTGCTCGCCGGCCGGTCACACCCACTGCGACCTCAGGAGCTGTACCGGCGGAGCGGTGGGAACCCGCGCTACCTGGAGGCGCTGGCCACGGTGGGCCCGGCAGCCGTCGACGCCGCGACCGTCGCTGAACTCGACGGGTTGTCACCCAACGCCCGGCAGACCGCATCGGCGGCCTCGGTCATCGGTGACCGGCTCCACCTGCCGGTCGTGGCACAGGTCGCCCAACTGTCCAACGTCGACCTGCTGCACGCGATCGACGAACTGGTGGAGCGGGACCTCGTCCGGTACGTGCCGGAGACCGGTGACCTGACTTTCCGGCATCCGTTCGTCCGTCGCACCATCTATCAGAGCAGCCGTCCCGGATGGCGACTCGACGCGCACGCCCGGGCCGCCCGGATACTCACCGCCGGGTCCGACGCGGTCGCACTCGCGCCACACCTCGCAGTGGTCGCCACGCGGGACGACGAGGGCGCGATCCGCAATTTGATCACCGCTGCGGCCACGGTGGAGACGACCGCTCCGGAGACGGCGGCACACTGGCTGCGTGCGGCGCTGCGTATCTGCACCAGCGACCGGCACGCACCCACGCGGTTCGCGCTCCTGGTCGGGTTGGGCCGGGCGCACGGCCGGGCCGGGCGGCCGGCGGACGGCTGTGCGGCACTGCGCGAGGCGCTGCGCCAGCCGGTACCCATCGATGATGCGGAGCGGGCCGAGGTAGCGGCACTGTACGGCCGGCTGAGCCACGTGCTCGGGCGGGGCGCGCAGGGGCGCGAACTGATCCGCTCCCAACTGGCCGCGCTGGTCGATCCGGACGGTCCGCACCGGGTGTCGCTGACCCTGCTGCTGGCCCACCTCGAACTGGTGTGCGGAGCGCCGGACCGAGCACGACCGTTGGCCGCGGGGGTCGCCAAGGCCGCCCCGAACTGCCGGCGACCATCCGACCGGGCCGGCGCGCTGGCCCTGTTGGCCGCGGTGAGCTGCTTCGAGGGCGCGGTCCGTCAGGTTCAGTCCGTGCTGGCCGACGCGGCGCGGGCACTCGACGGGCTGACCGACGACGAACTCACGGCTCGACCGGAGGCCGCCCTGTGGCTCGGCTGGGCAGAACTCTGGGCCGAGCGCCAGCGGGACGCGCTGCATCATCTCGACCGCGCGGTGACCGTGCTGGCCGATCATCCGCCCGACGGCCACGGCATCACGCTCTGCCAGGTCCTCATCGTGCGGACCCTCGCGCTGGGCGTGGCCGGGCGGCTCGGCGCAGCGGGCGACAGCGCCGAGCGGGCGGTCGACGTCGCCGAGGAGTTCGGCGGCACCGACCTGCGGAACACGGCCGCCATCCTGCGTACCTGGGTGGCGGCACGAGCCGGCCACCCGGCGCAGGCCACCCACCATTCGCCGCCGGACACCGGGACAGCCAGCGGCGGCTGGTTCACGACCCTCGGACGGGTGCTGGCGACGGAGAACCGGCTGGTCCTCGACTCCGAGGGCGGGCCGGTGGCGGGGTTCGGCCCCGACGACGAGGCCGTTCCGCCCGCCGATCCACGGACCCGGGTGGTCCACGCCGAGCTACTCACCCGAGCCGCGTTGCGGGCCGGGCGCACCGCGCTCGCGGACGAGTGGGCGCGTCAGGGCGAGTTGGTCGCCGGTGACGTGTCCCTGCCTGGACTCACCGGTCTTGCCATGTTGGCCAGGGCCCAGGTCCTGGCCGCCAGCGAACCCGGCGGCGGCGCCGCGGTGGCCGCCGCCGCGGCGAAGGCGCTCGGCTATGCCGGTCTGTGGTGGGATGCCGCACGCGCCCGAGCCCTCGCTGGCGCGGGGCGTGCCGCCGCAGCCAGCGGCGACCCGGACGATGCCGACCCGGCTCACGCCGACGCGGGTCGGATCGACGCGGGTCAGGCCGACCCGGGCGACGCCGAACCCCGTGACACCGAGCCGGGCCAGATCAACCTGGGCAACACCGGCACGCCTGACGCGCGCCCGGATGACGCCGGCCAGGATGACGCCGGCCAGGACGGCGCCGCCACGGATGATGCCGGACCGGACGACGCCGCCACGGATGGTGCCGGCGCGGATGATGGGCCACAGGCCGCCGACGAGCCGATCGTGCCGGGCGAGGCCGGCCCCGGACCGGACGGGTCACCGGGTGGCGCACCCGCGCCCCGGGCCCAACGCCGGACTGGCCGGGCCCTGCTGACCGCCCTGACCCGACGCGAACGGCAGGTTGCCGATCTGGCCGGCGAGGGACTCACCAATCGCGAGATCGCGGCCGCGCTGTTCGTCACCGAGAAGACGGTCGAGATGCACCTCACCCACGTGTTCGCCAAGCTCGACGTACGCAACCGGGTCGGCATGGCACGACGGCTGAACGCGGCAGCCAGGCCCGAGTAAGCTGCCGACGTTCAGGGTGCTGCCAGACGCGCGCCCCGGCGCGGCTGCGTCGGACGCTCGCCCCCTCCCCGCCGGCCATCACGCTCTCACCAGCCCATCGCGACGGCGGCGACGAGGCCGCCCTTGTGGGTGATCGAAACGGTCACCTGTCCGACGTTCACCCTCCTGGCGGCCTCGGTCGCGGCACCGTGCAGGCTGACCTGCGGTGCCCCGCCCGGCCGGGACGCCACGGCGACGTCGCGGGGCGCCACACCCTCGAACAGGCCCATGCCGAGCACCTTGAGTACGGCCTCCTTGGCGGCGAACCGACCGGCCAGGAACTCCCGCCGCCGCCGGTCCGACAGGCGCTCGGCGTGCGCCAGTTCGACGTCCGCGAAGACGTACCGGGTGAACCAGGCCCGCTGCGCGAGCCGGTCGAGTTCGTTCACGGCCAGCAGATCAATGCCCAGCCGCATGGCCGTTCCCACTCGGCTCCGGCGCGGTCAGGAAGCTGTTCTTCAGTACGCCGCGGAACACCGACATCCGGTGCAGGTTCGTGGTCCCCTCCATGATCTCGAAGGCCCGCACGTCACGGTAGATCTTCTCGAGCCAGGGGTGCTCCACCAGTGCCGCCGGGCCGAGCAACCGCGCGGCGAGCAGCGTGGCCTCCTCCGAGAGCCGGGCGGCCTGCGCCTTGGCCGCGCCGAGCCGATGGCTGTTCACCACGTCCCGATCGACGTCCGCCGCGCTGCAGTGGATGAGCAGGCGTACCGCGGCGATCCGGTCCAGCACGTCCTCGAGGTGCAGCCGGTCGTGACCGGCGAGGGTGCGCCGCTGTGACCGGACGTAGTCGCACACCGCCTGGGCGCAGCCCAGCGCCATCGCCGCGATGGTGGGACGGGCCCGGTACAACACCTGGGTGACCCCGTACAGGCCACGGCGGGTCGCGGGCAGGTGCGCGCCGAGCAGGTTCTCGGCGGGGATGCGTACGCGGTCGAAGCGCATCCGGCTGATCCGGGCGCCGCGCAGGCCCACGCTGGGCAGCAGTTCGCCGCTGAACCCGGGCGTGGCGGTGTCCAGCAGGACGGCCTCGATCCCCAGCAGCCCGGGTGCCCGCCGGCAGAACACCACGCCGAACTGTGCCCGCGCGCCGTTGCCGATGTAGCACTTCTCCCCGTCGAGGATCCAGCCGTCCCCGTCCTCGGCGGGCGTGAGGGTGGTCTCCAGTTCGGTGGCGGCGGAACCCTTGGCCGGTTCGGTGAGCCCGAAGAAGGTGTGCAACGGCTCGGCGACCAGCCGCTGGTAGTACCGGTCGGCCTGGGCCGGAGTGGCCAGCACGTCGATGACACCGCCGGAGAGCGCGGGGCCGGGACTGGCCAGCCAGACGTTGGGATCGCCGTACGCGAGCCGCTCCCAGGCCACGCTCTGCCCCAGCACGGTACGCAGCGCACCCACCAGGTTCGCCGGCGCCTCCGGCCCGGTCCAGTACCGGGGCGGGATGGCGACGAACCGGGACAGCCGTACCCCGGGCCGGTCCAGGTACTCGCCGATGACGTCGGGGTCCCGGTCGAGCAGCCGGCCCAACTCGCGGAAGTCGCCGGACACCTCGCGACAGAACCCGTCGAGCGCGTGCATCGTGTCGTCGAGCAGCTCAGGCATCGGAATCCTCCGTTCCCGGGTGCAGGTAGATGTTGCCGGTGACCTCGGCGAGGTAGATCTCGCCCGCCGGGCCGCCGACCAGGAACCCGGAGGCTCCGAACAGGTACAGCACCGCGCGGCCGAGCCGGACCAGGCGCTGGTGCGTACGCCATCGTGCGGCGGGGTCGCCGGACCGCCGCTCGGGCGGCATCACCTCGTCCTCGCGCAGCCCCATCGCGATGTCGGCCAGTTGCGCCTGGACGAGTTGCTTGGCCAGCAGTGAGGTGCCCTCCGAGCTGCGCTCCCCCAGGTGTCGTACGGCCTGGTCGAGCGCGCGGCGCAGCACCGCCCGGTTGAGGTCGAGCAGCCCGGACGCGAACCTCGCGGCGACGTCCGCCGGTACGGCCGGCCCCGGCCACGGCGCCACCGCGAGACCGAACCGGGCGAACGGCGTCGGCTCGGCGGTCGGCAGCGCCGTCACCGACGCGGCGACGTACCCGGTCGGTGCGGGAACGAGCTCGCCCGAGCAGACCCGCCGGTGCAGGGCGTCCAGCATGCCCGGATACCTGGTGGCGTGGAGTTGGTCGATCAACGCGCTGGTCACGACGACCTCCTGTGGGTCGGGTCGGTGGGCCGGAGCCGCAGGACGGCCGCCTGGCTCTGCCCGGTACGCGGGTCGGTGTCGCACAACACGACCGACCGGTACGCGGCGCTCCAGTCCTCGTGGTGGCGCGCGAGGTCGAGCCAGACGCCGGTGCAGAACGGGCCAGGTGCGGTCCGATGGATCGGCAGGCCGGTGCCGGCGAGTTCCCCGGCATCGGCCCACGGCCCGGCGACGAGCAGGGCCCCGCCGGGCTCCAGGCCCGCCGTCATCGAGTCGAGCAGGGTGCCGAGTCGGGTGCCACGGGGCGCCATCCGGGTGCCGTGGAACTCGTACCGGCCGGCGTCGTCGAAGTAGAGCAGTGCGGCGGAGTTCGGCACCTTGTTGTCTTCGATGAACGGATCCGGGTAGGCGTACGTGTTCTGCTCGCACACGAACAGGGCGAGGGTGCCGCACCGGCCGGAACGGGCGAAGGCGTCGGCCACCTTCAGGGCGGTGAACGGCGCCCGGAGCCCCTGCTCCGAGACGGCGAAGCAGTGGCTGCGGCCGCCCAGCATGTAGTTGACCCGCTGGGCCACGTGCTTGAGCGCGATCATGTCCGGCAGGCCGAACGCGAAGATGAGCAGGTCGGGGCTGGTCAGCTGGATCGGCAGCGCCCGGATCAGGCTGTCGGCGAGTTCGGTGAACCCGATGTTCGCGCCCTGTCGAAGCCGCCCCTCGTCTCGTCCGATGCCGAACCGGACGAGCAGGTCGCGTTCGAAGATCGCACAATCGGGATCCGGCCGGTACGGAACGGGGTCCGGCTCCAGCACCAGGGCCGCGGATGACAGTGACAGCGGCATGGGAATCAGGCGTCGTCGTTCAGGTTTGCCGACACGTAGCTGGCGAGCGTCTCCAGTGACGTGAAGTCGGACATCTCCAGGTTCTCCGGGTCGACCTCGATCCCGACCGTGTCCTCCAGCGCCATCAGCAGTTCCAGGATCGACGTGGAGTCCAGGTGCAGGTCCTCGAAGAGCCGGGTCTGGCTGGGCATGTCCGACACCGGCCGCTGGAGCACGTCGCTCAGTGCCTGCTCGATGCCGGCGATGATCTTACCTTGATCCATGACTGGTCCTTTCTGGAGCGGCGGCGGTGGTCGCCGGAACGGGGAGTGGAACCAGACGTTGCGACCGGAGCAGGTCGTCGACGGTGTCGCGGTGGCGGATCAGGTGCGCGTCGCCGTCGAGCAGGAGCACCTCGGCCGGGTGGCCGTGGCTGAGGAACAGCACCGGTGAGGCGCTGGGGCCGTACGCGCCGGAGCGGTCCACCCCGAGCAGGTCGCCGGGCCGGACCTCGGGCAGTCGGACCCGCTTGCCGACCACGTCGTTGGGGGTGCAGAGCGGGCCGGTGACCGTGTAGGTCTCCTCGGCCGGCTCGTCGGGGCGGGTGAGCGACCGGATCGGGAAGTTGCGCTTGACGAAGCTGCCGATGCCGACGGCGGCCATGTGGTGGTTGGTTCCGCCGTCGGCCACGACGAACCACTCGCCCTTGGACTGCTTGACGTACCGCGCCCGCACCACGTACGTGCCGCACCAGCCCACCAGGTACCGCCCCAGTTCGGTGATGATCCGGGTGTCCGGATGACGCTCGCGGAACGCCGCCACCGCCTGGTTGACGCCGTCGACGGCCTCGTCGCCGTCGAGGTCGGTCTCGTTGTCGAAGTACGGCACGCCCCATCCGCCGCCGATGTCCACGACCTCCAGCGGAATGTCGAGGATCCCGGCTGTCGCCTCGGCGGTGGCGAGGATGCCCCGGGTGTTGTGCAGCACGGTGGACGCGTCGAGGATGCGGGTGCCGAGGTAGGCGTGGATCCCGACGACGCGTACCCGGCGCAGGCCCGTGAGCGCGGCCGGGCGGCCGCGCAGGATCTCCTCGTCGATGCCGAACTGGCGTGGCTTGCCGCCCATCGAGAGCCGGGAGCCGTGGGTGTCGAAGTCGGGGTTGATCCGCAGCACGATCCGCATGCCGTCGGCGATCTCCATGGCGTCGAGCGCCAGCACCTCGTCGAGCGACTCGCAGACCACGGCGTGGATGCCGCTCTCGCAACAGGCCCGGAGTTCGGCAGCCGACTTGCCGGGTCCGAGGAAGATGACGTCGGCGGGGTCGACGCCGGCCCGAACGGCGGTGACCAGCTCGGCCAGCGAGGAGACCTCGATGCCCGCGCCGAGCGCGCCGAACAGCCCGCAGATGCTGATGTTCGGATTCGCCTTGGCGGAGTAGAAGACGTCCACGGCGGGATGCAACCGGCTCCGCAACGCCTCGTACCGCTGGCGCAGCAGGTCACCGTCGTAGACGTAGACCGGGGTGCCGAACCTGTCGGCCACCTCGGCATAGCGATCGGTCATCAGTGCTCCCGGGGTGCGAGGTGTGCGAGTGCGGCGCGTGCGGCGTCGTCCAGCGCCGTCAGACCGGCCTGGTCCGCGGCGACGAGCAGGGCGTACAGCCGGCCGTCGAAGGGCGGCGGGCGGCCGGCATCGGCGTTGACCGTGCCGAAGCAGGTGATGACGAACCGCTCGGGGCCGTCGCGGTGCAGGACCGGGGCGAGCACCCGGGCGAGTTCGTCGAAGGCGACCGGCGCGGAGAGCCGCAGCGGATAGTGCCGGGCGAACGCCACCAGACCCGGAGGCTGGCAGCGCTCGGTCACGCTGCCCTGGTAACTCGACATGTTCAGCCGGGCGTTGATTTCGAGTACGGGGTACAGCACGTCGGAGGTGGTGAGGATCGCGTCCACGCCGACGATGCCGGTGTAGCCGTCGTCGTACAGCCGTCCGCCGACGAGCTCGGCGGCGTGCTCCAGCTCGGCGCGTTGTCCGGAGGTCAGTACGGCCGGCATGAGATGTCCCTTGTGGACGCCGTTCTCGGTGATCGCCCGCTTGACGAAGTCGAACGCGACCCCGCCGTCGCCGGCCACCGTGAGCTGGTAGTTGAGGTCGTGGCTCTTGTCCTGCCACTCCTCCACGACCACGTGCAGCCGGTCGTCGCCGGTGCGCTCGGCCCGGCGGTCGACCATCCGGAGCAGCCGGTCCGCCGTCTCCGGGCGGTCCACCAGCAGCAGGCCCTTGCCGGACACCCCGTAGGCGTCCTTCACCACGATCGGGGTGCCGGCGGCGAGCGCCGGCCGGCGGCGGCGCAGCACCGCCGCGAGTTCGTCGCGACTCTCACAGCAGTCACCGGGGATGCCGCGCAATCCGACCGCCGCCGTCAGCCGCCGACCATAGATCTTGCTGTTGACCCGGGCGAAGGTGGCCGCGTCGGGCACCGCGAGCGGCAGGCCGCAGCGCTCGGTGAGCTTCTGTTCCAGCACCGTCGTCCCCATCGGCAGCAGGTGCGCACCCTCGGCGCCCAGTGCGGACAACTGCCGTAGCAACTCCGGTGAGTCGAGCACGTCCTCGGTGGTCGACCGGTCGGGGCGGACGTTCTCCGGGACGAGCACGGTGGGCACCGGCAGGCCCAGCCGGGACAGGTACTCCCGGTACCCCGGGTCGAGCGGATGCTTGAGGATCAGCACGTCGTCCGAGCCGGCCAGCAGGACGCCCAGTTCCTCCATCCGGGCCACCACCGAGGTCGGCACGGCGAACCGCGGCGCGGGCAGTCCGACGTATCCGTCGGCCCACCAGTTCTCGGCCTCGAAGTTGCAGACGAAGACCAGACGCCCGGTGGGTATTCCGAGCAGCCTGCCCTTGAGCGTACGCAGATAGCTCGTATCCATCGTCCGTCCCCTCGTCAGTACTCGAGAACCATGGCCGCGTACGTCGCGCCAACCCCGACGGAGGTCAGGAGGTAGCGCTCGCCCGGAACCAGCAGATCGCGGTCCCGCATCGTCGCCAGGTTCAGAAATGGGTCGGAACAGTAGGTGTGGCTGTAGCGGGAGATGTTGTCGAGAAACACCCGGTTCCGATCGAGGCCGACCTTCGCGCACAACCGCAGCCACAGCGTCCGATTGACGTTGTGCGGGACCACCATCGCGATGTCGGAGATATCCAGATCTGCTCGGCGCAGCGCCTCGGTCATCATTTCCCACAGGTACACGTTGTACGTGTCGTCGAATTCGCGTTGCCGCTCGACGGTCATCCGGAACCCGTCCGCGAACTCCCCGGCGGTCCGGGCCGCGTAGGAGAGGATCCGGCTGCCCGGTCCGTCGATGCCGAGCAGGCACGCCGCGGACCCCTCCCCGGTGACCGACACGTTGAGCATGTACCGGACGAGACCGGTGAACGGCTTCTCCCCGGTGATCACCAATGCCTGCGCGGTGCGGTCGCCGTCGGCGCGCAGCAGCTCACCGGCCACGTCCAGCGCGGCCAGGTTGCTCGCGCACATCTGGTGGGTCACCGCGAACGCGTCCGCGTCGGGCAGGCCCAGCCGTTCGCGCAGCCGGTCGGCCGCGAAGACGTACGACGGGGTCAGGTCGGGGAACGTGTGTGCGTAGATCAGATACCGGATGCGTCCCGGATCGGGCACCGAACGCAGCACCATCTCGGCCGGCGCGGCGAGCAGGTCGAAGAGGTCCAGGTCGGGATCCAGATGTACCCGGTCCAGCCCGCGAATCCGGCGGAACATGCGCGCCTGATGCCGGTTCAGACCGTTCGCCTCGGCAATCTCCTCCACGGTCCACGACCGCTCCGGCGCGAACGCCTCGACGCGCAGCAGGGTCGTGACGTGGTCGGCCACTGATTCCTCCAAGTTAGCGTCCCACCGTTCTGCTCTGGTCGGCCACAACGCTCGGCGTGCGGCGATGCCAGATTATGCGTGAGATCCCTTCGGCGGAACTGGGGATTCCCCTACCTTCTATGATGGCTGTCAATGTATAAAGGGTCGGGCTTACCCGATTGCGGGGGCCTGCGAATTCGCCTAGCGTCTCCGACAGCCGCCTGGCCAGTCGACGTACCCCAGGTCCGATCGACGCGGCGACTCCCGGTTCCCTGAGGAGACAGCAATGGGAATACGACCTATTGACCTTTTCCCGCCACCTGTCGTCGGGCAGCGAACGTCGACCGTCGAGATGCGCCGGGTGGACAGGCGGTACGTGAAGGTCACCGGCGTCCGGGGCGGCGAGGGACCACTGACCCTCGGGCATCTCGCCATGCTCAAGTGGATCCGCGAGGAGAAGCCGTACGGACGCTGGGCGGCCGCGCCGCTGGAACTGCCCGGCGGCGCCACCGTCGACGACGTCGTGGCGGCGCTCGGCGTCCTCGTCGCCCGGCACGAGGGCCTGCGTACCCTCTTCACCGGCGAGGGCGAGCAGCTCGTGCAGCGGGTTCTGCAAACCTGCGAGCTGCCGCTGGACGTGTACGAACACGACGACGCCACCGCGGCCGCGCTGATCGAGGAGCTGTTCCACCGGCTGCGGGACGGGGAGTTCGACCTGGCCGAGGAGCTACCGCTGCGGGCCGCGGTGGCCGTCCGCGACGGCGTTCTCACCACCGGCGCCGTGGTGTACTCGCACGTCGTCGTCGACCTCATGAGCGCGGAACTGCTCGGACGGCAGTTCACCGAACTCGCCGCCGACCCCGCCCGCCGGACCGTCGGCCCACCCCTGCACCAGCCCCTCGACCAGGCCGCGTACGAGCGGTCGCCGGCCGGGCAGCGCCGGCTCGACACCGCCGTCGAGTACTGGGGACGCCACCTACGACGGCTGCCGCAGTGCACCTGGGCGACACCGCGATCGGAGCAGCCCGCCGCCGGTGCCACCTCCGGCTGGCTGTGGTCCCGCGCGGGTGCCCTGGCCCTGCCGCACATCACGGCCCGGATCGGCGCCAGTGAGTCGATGGCCGTGCTCGCCGCGATCTGCGCGGTGCTGGCCCGACGCACCGGTCTGCCGCGCTTCCCGTTGCCGACCCTGGCCAGCAACCGGACCGAGCGTCGGCTCCGGGGATACATCGGCCCGCTGGCCGCCGACAGCCTGGTGCCGATCGACGCCGACGCCGAGACCTACGACGAGCAGGTGCGGCGGGTGGGCACCGCGGTACTGCGGGCCGGCCGGCAGGCGATGGTCGACGACGCCAAGCGGGTCCGGATCATCGATCGGATCCACTACGAGCGCGGTAGCTGGTACGGCCGGGACACCACCTTCAACGACGCCAGCACGTTCAACGACAACGCGGAGACGTCCGGCCCTGCGGGGCCGGCCGCCGGGAACCCGGCGCCCTCGACCGACCCCGCCGAGGGCGCCGGGAACCCTGGACCCTCGGCCGACCCGGCCGAGGTCCGGCGAGCACTGGGCGAGAGCCGGGTGTGGTGGCAGGACTGGCCACCCATCTCACCGCTGCTGGCGTTCCGGCTGATGCAGAAACGGGGCGAGCTGGTGCTCGGTGCCATCGGCCACGACCGGAACCGGATACCTCCGGCGGAGATCGAGTCCCTGCTACGCGGGATCGAGCAGGTGCTGGTGGCCGGGGCCGAAGGGGACTTCGCGCTGTCCCGGATCGGCGAGTTGACCGGCATCGAGCCGATGGACCGGGGCGACGGATGGCGGCTGGTCGACTCCAGTTGGGTCGAGCTGGCGCAGGCCCAGCGACTGCTCGACGAGACACTCGACGCGGCGGTGAAGCGGGTGTTCGCGGTGCCGGAGGACGACGGGTTCCGGCTGGTGGCGTACCTGGTCGGCGGCTCGGTCCGGACACCGCGACAGGCCCACGCGGCCTGCGTGGCCGCGATGCCGGGCCGCCGCACCGCCATGACGCCGCACCGGTACGTGATCTGCGCCGACCCGCCCGCCGACCCGGCCGACCCGCAGGCGTGGGCACGCCAACCCGTACTGACCGCTGGCGACGGCCGATGAGTGGCGGCCCGGCCGGCAATCCCGCGATCGTCGTGTCCGACCTGCGCAAGTCGTACCGGGGGCGGCCCGCGGTGGCCGGGATCGACCTGGTGATCCCGCGTGGTGAGGTGTTCTCCCTGCTCGGACCGAACGGTGCCGGCAAGACCACCACCGTGGAGATCCTCGAAGGGCACCGGCGCCGGGACTCGGGCGAGGTACGCGTGCTCGGCGTCGACCCCGCGCTCGGCCGGGCGGACTGGAAGGCCCGGATCGGCATCGTGTTGCAGCGCTCCGACGACCTGACCCAGGCCGGTGCGCTGACGGTCCGCGACTGGGCACGCGCGATGGCGGCGTGCTTTCCGAACTCCCGGGACCCGGACGAGGTGATCGAACTGGTCGGCCTGGCGGACCGGCGCAACGCCCGCGCGGCACACCTGTCCGGGGGGCAGCGCCGCCGGCTCGACGTCGCGCTCGGCATCATCGGCCGGCCGGAGCTGCTGTTCCTGGACGAGCCGACGACCGGGTTCGACCCCGAGGCACGACGCCGGTTCTGGGACCTGATCGCCGACCTCGCGCGGGCCGGTACCACGATTCTGCTCACCACCCACTACCTGGAGGAGGCCGAGCACCTCGCCGACCGGGTCGCCGTGATCGTCGACGGCCAGATCGTGGAGGTCGGTCCGCCGCAGACCCTCGGTGGCCGGGCCTCCGCGGCCGCCACGGTCCGCTGGCTCGGCCCCGACGGACCACGCAGCGTGCAGACGTGTACGCCCGCCGCGCTGGTCACCGATCTGGCCGCCCGGTTCGGCGAGGACGTGCCGGGCCTGGCCGTCGAGCGGCCCACCCTCGAAGAGGTCTACCTGCGGATGATCGGAGCGCCGGCGTGAGCGCCGCCGCGATGCTCGGGCGGGCGCCCGCCCTCCTGGCGGTCACCCGGGCCCGGGCCCGGGTGGAGTTCCTGGTGTTCATCCGGGAATGGATCTCGGTCGTCTTCACCTTCATCTTCCCGGTCCTGCTGCTGATCATCCTCGGATCGATCTTCCACGGTCAGCGGCTGCCGGGCGACGTCGACCTCGCCCAGTACTTCGTGGCCGGCATGATCGGCGCCGGGCTGTTCGGCGTCAGCTTCCAGAACGTCGCCATCGCGATCCCGATCGAACGGGACATCGGCACGTTGAAACGGTTGGCCGGTACGCCGATGCCCAGGTCCGCGTACTTCCTCGGCAAGATGGTGATGGTCGCGTTCGTGGCGCTGGCCCAGAACGTGCTGCTGCTCGGCATCGGCTCGGCCTTCTTCGGCCTGCAACTGCCGGACACCGTCGGGCGGTGGATCACCTACCTCTGGGTCATCGTGCTGGGCATCGCCTCGTGCACCATGCTGGGCATCGCCGCGAGCGGGCTCGTCCGCAACGGCCGGACCGCCCCGGCCATCATGTCCCCGATCGCGATCGTGCTCCAGTTCATCTCCGGCGTGTACTTCGTCTTCGCCACCCTGCCGAACTGGATGCAGACGGTGGCGGCCATCTTCCCGCTCAAGTGGATCGCCCAGGGCATGCGGTCGGTGTTCCTGCCCGACGCGTACCGGGCCCAGGAGCCGGCCGGTAGCTGGGAACTCGACCGGGTCGCGCTGGTCCTCGCCGCCTGGTGCGTACTCGCCTTCCTGGTCGCCGTACGCACCTTCCGCTGGCGCGCCCGGACCGACGACTGAAGGAGACAAACCGATGAGGGCTGCGAACCGTCCCACAGTGGTGCTCGGCTACAGCGGACTGCACGGCTCCGCCGAGCTGAAGGCGTCCTGCTTCCCCGGGCTCGACGAACGCGAGGCGCGGCTGTTCCAGGGGCTGGACTCGGCGGCGGCGCTGGTGGTCGACGGCGAACTGGTGGCGGCGGTGCAGCAGGAGCGGTACTCCGGCGTCAAGTTCGACCACGCGTTCCCGATCGACGCCATCTGGTCCTGCCTGCGCCTGGCCGACCTGGACGTCTCCCGGGTCGACACGGTCGCGCACAACTTCGACCACTCGCGGGTCCGGGTCTTCGCCCAGGGCGAGCCGTACGCGCGCCGCCGCTACACCGAGGTACTCGCGCCCGAGCGGCAGGGCGACCTGCTGCACCGGTTCGTGCCGGCGCTGTCCGGAGCGGAACTGGTGCCGGTGGCGCACCACCACGCGCACGCACTGACCGCCGCGATCCCCTCCGGCTTCGACGAGGCGCTCGTGGTGGTCCTGGACGGGATGGGAGAGCTGCACGCGGTCAGCGTCTACGCCTGGCGGGACGGCACCCTGGACCGGCTGGCCGCGCTGGACTACCGCAGCAGTCTCGGGCTGTTCTACGCCCTGGTCACGATGTTCACCGGGTACTGGCCGAACAGCGACGAGTACAAGGTCATGGCGCTGGCGGCGCTCGGCGATCCGCAACGCTACCGGGCGGCCATGGCCGAGGCCGTCACGCTCGGCCCGGACGGACGGCTCGACGTACCGGTCCTGCGACACAACCGCGACCCCCGCAGCCGGGAGACCTTCGCCGGCTCCCGCGCCTGGCTCCGGGACCGTGTCGGCCCCGAGCGCGGGCCGGGCGAGTCACTGACCCAGGCGCACATCGACCTGGCCACCGCCGCGCAGGAGCGGCTGGAGCAGGCCATGGCCCACCTCATCGGGCACTGGGTCCGACAGACCGGGCTACGCCGGGTCGCGCTGGCCGGCGGGGTGGCGCTCAACTGCGCCGCGATCGGCAAGCTCGCGTACTCCGGGTTGGTCGACGCGATCTACGTACAGCCGTGCGCCGGGGACGAGGGCACCGCCGTGGGCGCCGCCCTCGCCGTGGCCGGTTCCACCGCCGTGGCGAAGGCGGCGCGCTATCCGGTGATGACCTACCTGGGTCCCGACGTGACCGAGGACGGCCCGCCGGCCGGACATCCGTACTGGTCCGTCGAGGTCGCGCCGGGGGTCGCCGAGCGGGTGGTGGCACGGCTGCTCACCCGGGGGTACATCATCGGCTGGGCACAGGGCCGACTGGAGTTCGGTCCCCGGGCGCTGGGCAACCGCAGCATCCTGGCCGACCCGCGGGACCGGGAAGCACGGGACCGGGTGAACGCCGCGGTCAAGTTCCGGGAGGAGTTCCGGCCACTGGCTCCGGCGGTGAAGGCCGAGTGCGCGGACCGCTTCTTCGTCGTACCCGCCGGCACCAACCTCCGACACATGACGGTCGCCGTCGCGGTACGCCCACACGCTCGGCCGGCCATCCCCGCCGTCGTGCACGACGACGGCACCGCCCGGGTGCAGACCGTGTACGAGGCGGAGAACCCCCGGTTCTGGCGGATCCTCGACGAGTTCGAGCGGCTGTGCGGCGTACCGGTCCTGATGAACACCTCGCTCAACATCAAGGGCAGACCGACCGCGCGGGCCGGCGCCGAGGCGTTCCACACGTTCACCTCGTCCAGCCTGGACGTGGTGGTCATCGCCGACCGGCTCTACGCCAAGCCATCCGCGGTGGGTGACGCCGTCGACGCGCTGACCGCCGTCACCGGGGTGGTGGCGGCGGTCTGACCCGGGCCGACCGACCTCGACGCAGGATCGTCACGCGCTGGCGGTGCTCGACCGGGCCGATTCCTCCGAGTCGAGCGCGGCTCTGAGCCGGGCGCGAGCACGTTCGAGTCGTTTGCGGGTCGTTGCGGGAGACAGTCCCAGGGCGGCGGCGGCCTGGCCGGGGGTGAGGTCCTCCCAGGCGACGAGGGTCAGTAGCTCCCTGTCCTGCGCACCGAGCCGATCCAGAGCCACGCGTACGGCCGAGGTGGAGTCGTCGGGAGCGACGGCCGGTTGGGTCCGCAGGTGCTGGCGCAGCCGGTCGGCGAGGCGATTGCGGCGAGCGGTGCCGCGACGGTGGTTGGCCAGGACACCGCGAGCGATCCCGATCAGCCACGCCCGCGCCTGGGGAGGGTCGGTGGGCACCTCGTCGAGGCGTCGCCAGACGACGACGAAGACGTCGGCCATCAGGTCCGCGCCGGCGTGCGGCGGGTCCGTACGCCGGGCAAGATACCCGAGTACGGCCCGGCCGTGATCGTTCATCAATCCGGTGAACCGGGTTTCGGCCGACTGGTGCACCGGTGCGGTCATCGGATGCCGCCCAGCGGCAGCCCGGCGCAGTTGCCGTGGAGCTCGACGGCGACGCGTGCCTCGTCACCGCGTGCGGCGGCATCGACGACCTGCCCGAGATTGGCGACGACCCCGCCGCCGTCCGTGGCACGTATCGCCGGTGCCGCGATCGCCCTGCGCAGCGCCTCGACCGCCTCGGCCTCGGCGGCGTCGTCACCCGCGTCATGCCGCGCATCCCAGGCCGCCAGCCAGGCGCACACTCCGTAGCCGCTGACCATGCTCCGTACCCCGAGATCGGAGACCTGGGCGGGCCGCTCCAGGCCCTGATCGCGCACCTGGGCCACGTAGGCCGCCCGGTCCGTCCCCGGGGGCAGCGGAAGCTCGGCGCTGTAGTCGTCGAGTGCCCGCCCGAAGTCCGGCGACGCGGAGTCGTGCCAGACCGCGAAGCCGGCGGCCGCGGTCAGTAGCACCGCGCCGGCGGCCACCGGCACCGGCCACAGCCGACGCCAGCGCCGCAGGAGGCGGGACACGGTTCCCCGGCGCGACCGCGCCGGCTGCGTCCTGACCACCTCGACGGCCAGATGCTGCAAGACGTTTCCGAGTTCGCTGTCCGGATCTGACGGTGCGGGTGGTGCCGCACTGCGCACCAGGTCGTCTATCCGGTCATTGTCCAAGATCGTCATCGTGGCCCCTTCTTCCGTCGTCCTCGGAGAAGAGATGTCCACCATGACCCCACCCGTGACAGCCTTCCCCACCTCGACGGGGGCACTCGACGGCCGACCCGTCCTACGAGGCCAGGCACTGCCCGTTGGGCAGCAGGCCACCGACCAGGTGGTCGCCGTCGCCGCGCCCGACGTCGAGGTAGCCGACCACGCAGCCGTCGCCCATCCGCAGCGCGTACACCAGGGCGCCGTCGGGAGCCGGATCATCGGGTCGGGCCACCCGGACCACGCTGTCGGCAAGCCCTGCCTGAGCCAGGGCACGCTCGGCTGCCGCCACGTCGGCGGCGGTGGCCGCCCGGGTCGGCCGAGACCCGTGACAGCTCGGATCGGCGAGCGTCGGGCACCCGGAACTGCGGGAGACGGCATCGTGCATGATCGCCGCAGTGCCCTCGTAACCGATGGGGCCGCGCGAAGATATCGGAGCCCGCCGCGCCAGGTCGCGCTGCTTACGGTGGCAGAGCTCCAGGGCTCGCTGCCGTGCGGCCTCGTCCCCCGAGGAGAAGACCACCGCGCAGGTGTAGCCGGTCGGCTCGGTGCTCCGTAGATATCCGTACAGTCCGGCGCCCGCCGCCGCGGCAACCACCAGGGCGATCAGCCACAGTCTCCGCCGACTCCTGCGCGGGTCTCCCGGATTCTCCGGCCGACCGAATACGAACACGACCGGGATCATAGAGGCGCCCGCACCGCGAGGCCGCCCACACCGCGAGGCCGCCCACACCGCGAGGCCGCCCACACCGTTCCCGGGCCGCCACTCGGGACGGTACACCGGGGAAACGAGTCCGACCGGACACGCCATTCGATCGGCTCAGCACGCCGATCTGTGAGGGTCGGCACGTCACCTCACACTCCGCAGGGCTGCGTCGTCGGACCCGTGAACCCGAACGCGAGGGAAGGAAACGATCGTGCAACCCGTGAACGTCGCGATTATCTACTACAGCGCCACCGGTACCGTGCACGCCTTGGCGCGGGCCGCCGCCGACGGTGCGGAAAAGGCCGGCGCACAGGTCCGACTGCGCAAGGTCGCCGAAACGGCCCCACCGGAGGCGATCAACGCCAGGCCGGAGTGGACCCGGCACCTCCGGGACACCGCCGACGTCGCCGAGGCCAGCCACGACGACCTGGCCTGGGCCGACGTGGTGCTGTTCGGCACCCCCACCCGCTTCGGCAACCCGGCCAGCCAACTCCGGGCGTTCATCGACACCACCGGTGCCCTGTGGTACCAGGGCAAGCTCGCCGACAAGGTGTACTCGGCCTTCACCGCCTCCAACACCGCCCACGGCGGACAGGAGTCCACCCTCCTCGCGCTGGGAAACACGTTCTACCACTGGGGCGGCATCATCGTGCCCCCCGGCTACACCGATCCCATCCAGTTCCAGTCCGGCAACCCCTACGGCACCTCCCACGTGGTTGGCGACGGCCCGGCCAGCGAGGTGGCCCTGCAGGCGGCCCGTCATCAGGCCCGCCGCGCCGTCGACACCGCGGCCGCGCTCAAGGCCGGTCGCGCCACGTAGCTGTACTTCGCAGGGCCAGCCACAGTAGCGCCAGACCTTCGCCGACGATGTCCGTCTGCCACAGCTTCACGTCTCGCGGAGTTAGCGCTTGTCATCCAGGGGCATACGCGCCGTCATGATCGGTTCAAGGGGTCGTCATGGTGTGTCGAGGGGGTCGGACACGGGATCGTGATCGGAGTCTGCCCAGTCCAGATCCTCATTGAGGTCTACGCAGACGATCAGCAGCTTTCTCACGTACCGGCCGTCCGAGATCATTTGAATCGCACCCGGCGACGCCGACCTACGCCACCGACGAGAGGTTCGTAGGTCGGTCCATCGCCCGGGATTGAGCCACAAGCGACTCGACCGGCGGCGCGGCTTCGAGCGCTCCCGGCGACCTCCCTGTGACAAGGCACGGGTGCGACCGATCACTGTGCACGACGTGCGCTGGACGCGTGCGTCGCTGCTGGCGGACCTCGGCGTGCAGCCCCGGGT
The DNA here is from genome assembly GCF_042658085.1 of Plantactinospora solaniradicis. Lineage (NCBI taxonomy): Bacteria > Bacillati > Actinomycetota > Actinomycetes > Micromonosporales > Micromonosporaceae > Plantactinospora > Plantactinospora solaniradicis. Next base: position 154,142 of record NZ_JBHSPR010000029.1, on the reverse strand, counting down.
GGCGATGCGGGTCCTCCGGCACGCCCAGTTCTCGATCATCATGGAGATCTACACACAGGCGTCGTCCAGGGCCACCCGCGAAGCGCTCAAGCGGCTTGGGTTGGTCTCTCGACGGCTGACTACTGCTGTACTTGGTGCTGTACGGGCAGCAGAAAGGCCACCCCCCATCGCTGGGAAGTGGCCTTCGAACTGCGTGGGCGATACTGGGATCGAACCAGTGACCTCTTCGGTGTGAACAAGGTCAAGTTCCATGTGTGACATGGGCGTCTGGCTGTTCGCGCTGGTCACGGTGTTGGCGTTCGTCGGTCTAGCGAGGCGCGGGAAGCACTCCTTCACAAGATCGTCTCCCCGTTCTCTCCCAGACCGACGGGCCTGTACTTGGCTCCTGTCGGTGCCGGTTTCCCGTCGCGCAGGCTTCGCCCAGCTGCCTGTGGTGTGCGGCGGGTGCCCGTGGGTCGACCGGGCATCCCGGAGCCGCCCGGGTCCAAGGGCGGGTAGCCCTGGCCGCCGGAGGCCGGTTCCGGGTCGTAGGGCCGGAGGCCCTACCCCGCCGGAGGCGTAGCCCTGGTGGCTACCCGCTTGCGCGTCCTGGATCAGCGGGGCCGGCGTGAGGGCTTGCTGCGGCGCTCGGCGGTGGGGTGGGACGTAGCATCGGCAGTGACCGAGCTGATCGGACTGTGCCCCCGACAGATGCGGGTCCTGGTCGGCCCGGGTTTCGTGTGGGTGGCGACGCGACTAACGGGGTTTGGTGACTCAGGTATGGATTGGCCCGTTCTCTTCGATATCGACGGCACGTTGGTCGACTCCACCGAGGTAGTGACGACGGTATGGCGGGAGGTGGCGCGTCGTCATGGGGTCGATGCTGACGCGATCCTGCGGGTGTGTCACGGCCGGCGTGACGAGGATGTCGTTCCTGAGTTCTTTCCCGAGGGGTCTGTGGCGACGGTGGTGCGGCAGATCGCTGAATTGGAACTGGATTGTGCGGGTCTTGTGAAGCCGATCCCGGGTGCGGTGGATGTGCTGGGTCGGTTGAGCGGGCAGCGTTGGGCTGCCGTGACTTCGGGGTCGCGGGCGTTGATGACGGCACGGCTGCGAGCTGCCGGCTTGCCGGTGCCTGCCGTGCTGGTGGCTGCGGAGGACGTGAGTCGCGGCAAGCCGGATCCGGAAGGGTATCTGCTCGCCGCGCAGCGGCTTGATGTGGACGTGATGTCGTGCGTGGTGGTCGAGGACGCGCCCGCTGGTGTGGCGGCGGGCAAAGCCGCTGGCGCGGTTGTGGTCGGCCTTGCTAGTACACATCACCCGGACGTGCTCGTCGGCGCAGACGTAGTGATCGAGCAACTTGCCGCGCTTCCCTGGGTGATGGAGAGGCTTCCGCTGCGGCAGGGGTGAGGTCTCTGCGGTGACGCCAGCGGCGCCGGCTCTTGGTGACGGCACCGCCCGGCTCGCAGGCGAGCTTGCATGACGGACATGAAAGTTCACGCGCGGACTGCCCGGTGCCGGTGCCTGTGGGTTGGCGCCGGGCTTTGTCGTGCCTGCGCACGGGAGCCGCTGGGGGCCCGGCGCCGGGAGCGAAGCGGCAAGGCGCCGCGCCCCCGGCGGCAGCGGCCGCTTGCGGCCGCCTTGAAGACGTATGGAAAGTTCTCACCACGTAGGTCTGCGAGCCAGCAAGTCCGGAAAGGTGGTCTGTAGGACGCAGAACTCGTTGCCCCACGGATCACGCATCACCCAGAAGTCGTATCCACGCTCCTGCTGGTGATCCCATCGTGTGGCGCCGAGAGCTTCGAGGCGCCGAACCTCAGCCCCAACGTCGTCGGTTTCGAGATCGAGATGCATCCGCTCTTTGGCGGCCTTGCTATCGACGGTGCGTTGTAGCAGCACGCGAACTTCGGAGTCCGGCAGCCTAAGCCGCCGGTAGACGTGTCGGCTGCCCTCGCCGATCTGATCCTCGGTGGCGCTGAGGGCGGCGGACCAAAACTGCACGGCCCGGTCGAGGTCGTCACAGTCGATCACGAAGTGACAGAGGCGGCTGCGGTGTGTCATCCCGGGTCCCCGTCGGGTTCGGCAGTGGAGTCTAGGACCCACTGCATGTAAGCCGGGTTCCCTGCGACGACGGGAAGTGCGATGACGCACGGGACATCGTACGGGTGCTCCGCGTCAGCCTGCGCAACGATCTGCGGCACGAGACTGACCCTGGTGTGAAGCGCCACGCGTGCTTCGGGCTCGTCCTCGACGGTGCCTTCCCAGCGGTAGATCGAACGGATCAATGCCCACGAGATCGTCTCCCAGATTTCTCCCCAACCAGGGTGGGAGAAGCGGAAGAGGCCAGCCCCCGTACCGGGGATCTGGCCTCTGACCTGCTTGAACAGTGGTGGGCGATACTGGGATCGAACCAGTGACCTCTTCGGTGTGAACGAAGCGCTCTCCCGCTGAGCTAATCGCCCTCAGCGCGGACGACTGTACCTGATCGGCGCGTCGTCGCGCATCTCCGGGGTCAGTGCGTCGCGAGGTAGTGCATCGCCTGGGCGATGAGATCGATCCCCAGGCTGGCCCGCACCGACAGCCAGACCACGACGGCGACGAACACCAGACCGACCGAGCCGAGAACAATCCGCACCAACAGTGACTGGTCGCGTACCCAACGAGCCCAGCTCTGTACGTGCCTACGGGTGAAGTTGAGCAGCCGTTTGGCCCAGTGGAACTCCACCGCCCAGATACCCAGGCCGCCGATGACGATCAACCAGCCCGGCCCCGGCAACGGAATGAGCGCCAGGCCGATGGTGACGACGATCGCACCCGCGACCGCCACGAAGACCTTCAACGCGATCCGGCCGGTGGGGTTGGCTCGGATGATCTCCAGGGTCGTACGGAAGCGTTGCCGCCGGGTTCCCGGTGCGTCTGGATCGGTGCGGACGGCGCTCCCCTCGTCCACGTCTGACCTGGTGGCGGGTGTCGGCAGTGCTTCCCGCCTGACGCGCTCGTCCTCCGGCACGTCGTACCTCCGCTCGTCGACCGCCCCCGTGGCACCGGAGCGGACCTCCGGGCCGGCCCCGTTCACCCTCGACGCCCCCGTTGGAGCCGCTTTCTCCATTGAGGATGGTTTCGTAGCCATTTCAACCCCCAGTGTGGCCCGGCCCGTCACTCAACAGGACGACTGGACGTTACCGGAGTGAGTCGAAGGCTGAACCACCTGGCGTCGGGTGGACTCGAGTACCTGGGCGGAACTGGACATCCTACATAAAGATTCGATTTCGATCGGTAGCTAGGAAACCTCTTCCCACTACTGGGTGATATCAGCGTATGGCGGAGCGTAACCATGAGTAGCACCTGAGGATGGGAAAAGCGGGACACGTACGTCCCGCAGCGGTGCCGGGGGGAGAACGTCCATGAGTGTCATCCGACCGACCACGGTCGAGGTCGAGACGTCGTTAAGGCTCGTTGCACCTGACGCCACGGCTCTGCCCGTGCGCGCCAGTCTGCGCTACGACCCAGCCGACCCGTATGCGGTCCATGTCCTGTTCCATGCGGAATCCGCCGGAGGCGAAGCGGTCAGCTGGTCCTTCGCGCGGGAACTGCTCGTCACCGGCCTCGACGAGCCGGCCGGGATCGGCGACGTCCGGGTCTGGCCGTGGGCCACGCCCCGCGGCGACTTCGTCGCGCTCGCGCTCTCGTCACCGGACGGCAACGCACTGTTCGAGGTGCCACGCAGCGTTCTGGTCAGGTTCCTGCGCCGGACGTACGTGGTGGTGCCCCGAGGCCGGGAAGGCGACCACCTCGACGTCGACACGGCCGTCAACCGGCTCCTCGCCGGTCGCTAGACCGACAACCCGTCGGCCGCTCGTCGAGCGACCGTCCCGGGAGAGATCACCACGCCGCGCGGACCTGCCGAGTCCGCGCGGCGCCGGTTTGCTGTTAAGAAGGGCCCCTTTATATGCAAAAAGCGATAAGCGGGGGCCCTTCCTTACCCGTCAGCCGTGCGTCGTAATGCCACCGTCGACCGGGATGACGGCTCCCGTGAGGTATGCGCCGGCTCGCGAGGCGAGGTAGATCGCGGCCCCGGCCATATCGTCGGGCCGACCGATCCGGCCGAGCGGCACCTGGTGCTCGATCGTGGCGCGGGTGGCCGGATCGTCGAGCGCGAACGCCATCATCTTGCTCTCGAACGGTCCCGGGGCGATCGCGTTCACCGTGATGTGCTCGGGAGCGAGCTGGTGGGCCAGGCTACGGGTCAACATGTGCACGGCGGCCTTGGTGGCCGAATACGCGTACACCTCCATCCACGGCACCCGGATGCCGTCGATCGAGCCGATGTTGATCACCCTGGCCGGGTCGTCGGCGCTCGCCGAGGCCCGGAGCGCGGGCAGCAGCGCGGTGGTCAACTGGAAGACCGCCTTGACGTTGATCGCCCACAGCTTGTCGAAGGCGCTCTCCGGGTACGCCTCCAGCGGCGCCCCCCACGTCGCGCCGGCATTGTTGACCAGTACGTCCAGCGCCGGCACCTGCGCCAGTACCGCCTCGGCGAGCCGGCTCGCCCCGGCCGTCGTCGAGATGTCCGCCGGGATCGCGACGCAACTGCCGTACGCGGAGAGCCGTTCGGCGGCCGCGGCGCAGACGTCCGCCTTGCGGGACGAAATGATCACCTTTGCTCCGGCCTCGACGAAGCCCTGGGCGATCATCAGACCGATCCCCCGGGTGCCGCCGGTGACCAGCACCGCCTTGTCCTCGACCGAGAACAGACCTGGCATGCACACCTCTTCGACGTTGGGCCGCCGTCATCCCGACGACGATGCCGACCCGATTCACTTTACTTACCGCTCGGTAACGTAATCGTGGCCGCCCACCGGAACAAGCCCGGCGGGCGGACCAGCGATGCTGGGCTCGACCCGGCGATCCGCCGACTCGGCCCCGGCGATGCTACGGCTCGGTCCCGGCGATGCTACGGCTCGACCCCGGCGATCCGTAGCCCGTCCAGGTAGACGGTGACCCGGGTACTGGGTTCGAAGTTCGGCCCCGCGGCCCGCCAGCTGTGATCGTCCGACTCGGAGAACCGGGACCGGTCCGCCTTGCGGAGCCGTAGTTCGAGCGGACCGACCTGCCCGGCTGTCGGCACCACCCCGGCTCCCGGGGTGAACCCGACCTCCAGATAGCCGTCCGCACCCGGCCGGGGTGTCGGCAGCGCCACCACCCGCCGGGTGACCTTGGCACAGCCGAGGCTGGCCCGGTCGCACCACGCCTGCATCGGGCTCCGGCCGGAGTCCCGGGTGAACCAGTAGCGGACGGTGACCCGGGACAGGTCGACCGGCACCGCGCCGGAGTTCTCCAACCGGATCGCCGGCCTGATCTCGGCGTCCGTCGGCGACCGGTCCAGGTTCCGGTACCCGACCGTCAACGACGACGCCGGTGGGGTCGGCCGGTCCACCACGAACAGGGTCACCGAGTCGGCCGGGTAGATGTGGGTCAGGTGGCCACTCGGCGCGCCGGCCCCCGGCGACGGCACCACGATCTGCTGGTCGGGTGCGCGGACGATCGAGGTGAGGTCGGCGGCGCCGTACCGGTACACCTTGGCGGTCGACGCCGTCCGACCGCGCAGCGACAGCTCGCTGGTCTGCTCGGCGCCGCTCTTGTTCACCACCATGACGGTGAGCGCGCCGTCGTCGGTGCGCTCGGCCGCGTACACCGAAAGCTTCTCCTGGTCCGCGCTGGTCGCCCGGACGCCGACATCACCGAACCGGCCGCCCGCGCCGTCGTAGTTGCGGTACATCCGGAAGGCGTACGCGCCCGGCTGGGTCGCCCCCGGCGGTGCCCAGAGCGTCGCCAGGTCCAACCCCTCCCGACCGAAGATCCCGAGCACGTCGGCCTGGGTCAGCGCGCCGTTGACGTGGTCCAGCGCCCCCCAGTTGTATTCGGTGATCGCCGTCTTCGTGCCGGGGTAGTTCGCGGCCACCAGCTCCTTCATCCGGGGCACCAGCCGCACCTGGGTGTTGATCCAGCTCTCGTCGGTGTACGACGGATCCCACAGCGCCCGGGTCGAGCGCAGCCGCAGCGTGTTGGTGGCCGGGTCGTTGCCGTTGCCGAACGCCACCCCGGACGCCTGCGGGTAGAAGTGCATGTCGAAGTAGTCCAGCACCCGCTGCCCGTGCTCGTCGTCGTACTTCTTCATCTGTTGCAGGTACCAGGTGGTGAACGGCAGCCCGTCCCGGGCCGGCCGGTCGGGCGGGTTCGCCCAGCACCCGGTACGCCCGCAGACCTCCTGGTCCAGTCCGGAGTGGTCCCACGAGGTCCAGCCCCAGCCGACCGGGCCGAGCGTCGCCGCCGTCGGGTCGGCTTCCTTGATCGCCGCACCGATCGCGTACGCCTGGTCGCGCAGCTCCGCCGAACTGGCCCCGGTCGGATGCACGTCCCGATGGGTGGAGTGCCAGATGTCGGGCTCGTTGTCCAGGTTGTAGAACTTGACCCCGCCCTCGGCAGCCGTGCCGTACTTGGCGGTGAGGTGGCCGAGCCACTCCCGGACGTACTCCGGGCCGACCGGCACGCTGGTGTCCAGCGGGTCGTTGCCGGTCACCCGGGTACCGTCCGGCCGGACCCCGTTGCCGCAGTCGGGGCGCCACTCGTCGGTGCTCTGCTGCGGGCCGTACTTGGCCACCGAGAAGCCGCACGAGCCGTCCCGGGCCTTCGGCGCCCAGCCGATCAGCGGAACGGTGAGCACCGTGTCGGTGCCGGTACGACGGTCCTGCTCGACGAAGCGGTCCGTGGACGAGCCGTCCGGCAGCGCCTCGGGGTTGTCGTTGGCCTCGGCGATGTTCTCGAAGAACCAGTCCGAGGCGCGGTTGGTGGTGTCGTACCGGTAGTGGTAGCGCGTGGTGGCGTTGCCGCCCCAGCGCCGTACCGGCAGGGCCAACTCCTCGGCCAGCGCCTCGTCGGTGAAGTTCATGCCGTAGATGTGCGGGCTGATCGGGTGCCGGTCGGCGGCGAGGTCGACCTCGAGGGTCGGCCCGGGCTCGGCGAGGGCCGGCGCGGGCGCGAGGACGAGTGCTCCTCCGGTGCCGACGAGCGACGCACTGACGAAGAGTGATGCGCTGACGAACAGCGGCAGGACGGGTCTGCGGCGCATGAGCGAATCTCCTGGGATTCCTCCGCGCGTCCGAGGCGGATCGGACGGGCATGACGGGGTGGGGTCATGCGTGGTCTGCCTGCGTACCCGCGCGTCGTGGCCAGCCCGGACCGACGTCAGGCTACCGATCTTCGACGGCTGCGGTCAACGCCGGACGTCGATGTATAACAGGGTTTGACGACCCGTTCCGCCGGGTAGCCCCGGCCCGGCCGGTCCGCGACACGGAGCGGCGGGGCGACTTCGCGACAGGGGTGACGACGATGTCCGACGCGGTCACGCTGATGCACCGGGACCACCGGGTGCTGACGGCCCTGCTGGACCGGCTCGCCGTGCCGACCAGCGATCGGGTCGCGTTGGTCGAGGAACTCGCCGCCCGGTTGACCGCCCACCTGCGGGCCGGGGAGCAGGTCTACCCGATGCTGACCGCCCCGGACCACGCCGACGGTGTGGCTGACGCCTCGCCACCCCGGCTGCCCCGGGCCGGTTCCGCCGAGGACCGACTGCGGATCCTGCGGGCGACCGATCCGACGAGTTCCCAGTTCGACATCGCGCTCCGGGAGTTCACCGTCGCGGTCACCGAGCAGATGCGCACGGAGTCCGAACTGCTCCGCGACCTCGCCCGCCGCGTCGGCCCGGAGACGCTGCGGACCGCCGGCACCGTCTTCGACGCACGCCGGGCCCGGGAACTCCGGGTGTACGGCGTCGAGGACGGCCCCGCCCCGACCGGCTGAGCCCGGGATCGGCGGCGCGGAGGGGTGCGCCGGAAGTCGTCGACGGCTAACGTCGCAGGGGATGGTCCGATTCGGTCAGTTTCCCAGCGACCCGGGTGAGTCGCCGCCCCCGCCCGAATGGGCCGGTATTCGCACCCTCACCTTGCGCGACTTCTCGGTCGATCCCATGTCGCAGCGTCCGCTGCTGCTCGACCGGCATCTGCTCATTCTGGTCACGGTCGGACACGGGGCGCAGGAGGTCGACTTCCGGACCTACCCGTGCCGGCCCGGCTCGCTGATCTGGGTCCAGCCCGGTCAGGTCCTCCAGCACGGCGGGCAGGCCGGACTCGACGCGATCATGGTCTGCTGGGCCCCGGAGGCCATGGGCGGGCTCGGGGTCACACCCGTCGCACCGCCGTACGACGCCGGCTACTGGCAACTCGCCGGTGAGGACGAGGATGCGGTGATCAACGAGGTCAGCCAGTTGGTGGTCGACTGTCAGCGGCACCGTGGCGACAGCCTCGCCGCCGATCTGCTGCGGCACCAGCTCGCCGTCCTCCTGCTCCGCCTGGCACTGCTGCCGGCCAGCCCGGCGCCCGACGCCCCGGCAGCTCTCGAATCCGTACCGGGCCGCCCCACCGTACGGGAGGACGTCGGCAACTTCTGGCGGCTGCGGAACGAGGTCGAGCGCTCGTACGGGCAGACCCGACGGGTCGAGGACTACGCCGGCCGGCTGGAGTGCTCGGTGCGTACCCTCACCCGGGCCTGCCTGGCCGCCACCGGGCGCAGCGCCAAGCAGGTCATCGACGACCGGGTGGCGCTGGAGGCCCGGCGGCTGCTCGCGGCGACCGACCTCCCGGTCGCCGAGGTCGGGCGTCGACTCGGCTTTCCCGAGCCGACGAACTTCGGCCGGTTCTTCCAGCGGGAGGTCGGGCACAGTCCGGGCGCCTTCCGGGCCGGGCTGACCGGCCGGGCCGGTCTGCCCAACGCCGATCGGACTCCCCTGCTCGGCTGAGCAGAGTCCCTGCTCGACTGGGTGAACGACGCCGCACGGTTGGCACACGGTCGGGAAGTGGTCCCTGCTCGCCGGTAAGTCGTCGCCATCAGCCCTGGCCAGTGCCGGGCCGGGGGGCGGGGGCGTGCATGATGGGGGCGTGCAGATCTCCGCGCGAGGTGACTATGCGGTACGGGCCGGGCTGAGCCTGGCGGCGGCGTACCCGTCGCTGATGTCCGCCCAGGCGCTGGCCGCGGAGCAGGACCTGCCCCGCAAGTTCCTCGAGGCCGTGCTGGCCGATCTCCGGCGGGCCGGGATCGTCCGGGCCCAGCGGGGCGCGGAGGGCGGCTACACCCTGGCTACGGCGCCCCGGGAGATCTCCGTCGGGATGATCCTGCGGGCCGTGGACGGCCCACTCGCCGGGGTACGCGGGCTGCGTCCCGAGGAGACCCGGTACGACGGCGCGGCCGAGAACCTGCCCCGGCTCTGGGTCGCCGTCCGCGCGGCGGTGCGCGACGTCGTCGACGAGGTGAGCCTCGCGGAGCTGGTCAGCGGTCGGATGCCGGCGCACGTCCGCAAGCTGACGACCCGCCCCGACGCCTGGCAACCCCGCTGACCGACGCTCCCCCGCCCCGCTGACCGCCGGCGCGGACGTCCGGAGCGGACTGTCCGGTGAGGAGCCCGGCAGGTTTGCCGAACACGCGTACGGGGAACTTCGTGGCCACCCCGCCGGAAGAGCAAGCTTTGTCTCGAAGGGAGCATGGCCGTGGGTCTAATGTTCCGTAAGCGCAAGAAGTTCGGTCCGCTGATTCTCAACTTCACCGAGAACGGTTTCTCCTCCTGGAGTATCAAGATCGGCCGCTGGTCGTGGAACTCCCGGGCCCGGGCGCACCGGGTCGACCTGCCCGGCCCGCTGTCCTGGAAGCAGGACAAGTCACGCCGGTAGGTACACCTGCGCGGGGCGGGATGCCGACGGACGCCGTCGGCATCCCCGCCGCGTTTCCGGGGTGTTTCCGCGCGGTCGGGCCGGTCAGATCGCGGTGATGGTCACGTCCCCGGAGAGTCGACCCGCCGTCGGATCCCGGCTGACCAGGCCGGCGGCCAACAACGCACCGAGCACCCGGTTGGTGTCGGCCGCGCGGTAGACCGTCCGTTCGGCGGTGAACTGGCGCAGGTCCGTCACCGACGCCCGGCCGCCGGTCGCCAGTCGGGCCAGGAGTTCACGGCGCAGTGGCCCGGGATGCGGGGTCAGCGAGATGTCCAGCAGATGCCCCTCGGGATCGCCGGGATCCCGGTACCGCACGCCCGCGTACTCGTCCACCGCCCAGAGCGCGTCCTTGAAGGCGTCGAGCCGCTTGCCGGACGCGGTGGCGAAGACGATCCTCTCGGGTTCGGCCGGCGCGTCGGCGACCAACTCGACCTCGGTCACGAGTGGAAATCCGGCCTCGGTGAGCATTCGCCGGAGGTCCGGGCCGGACGGGGCCGGCGGATCGAGCGCCAACAGCAGCTCGGCGGGGCGCCCCACGGTCAGCGCGCCGAGGATGTCGCGATCGGGCCCCGGACCTCCCGTGGCGTCCAGATAGGCGAGTACCGGAGCACCGGCCGCGCCGGCCGCCTTGAGCGCCACGGGCAGCCGCGAGAGATCGCCCGGCATCAGGTGCGCGGTCACCTCGGCCGGCAGCTCCGGCTGCACCGCCGTGTGGCGTACGGCCAGTTCGTCCGTTACGCCGGCGATCGTCAGCACGGTCATCCGACGCCCCCGAAGCAGGTCCGCGAACTCGGTGAAGACCCGCAGCGCGGCGTCGGCCGCTCCGTCGTCGGGACCGGCGTACGCCTGCGCGAAGGTCGCCCGCCGGGACCGGTGCAGCGCCGCCGGGGTCCAGGAGTCGAGCTGGCGTACCAGCAGTTCGCGTTTGACGGCACCGATCGGGTCAGCGGGCATGCTGCGTGTCTACCGCGCCCGGTCCCGCTCTGTCACGCCACGGTGCCGCCTCGGCCGCCGATCGGGGGTTCGTCCAGGAGCCGATCGGGAGCCGATCACGGTTCGTTCAGGACGGGACGGAGATGCCGACTCCACCCCGGGTCTGCCCGCCGTACCGCTGCTTCTCCCGGGCCAGGTCGAGCCGGGAGATCTGCTTGCGTGCCGCCAGGGTCTGCTCGTCGAGGCGGTCGGCGGGGACCAGCCAGACCACCTCGAACTCCAGTCCGTCCGGGTCCTTGGCGTAGAGGCTCTTGGTACTGCCGTGGTCGGAGGTGCCGACCAGCGCGCCCGCCTCGGACAGCCGCGCGGCGGTCGCGTCGAGTTCGTCGAGGGTGTCCACCTCCCAGGCGAGGTGGTAGAGGCCGACCGTCGTCCGTCCGGCGCCGGACGGGCCCGCGGCCGCGCCGACCTCGAACAGGCCGAGGTCGTGGTCGTTGGTGGATCCGGGTGCCTGGAGGAAGGCGGCGCCGTCGAACCCGTCCGGAGTCATCGCGACCGGGCGGAAGCCGAGGACGTCGCGGTAGAACGCGACGCTGCGGGCAAGCTCGCGGACGAAGAGTACTGCGTGGTTGAGCCGGTGAATCGCCATGCCTCCACGATAGCGACAGATGGTTGAGCGTTCAACTATTTGCCGTATGATCGTCGTCATGACCCGATGGCTCGATCCCGATGAGCAGCGGACCTGGCGCGCGTTCCTGACCGCGTCCCGAGCCCTGATGGCGACCCTGGACCGGGAACTGCAACGCGACGCCGGCATGCCGCATGCGTACTACGAGATCCTGGTCCGGCTCTCCGAGGCTCCCGGCCGGCAGCTGCGGATGTCCGATCTCGCCGACGCCACCGGTGGCTCCCGCAGCCGGTTGTCCCACGCGGTGGCCCGGCTGGCCGAGTCCGGCTGGGTGCGTCGGGAGGAGTGCCCCACGGACCGTCGCGGACAGGTCGCCGTGCTCACCGAGTACGGCTTCGAGGTTCTCTCCGCCGCCGCACCCGGACACGTCGACGGGGTACGGCAGCACCTGTTCGACCCGCTCAGCCCCGCGCAGATCGACCAGTTGCGGCGGATCAGCGAGGCGTTGGTCGCCCATCTCGAACCGGATCGCCCGACATCATGACCAAACTGCCCCCACCTGCCCTCTTGTACTGAACGTCGCCGGGCGAGCACGATGGGGCGTGGCTTCCGGCTTCGCTGCACTCACCTCCCAGGCGCAGGCACTCGTGGCGGCGGGCGACCTGACCGGGGCTCGCGAGTTGCTGGGCCCACCGCTGCGCGGCGCCGACCCGAGCCCGGGCAACGCCTCACCCGAGTTGGCCGAGGCCGCCGGCCTGCAAGCCCGGGTCCTGGTCGCCCTCGGCGACGCACACTCGGCGCGGGGCTGGGCGGCGTTCGCGTACTCGGCGGCCACCCGGCTGTACGGCCCGGCCGACCAGCGGACCGTGGGAACGGCGGCCACGCTCGCCGCTGTGCTGCACCGGGTCGGCAGCCATGCGCGGGCCGCCCGGCTGTACCGGGACGTCATCATCGAACTCACCGCGACGGACGGCCCGGAATCGCTGCGGGTGCTCGCCGCCCACGCCGACCTGGCCACTGTCGAGTACGCCCAGGGCGAGTGCACGCTCGCCCGGAACCGGCTGGAAGACGCCTGGGAACTGCATCGTGAGGTCTACGGGGACGGTCACGTCGCCGGCATCCGGATGCTCGCCCGGCTGGGCTCGATGCAGCGCGACTGTGGACTGCACACCTCGGCGCACGAGCATCTGGCCCTGGCCCGTGAACTCTGCCGCGAGCACCTGCCGGCCGACCATCCGCTGGCCGCCCAGATCGGGGCGCTCGCCCGGGCGGCGGCCAATCCCGACCACGTCTGCGCCGACGCCGCCCCGGGGACCCGGGAAGTTCCGCAGGTGCCGCCCGCCCGGACCGCCACACCCAGGCAGACCGAGCCGCCGACCCGTTCCGCGACCGAGCCGGACCGGCCGACCTCGCCGGCCCCGTCGCCGTACGGCCCCCCGGCGTCGCCGTACGAGCCCTCGGCGGCGGCGTACGGCCCCCCGGCAACGCCGTACGAGCCCTCGGCGGCGGCGTACGAGCCCGGCTCGGCGCAGCCGTCGGGCGGGTATCCACTGGGGACGGAGCACCCGCCGGACGCCGACCTGCCACCCCTGGAGGACCTGCCGCCGCTGCGGTATCCGACCGCACCGGCGCCGCCCTGGTCCGCCGCACAGTCCTCGACCACGTCCGTGCCGCAGGTGCCGCCGCCTCGGCTGCCGCCCGCACCGCCGGTGGAATCCCCGCCACGCTGGGCCAGCCCGCCTCGCCCCGCCGCCCGTCCCCCGGTGCCTCCGCCCCGGACCACCACCGACCGGGGGATGCCGGGCTCCGGCACCGGCTCGGGTTCGTACGACCCCGGCGGCGGTGACGACGAAGACCTCGATCCGGAGCACGGCTGGTGGCCGCCCGAGGTGGCCCGGCGACATCCGGACGACGACCTCGATGACGACCTGACCGTGGACCCCGGCGGCAGCCGGTGGAGCGGCAGTGCCGGGTCCACGACGCCGCCGGCCGTACCCGCGCTGGGCCCGGGTGGCGGGTCCTCCCCCGAGCCACCGAGTGGATTCTCGGACGGCCTCGACGAGGCCGACGGGGTACGGCGGATCCGGCACCTGCCCGAACGGCGGTCGTCCCGGTTACCGGTCCGGATCCATCGACTTCAGCCCTCGTCCGGCCGGTTGCCGATGATCATCGTTGCCGGCCTGGTCGTGCTGGTGCTGCTCGGCACGGTGGCGGTGGTGGTGGGCTTCGGCCTGACCGACGGCGGCGGTTCGGAGCAGCAGCGGCCGGCGCCTTCGGCCAGCGCACCGAACACGCCGACCAGCGCCGCACCGAGCACCCCGGTGCCGGCCGCCTCCCCCGGCACGCCGCCCGGCAACGTGACGCTGGCGGACGACCGGGGCAGCGTGACCCTGGCCTGGACGTACCCGGCCGGTGCCGAGGGGCCGGTGGTGGTGGCCGGTGGACGTGTCGGCCAGGAACTCCGGGCCTTCCAGGAACTGCCCGCCGGCTCCACGGGATACGTCGTCTACGGCCTGGACCGCCAGACGAACTACTGCTTCTCCGTCGCGGTGGTCTACTCGGTCGCCGTCGTGGGCCGGGCCGAACCGGTCTGCACCGGCCGGCCCGGCAGCTCGCCCGGCGCCCGCTGACCATCGTCCTCCAGCGCCCGCTGACCATCGTCCCGCGGCGCCGGCTGCACGGGTTGCCTCGGTGCCGTGGGGCGCTCCCCGGCGGGCAGCCGCACCTCGACCCGGAGGCCGGGTGCCGCGTCGGAGAGCGTCACCGTGCCGCCCTGACGGCGTACCAGTTGCCGGACGATGGCCAGGCCCAGCCCGGCGCCGCCCGCGTCCCGGGCCCGGGCGTCGTCCAGCCGGGTGAACCGGTCGAAGACCCGGTCCCGGTCCTCGGCCGGGATGCCCGGCCCGTCGTCGGTCACCGTGACCAGGTGGTACGCCGGCCCGCTCCATCCGCCGGGTCCGGCCTCCAGCAGGACCTCGCTGGTGGTGTGGCGTACCGCGTTGTCCACCAGGTTGGCCAGGATCCGGGCGAGGGCGTCCGGCTCGCCCACCACCCAGAGCGGGAACCTCGGCGGAATCACCCGCAGCGGCGCCGCCGGGTAGCGCTCGGCGACGCTGGTCATCAGTTCGCCCAACTCGACCGGCCCGGCCGCCCGGGGCGGGCCGGCGTTCACGTCGTCGAACCGGGCGAGCAGCAGCAGGTCGTCGACCAGCCGGCTCAGCCGCTGGGTGTCGGCGAGCAGGTCGTCGGCGACCGCCGGCCAGTCCGTCGCCGGACCGAGCCGCTGTGCCACCTCCAGTTGGGTCCGCATGTTGGCCAGCGGACTGCGCAGTTCGTGCGCGGCGTCGGCGACGAACGTCCGCTGCCGGGCCCGGGCCGACTCCAGCCGGCCCAGCATCCCGTTCAGGGTCACCGCCAGCCGGTGGATCTCGTCGTGCGAGGCGGGCAGCGGCAACCGCCCCGGCCGGGCGCCCCCGGTGATCTCCTCCGCGCCGGCCCGCAGCGCCTCTACCGGGCGCAGGGTGGCGCCGATCACCCGCCACGCCACCGCGGCCAGCGCGAGGTGGAGCAGCGGGAAGCTGATCAGCAGAATGGTCCGGACGACCGTGACGCTGTGTGTCACATCCGCCGTCGACTTGGCCACCAGCACCGTCTGCGGGTCGGTGGCCGGCCCCGCCGGCACGGCGACGACCCGGACCGGGCCGGACAGCCCGAACCGCCGCCCCGGCAGGTAGAAGCGGTCCCGTTCGCCGTCCCGGAACCGTTGCAGTTCGCTGGGATAGAGCATCGGCACCAGCCGGTCGGCGTCGATCGACGCGGCTCGGATTCGGCCCTCGCCGTCGATCACCTGCACCCGTACCTGGCTGCCGGCGACGGGAAGCGGGTCGGGTAGCGCGTTCTCGCCGGCCAGCCGGGCCACCGCCTCGGCGGTCTTCAGCGCCTCGGTGTCCACGGTGCGCTCCAGCGCGTACCCCAACGCGCCGATCAGCACCAGTCCGCCGACCGCGAGGCCGGCGGCGAGGCCGGACGCACTGATGATCATGAGTCGGGCCCGCAGGCTCAGCCGCAACCACGGGCGTTGCCAGCCGCGTCCGTCGGACGTGACAGCTCGGGTGGCCGCTTCGGCCCTACCCGTCATTGCCGCCGCCGGTCATGTCACCAGCCGGTACCCGGCGCCCCGGATCGTCTCCAGCCGGTCCCGACCGATCTTGCGACGCAGGTAGCCGACGTACACCTCGACGGCGTTGGGCGCGGTCTGCAGACTCGCGTCCCAGACGTGGTCCAGCAGCTCCGTCTTGGAGACCACCTCACCCGCCCGGCGCAGCAGGTACTCCAGCAGCGCGTACTCCCGGGCGGTGAGTTCCACCTCGGCCCCGCCCCGGGTCACCCGACGACGGGCCGGGTCCAGGCTCAGGTCTCCGGCGACGAGCACCGCCGGACGGCGCGGAGCACCCCGGCGCAGCAGGGCCCGCAGCCGAGCCAGCAGGACGACGTACGAGAAGGGTTTGGTCAGGTAGTCGTCGGCGCCGCAGTCCAGGCCATCGGCCTGGTCGTACTCGCCGTCCTTGGCCGAGAGCATCAGTACCGGCAGCCAGTGCCGTTCGGCCCGCAACTGCCGCACCACCCGGTAGCCGGAGAGCCCGGGCAGCATCACGTCCAGGATCATGGCGTCGTACCCGCCGTGCCGGGCCAGGTCGAGCCCCGCCGGGCCGGTCCCGGCCACGTCGACGACGAACCCCTCCGCCTGCAGGCCGCGCTGCAGCGCCGTGGCCAGTCGGGCCTCGTCCTCCACCACCAGCAACCGCACGGGACAAGCGTGCCACCCCCGACTGAGTGGAACCACAGCGGTTCTCAGTGGTTTCACAGTGCCGAGGGCGCAGGATGGGGGCCAGGAGGTACGAACATGTCTGTTTTCCACACCCGGCCCGCGTTGCGCTGGCTGGTCCCGACCGGGACAGCTCTGGCAATCATCGGTGGTGGTGCCGCGGTCGGCACGTTCGCCTCGGCGGCCGAGCCGAGCCTGCCCGAACGCAGCGCCGCGCAGCTCCTCGTCGACCTGCAGACCGCCCGGCTGGACGGGCTCTCCGGCACCGTGATCAAACGCGCCGACCTCGGCCTGCCGAGCCTGCCCGGTATCGGCGGGCGGGGCAGCGCGGAACTGACCTCGTTGATCTCCGGTACGCACACGCTGCGGGTCTGGCACGCCGGTCCGGACAAGACCCGGGTGGCACTCCTCGGCACGCTCGGCGAGACCGACGTGATCCGCAACGGCGCGGACATCTGGGTCTGGGACAGCCAGAAGAACGAGGCCCGGCACAGCACGCTGGACCTGGGGGACGGCGCGGTCCCGAAGGGGCGGCCCGACCACCTGCCGTCGAGCCCACAGGAGGCCGCCGAGCAGGCGCTCGCGGCGATCGACCCGAGCACCGAGGTCAGTGTCGGGCGGTCCGCCACGATCGCCGGCCGGGACGCCTACGAACTGGTGCTCGAACCGCGTGACGAGACGTCGCTGGTCGGCCAGATCAAGATCGCGATCGATGCCGGCGAGCACGTGCCGCTGCGCTTCCAGATCGTTCCGGAGGGCACCCGGACGCCCGCGTTCGAGATCGCGTTCACCCAGGTGGACTTCGAACGCCCGGATCCGGCCCAGTTCGCCTTCAACCCGCCGCCCGGGACGAAGGTGACCGAGGAACCGCTGACCGCCGACAAACCGGCCGCCACGCCGGCAGAACTGGACAAGCCGACGTTCGTCGGCACCGGTTGGACGACGGTGCTGATCGCCCAGGTGCCGCAACTCGCCACCGCCGCGAACGCGGACACCGACGGCGGGCAGGGCGACCTGGTACAGGGCATTCTCGGCGGGTTGCCGAAGGTGAGCGGCGAGTGGGGCAGCGGGCGGCTGCTCAAGGGCAAGCTCTTCACCGCCCTGGCCACCGACGACGGCCGGGTACTGGTCGGCGCGGTGACCCCGGAACGGCTCTACGAAGTCGCCCAGGGCAACAGGTGAGCGGTCGTCGGCCGCCGGGGCCGGTGACGGGTCGGCCGGCGCCGGCACTCCGGCTGGCGCGCTCGCTCCGTTGGCGGGACCCGTGCCGGAGCTAGCGGTACAGAGCCACGGGCTCAGCAAGCGATTCGGCCGCCAGGTCGCGGTGGACGCCGTCGACCTGGCGGTCCCGCGTGGTTCCGTGTACGGCTTCCTCGGCCCCAACGGCTCCGGCAAGACCACCACGATCCGGATGCTGCTCGGGCTGATCCGGCCCACGTCGGGTGGACACACGCTGCTCGGCGAGCGGATGCCGGGCCGGGCCGCGGCCGTACTGCCCCGGATCGGGGCGCTGGTGGAGGGTCCGGCGTTTCATCCGTACCTCTCGGGCACGGAGAACCTACGCCGGTTGGACGCGGCGGACCTGACCGTCGATCCGGCCACCGCCGCGGGCCGGATCGGCGCGGCACTGGACCGGGTCGGGCTGACCGCCGCGGCCGGCAAGCGGTACCGGGCGTACTCGCTGGGTATGCGGCAGCGGCTGGCGCTGGCCGCGGCGATGCTCGCACCTCGGGACCTGCTGATCCTCGACGAGCCGACCAACGGGCTCGACCCGCAGGGCACCCGGGAGGTCCGGACGCTGGTCGCGGCGCTCGCCGCCGAGGGGGCGACCGTGCTGCTCTCCACCCACCTGCTCGCCGAGGTGGAGCAGGTCTGCACCGACGTGGGCGTGATGCACCAGGGACGGCTGGTCGCCCAGGCACCGCTGGCGGAGTTGCGGGCGGCGGCCACGCCCCGGGCCAGGGTGGCGACCGACCGGCCGATCGAGGCCGCCCAGGTGCTCCGCGAACTGGGGCTCACCGACGTCGACACGGCGGCCCGGGAGGCCACCGGGATCCTCGGCCCGGTGCCGCCGGAGAAGGTCGTGGCCGCCCTGGTGCACGCCGCCGTGCCGGTACGCGGCTTCGCGGTGGTCACGCCGGACCTGGAGGAGCTGTTCGTCTCGCTCACCGGGGAGGGCTTCGATGTCAGCGGTTGACGCGGTTGGTGATGCGGTGCCTGCCGGTCAGGTCGGTCCGGCTTCCGGGCCCGGCACGGCTTCCCGGCCCGGCAGGACCGACGTCGTGACCGGCCCCGGAGAGGTGCCGGGCGGTCGTCGGCCCCGGCGCTCCGCCCGTACGGTCGGCACCCGCTTCCTCCGCTCCGAGCTGCGGCTGATCTTCGGTCGCCGCCGCAACCAGGCCGGGATGGTGGCGCTGGCGGCGGTACCCGTGATCATCGCCATCGCGATGCGGGTGACCGACGCCCCGACGGCGGGGAACGGCGACGGCCCAGGCTTCTTCTCCTCGATCACCGGCAACGGCTTCTTCGTCGCGCTGGCGGCGCTCGGCGTGGAGCTGGGACTGTTCCTGCCGATCGCGGTGGCGGCGATCGCCGGGGACAGCGTGGCCGGCGAGGCCAACCTCGGCACGCTGCGGTACCTGCTCACGGTGCCGGTCGGCCGGAACCGGCTGCTCGCCGTCAAGTACGCCGGGATCGTCGTGTTCGCGTTCACGGTGACGCTGCTGGTCGCCTCGGTCGGCCTGGTCGCCGGACTGGCGTCGTTCGGCGGTGGACCGGTGACCCTGCTCTCCGGAACCCAGGTCGGTTTCGGCGAGGGGCTGCTGCGGCTGCTCGCCGTCTGCGGCTACCTGTCGGTGGGGCTGTGCGCGCTCGGCGCGGTGGGGCTGTTCGTCTCCACACTGACCGAGCAGCCGATGGGCGCCACCATCGCGATCACCATGCTCTCGGTGACGAGTTTCGTGCTGGATCAGATCCCGCAGCTCGACTGGCTGCACCCGTACCTGCTGACGCACCACTGGCAGGCGTACGTCGAACTGCTCCGGGATCCGGTGGCGTTCGACGCGCTGCGGCCCGGACTGCTGTCGGCGGCGGCGTACATCGCGATTTTCCTCTCCGCCGCCTGGGCCCGGTTCGGCGCCCGCGACGTGAGTAGCTGACCGCAGGGACCGCGGCAGACCGCCCGTCCCCGGCCGGTCAAACCGGCCCCCAGCCATGATCTATCGCCGCCGATACAATCGTGGCCGGTAGCGAGGAAACGCGCTATCTTTCATCAGTTCGCGCACAAAAAAGAACGGCACCGAATGCCGTTCTCGCAGAAGTCTAACAATGGAGAGACGGTTTGTCAAAGCAATCCGGCGTTTCGCATGACCAGCGTCTCCACGAGCCGGTCAACGGGCGGTTCGAGGCTGACGGACCCACCGACGGAGCAGGGTCCACCGAGCCCGACCGGGCCGAGCTGACCGGCCCGTCCGTGGCCGAGATCTCCGACGAACAGCAGTACGTCTCCATGCTCTACGGACGCCTGGACGAGTTGCGGAAACAGGCCGGCGAACGACTCGACTGGGCACTCCGGAACACCGGCGGCACCCAGCAGGAGCGCTCGCAGCGCGACAGCACCGTACGCATGTACGCGGAACAGATCGAACGGTTCGGCGCGGTCGAACAGGGGCTCTGTTTCGGTCGCCTCGACCTCGACAGCGGCATCCGCCGGTACATCGGCCGGATCGGCATGTTCGCCGACGCCGGGGAGTTCGAACCCGTACTGCTGGACTGGCGGGCCCCGGCGGCACGGCCGTTCTATCTCGCCACCGCCGCGACCCCGGAGGGCGTCCGCCGACGCCGGCACATCCGGACCCGGGACCGTGCCGTGGTGGGCCTGGACGACGAGGTGCTCGACCTGGCCGTGGCGGGCCGCACCGGCAACGGCGGCACCGGCGGGCTCACCGGCGAGGCGGCCCTGCTCGCCGCGGTGACCGCCAGTCGTACCGGTCGGATGACCGACATCGTCCGGACCATCCAGGCCGAGCAGGACCGCGTCATCCGCGCCGACCTGGACGGTGTGCTCGTGGTACAGGGTGGGCCCGGCACCGGCAAGACGGCCGTGGCGCTGCACCGGGCCGCGTACCTGCTCTACACGCACCGGCAGATCCTCTCCACCCGGGGCGTGCTGCTGGTCGGACCGAACGCGACCTTCCTGCGGTACATCTCCCAGGTGCTGCCGGCGTTGGCCGAGACCGGCGTACTGCTGCGCACGGTCGGTGAGCTGTTCCCCGGTGTCAACGCGACCAGGGCCGAACCGGCCGAGGTCGCCGAGCTCAAGGGCCGGACCGAGATGGTGCAGGTGCTGGCCGCCGCCATCCAGGACCGGCAACGGGTCCCGGACGAGCCGTTGGAGATCTCGATCGAGCGGGACACCATCGTCCTCGACCCGGCCACCGTGGTCGCCGCGCGGGACCGGGCCCGCCGCTCGGGCCGGCCGCACAATCTGGCCCGGCCACTGTTCGACATCGAGATCATCCACGCCCTCGCCGACCAGCTCGCCGAGCGGATCGGTGCCGATCCACTGGGCGGGGAGAACCTGCTCGACGAGGCCGACCTCGCGGAGTTCCGGCGGGAGCTGCGCACCGAGCCCGAGGTCCTGGCGGTACTGGACTGGCTCTGGCCGGTGCTGACCCCGCAGCAGGTCGTGGCCGGGCTGTTCGCCTCCACCGACCGTCTCGCGGTCGCCGGGACGAGCCTCACCGAGGCGGAACGGGCCTCGCTGCGGCGCGAGCCCCGGGGCGGGTGGACCCCGGCCGACGTACCGCTGCTGGACGAGGCGGCCGAACTGCTCGGCCGGGACGACCGCGCCGCCAAGGCCCGCGCGACGCGGCAGCGCCAGGTTGAGATCGAGTACGCCGAGGGCGTGCTGGAGATCGCGTCCGGTTCCAAGTCGATCGACTTCGAGGACGAGCCCGAGGCCGAGGACGGGATGCTGGACGTCACCGACCTGCTCGTCGCCGACCGGTTGGCGGACCGGCAGGAGGACGGCGAGCAGTTGACCACCGCCGAGCGGGCGGCGGCGGACCGGAGTTGGGCCTTCGGTCACGTGATCGTCGACGAGGCGCAGGAACTCTCCCCGTTGGCCTGGCGGGTGCTGATGCGCCGCGCGCCGAGCCGGTCGATGACGCTGGTCGGGGACGTGGCCCAGACCGGTGCGCTGGCCGGCGCGTCGTCGTGGCACGGGGTGCTGGAGCCGTATGTCGGCGATCGGTGGCGGCTGGAGGAGCTGACGGTGAGCTACCGGACGCCGGCCGAGATCATGGCGGTCGCGGCCAAGGTGCTCGCCGAGATCGACCCCACGCTGACCACGCCCCGCGCCGTACGCGGCACCGGCGAGCAGCCCTGGGACGTCCGGGTCGAGGAGGGCGCGCTGCCCGACCGGCTGGTCGACGCGATCCGCGCCGAGATCGCCAAGGTCGGCGACGGGCGAGTCGGGGTGATCGTGCCGGCCGGCCGGACCGACGTGCTGGGGCGGGCGGCCGCCGAGGCGGTGCCCGGCCTGGCCCTCGGCGACGCCCCGGAACTGGAGAGCCGGGTGGTGCTGCTGACCGTCGCCCAGGCGAAAGGGCTGGAGTTCGACTCGGTACTGGTCGTCGATCCGGACCGGATCGTCGCCGAGTCTCCCCGTGGACACAACGACCTGTACGTCGCGCTCACCCGGGCCACTCAGCGCCTCGGCGTGCTCCGGGTCGGCCGGTAGGGCTCTGCCCGTCGCCGACAGCGACGCCGTGCCGTTCGTGCACGGCGTCGCGAAGTACGAATTTCCGGAGCAGTGGCGTCCACATAGGGCGCCGCGCCGGAAAGGACCGGGCACCCCCAATCGCGTCACCTTCAGTGATGCTGTTGCGTCACGGTGTGACAATCGGCGGGGTGACTCTCGGAGAGACAGCGACGGATCCGGTCGCTACGCGGGGCTGGTCCGTGGTCGAACGGTCCATGTGGGAGGCGTACCACGAGGGTGAGCGGTTTGTACCCGATCCGGAGACCAGCGATACCTCCGTCCAGGGCAACCGCATTCGCCAGATGCTGCTGGCCGGATCGGAGCCGCGACCGGGCCGACAGGCGGCGCTGCGGCTTCGCGGCGTCACGGTCGCCGGTGAGCTGGATCTGCGCGATCTCGATCTGTCGTGTGTCGTCGACTTCGACGACTGCACCTTCGAGGGAAAGCCCCTGCTCGACGGCCTCAGCGCGCCCGCGATCTGGCTGACCGGCTGCCGCCTGCCCGGTCTCGCCGCCGACCGGATCAGCGTCGCCCGCAGCCTCACGATCACCCGATCGCGGATCGATGGATCGTGCTACCTGCGTGACGCCCGGATCGGTGCTCAGCTCGACCTGGAAGCCACCGTGGTCGTCCCCACGGGTTATCTCGGCAAACGACCGGATCTACCGAGTTCCGCAAGGACGCCGGACCACTACGTCGGCATCGACGCGGAGAACATCACCGTCGGCGGGGACCTCGACGGCGAAAGGCTCACCTGTTACGGCGCCCTGTTCCTCAACCTGGCCCGGATCGACGGTGCCCTCATCCTCAGCGAAGCGCGGCTACCGGACGGCTTCGTTCAAGCGCCGAGCCTGGTCGCCGGTGGTGTCTACGGCCGCCGGATGCGGTTGCACGGCACGATGAACCTGTACAACTCGCAGATAAACGGTCCCGTCGACCTTGCCGGCGCACAGATCGAGAATCCCGGCGAGATCTCCTTCGGCGGCTGGGGAATGACGGTGGCGGGCTCCTTCGAGGCGCAGGCCGACACAGTCTTCGCTGGCACCGTCGACCTACAGGCCGCCGACATCCGCGGCGCCGTCCAGCTTTCCTACGTCCGATGCACCGATCCGGGTGAGCACGGCAGCCTGTATCTGCCGCGCGCGGTGGTCCGCAGCGGGGTGGTTGCCCGGCACGCTCGTCTGGCCGGTCCCGTGTCCCTCCAGCATGCCCAGGTCTCGGCCGGCGTGGACCTGCGCGCGGTCGAAATCTCCGCCGGCCCATCCGCCCCAGGCAGCCTGTTCGCCGACAACATTGTCGTCGCCGGCGACCTCGACCTCACATCGGCCGCGCTGGACGGCGCCGTCGCGCTCGCGGGCGCGCGCGTCGACGGCACGGTCACCTTCCTGGACAGCCGCGTCGGTTGTGTCGACGGCTGCTCGGTGGCCGCCGACGGGTTGACCGCGTTCCAACTCGTGTTCGAGGGCCACCCACCTACTGGCGGCGTCGACCTCAGCCACGCCACCGTCCATGTGCTGTGCGACACCCCCGGGGCCTGGTCCGTCCGCACCGGACGGCTCCTCCTCACGCACTTCACCTACCAGCAGCTACGCAAGGACGCGCCGGTCGCTCGGCGGCTGGACATCCTGCGTCGGGCCACACCGACCGTGGAACCCCAGCCGTATGAGCAGCTCGCGGCCGCGTACCGCAGCGCCGGACGGGAGCGTGACGCCCGCAGGGTACTCCGGGAGAAACTGCGCCGGGAATCGCACGCCGGAGGATGGCCACGCCGCCTGTGGGGTCTGGTCCAAGATCTCACCGTCGGCTACGGCTACCTTCCGGGCCGGGCCGCAGCGATCTTCGGCAGTGCCCTGCTCGCCGGCACCGCCTACTTCGCGGTTCTTGGCGATTGTGCCGGTCGACGCGGGCTGTGCCCGGTCAAGACGGACGAGCATCCGACCTGGGATCCGTTCCTCTACGCACTCGACCTGCTGATCCCGGTGGTGGACCTGGGCCACGAGAGGGCGTGGGACCCGGTCGGCGCCGACAAGGTCGTCATGGTCGTCCTGATGCTGATCGGCTGGGTCTTCGCGAGCACGATCGTCGCCGCAGCGGGAAGGGCCCTCAGCCGCTCCTGAGCCGAGATCGCCGAGACGATGACACCGGCCCCTGTCAGGGCCTGGTTGGCGCCGCCGGGATCCAGGCCGTGGCCGCCGAGCTGGTGTCACCGGACCGCTCACCTCCACCACACCACGATCGAGATCACGCCTTGTCCACTTAAGTGCGGCCGTGCCCGCGGGCGCATCGGCGGCGCGACGTTGAGCGCGACGCCGCCGACGACACCGCGATGATGGGAGCGACATGACTGACGGGCTCGACATCGACGGGGTGTCGAAACGCTACGGCGAGGCGGAACTGTTTCCAGCGGCTACATGGCGGCGGAATGTGCCGATGACGATCTCCGCTGACGACTCCGGTCCGGTCCGGATTGTTACGGCCGTTCTTCGCGACGGCGATCGGGTGTTGCTGTGTCATCGAAGCGCCGGACGCCGCTGGTATCCCGATGTGTGGGACCTGCCGGGCGGTCATGTTGACGAGGGGGAGGATCCGAAGGAGAGCCTTGTCCGCGAGCTTCGGGAGGAGTTGGGGATCACGGCGCCGGAGCCGTCCAGCCCGCCGATGCATGAGATCCGGACCGCGACGTTCGACATGCAGATCTGGTTGGTCGACAGGTGGACCGGAACACCCGTCAACGCCGCGCCGGACGAACACGACGCCGTGGCGTGGTTCGAGACGTCCGACCTTGACAGCCTGCGTCTCGCCCACGAGTCGTACCTCTCGATGCTCACCGCCGTGCTCGCCACGTGACGTCGCTCCGGGAGCCAGGGGTGCGCGCTCATCGGCGACGACGGGACGCCGACCGACACCAGAGCACGGTCACGATATGTGACGGCTCCGGCTGCGGGTGGTGCACACGGACGGCCGCGGATCCGGATGCCGAAGAGCTTACGAAGTCGTCCTTGTAGGACGATCCCGAGGAGCGCCGCCGAGAGGATACCTGCTCGATCCAGGCGAGATGCGAGGCTGAGCGTGTGACTTACCCGCTCGCGCGCCGCGTCTACGACACCTGCCATCTGACCGGACGGTTTCGTCTGCGATCCGGGCAGGTCAGCGAGGAGTACTTCGACAAGTACCTGTTCGAGGGACAGCCGGATCTGTTGCGCGAGGTTGCCGAAGCGATGGTGGCCTTGCTGCCGGAGTGCGACGTGCTGGCCGGGATGGAAGTGGGCGGTATCCCGCTTGCCACGGTGATGTCACAGCTGACAGGGCTACCCACGGTATTCGTTCGTAAGCAAGCCAAGGAGTACGGCACCGCCAAGGCCGCCGAGGGCGGCCCGGTTGCCGGTCGGCGGGTCGTAGTGATCGAGGACGTCGTGACGACCGGAGGTGCCCTACTGACGTCGTGCGGGCAGCTACGGTCCATCGGCGCCCAGGTGGAGACGGTGGTCTGCGCCATCGACCGCGAGCAGGGCGCTCGTGAGAATCTGGCGGCCGAGGCGCTACAACTCCGCGCCGCTCTCACCCGCCGCGACCTGGAAGCCTCCCTCATGGCGTGACAGCTCTGGTACCGCTCGACTAGCGGCAGAGCCGGACGGCAGTACGAGCCCGGGGACGAGCGGGTCGGCGGGGCCGACGAGCACCTGATCGCGGACTCCGCTGGTCGCGCTCCAGGTGGCGTCCGGCGGGCGGCGGTTACTCGGCCAGCAGTTCGACTGGGATGTTGCCGCGTGTGGCGTGGGAATACGGGCATACCTGGTGGGTGGCCTCGATGAGTTCGCGACCGGCTTCCCGGGGCAGGCTTTCCGGCAGCTTGGTCCGCAGGGCGACTTCGAGGCGGAAGCCGCCTTGCTCGTTCGGGACGAGGCCGACCTCAGCGGTGACCGACATGCCGGAGACGTCGATCTTCTTCTTCCGTGCCACCAGTTGCATCGAGGTGGCGAAGCAGGCGGCGTAACCGGCCGCGAACAGCTGTTCGGGGTTGGTGCCGTCGCCGATGCCGCCCAACTCCTTCTGGAGGGCGAGCGTGACGTCTAACTTGCCGTCCGAGCTGAAGGCGCGGCCGTCGCGGCCGGTGGCGGTCGCGACGGCGGTGTAGTGGCTCATGTCCTGTCCCCCTGTTAGACAGACGATCGGTTGACTGCATTCACCCTATGGAGATCAAAGACCGCCCTCCATGGCTCTACGTCCTCGGTTTATGTCTGATCGTCTCAACCAGCCCTGTCGGGCGATACGATCTGGAGATGGACGTTCTCAGTGACGCCATCCGCGTCATGCGCACGGGACGCCCACATTCCGCCGAGATCCGCAAGCGCGTCCCGTGGGGAGTGCGGGCTGAGCCGTTCTCCGGGGCCGGCTTCCACGTGGTGCTGGAAGGGACGTGCTGGCTGATCCCGTCTGAGGGCGCGGCGATCGCGCTGAGTCCGGGCGATGTGGTGTGCCTGCCGCACGGTTGCGGGCACGCGCTAGCCGACAGCCTGTCCACGCCACTGGCGGGCGCACCCTCGGCTGCTCTGCCGGAGGTGACGCCGAGCGCCGACGACGGCGAGGGCGCCGCGACGATCCTGTTATGCGGTGCCTACACGCTTGACCAGACCCGGCCGCATCCACTGTTCCAGGAACTGCCCGAGGTGATTCACCTGCCGGCTCGCCTCGGCCGCCGCTCGCCGCTGCACACTGCTGTCAATCTGCTCGGCGACGAGATCGCCAACTCCGACCACGGAACCGAAGCCGTCGTTTCGGCCCTGCTGGACATGATGTTGCTCTACATCCTGCGGGCCTGGCTCGCCGACCAAACCGAGGGCGGCCCGGCCACCGGATGGGCCGCGACGCTCGCCGATTCCGCGATCACCGCGGCGCTGCATCACATCCACCAGGAACCCGCGCGGCAGTGGACGGTCGAAGCGCTGGGCGCGAAGGCCGGGCTGTCGCGGGCGGCCTTCTCTCGCCGGTTCACCTCACTGGTCGGCAAACCGCCGCTTGGCTACCTGACCTGGTGGCGGATGACCCTGGCCGCACAACTGCTGCGCGACAGCGACAAGCCGGTGCACACCATAGCGCAGGGCGCCGGATACACCTCGGAATTCGCCTTCGCCAAGGCGTTCAAACGGGAGCAAGGCGTGGCCCCCGGCCAGTACCGCAAGCAGTCGCGAAGGTAATCCCGGTCCGCGCGCAGAGCGTGACGGCTCCGGGTTCAGGGGCACGCACGGGTGGCGGCATGAGAGTGCGGGTCCAGCGGCGACTGCTCAGGGCACCGTTCGCGTGCCACGCGTGCGACCGCCCCATCAGCCGCCTCTTACTTCCGCCGGTTTGGCGTGGCCTCGGGCGCCCCGCGACGCCTGTTGTCGGGACCCCAAAATCCTTGCATGCCCGAGCCCAGAATTCATTGCATTTATCTATCCGCTCATCGGTACGACCGGATCTCTTCGCGCCTGGACGTACCGCGGTTTACGGTCCGCCAGGGGTCACGGACGCTCCGGCGTCGCCCGCGCTCTGCGGCAATCCGTACACCTGATCTCGGCGAATTGCGGAAAAATCGCGCAGCGCAACGCCGTGCCGCGCCTCTTGGGCCACTGAGGCCTCATACGGATCTTCGTCGTAGCCGGTCCGTATGATCGCCAGCCATGACGCGCACCACGCCGCCGCGACCGGTGGACATCACGAAACTCTTCCCAGAGTTGCGGGAGCACTCGACAACCGCCACGCGGCTGCATCCCCGCCCCGGTACGCCCACGGTCGCCGACAGCTCGGTCGGTGGGCCGCTACTCTGGCCGGCCGACGAGCCGTGGCCGGTGTGCACGGACGGCGACACCCACTACATATTCCGGCTGACCACACCGGCAACCGTCCGCCGCAGCCGGGAGATCTACGCGGCAGCCGAGGCCCGAGCGGACGCGACTGGCGCGCGCTACGACCTGACCGACGAGGAGCGGGCAGAGTTGCCCGACTATGAGTTCTCCGAGCCGGACGAGCTGGTTGACCAACCGATTCCGCTGCTGCCGGTGGCCCAGCTCTACCGCCGTGACGTCCCCGACTTCTCCGGTCCGGAAGGGACCGATCTGATGCAGGTGCTGTGGTGCCCGCTGGACCACCCGGAGGAGGGCTACAACCCGCGGGTACGGCTGTATTGGCGGCGCAGCACCGAGGTGATTCGGCCGTTGACCACGAGCCCCGAACCGCCCGTGGTGAACGACTCCTACCTGCCCGTCTCCTGCGTGGTGCACCCGGAACAGGTCCGCGAGTACGAGTATGGCGATCTATTACCCGAAGACCTGGACGCTCAGATCACCGCATGGGAAGAGACGACGGAGGAGGAAGCCGGGTACAGCTACCAGTCTGACTTGTCGCTGGCGCCTGGCTGGAAAGTGGGTGGCTTCGCAAATTGGTCGCTGACAGACCCGCACCCGATGAACTGCGCGGAGTGTGCTGCCCCAATGACGCTGCTGTTCACCGTCGACTCCAGCGAGCGGAACGGGGCGGACTGCAGTTGGCGGCCGGTGGAAGAGGAGCCGGCGACGACATCGCTCACCCCCACCGGCATTTCGATCGGCCGCGGCTACTCCCTGTACATCTTTCGCTGTCCGGTCTCCTTTGACCACCCGCCCGCCACCACTATGCAGTGATCGCTCATGCGCTCCCGAAAGCGCACTACTTTCGGCAGTTCCGGATGCCGACCGAACCGGTGGACGGCCACGGAAGGTGGCGGCTCTGGCCGAGCTGAACGCGCCCGGTCGGCGGCAAATCCGGATGTCGGATCATGACGGTGTCAGGCATCATCATCGCGTGGATGCCCGCCGAACGATCGTCCTGGTCGATGACCTCCGTTCGTTCGTGGATGGCCGTAGCGCCGAGGTGGCCCGCACCAGCACCGCCGGAGCTGAACTCCTCCATCGGTACCGGGACCGGCGCCTGGACGAGCTCTGGCTGGACCACGACCTAGGCGGAAACGACACGATCTGGCCGGTCGTGGAGGTCCTGGAACGGGCGGCCTTTGACAGGCGCCCCTTTGACGTCGGAGTCATCAACGTCCACTCCGCCAACCCGGCCGGCGCCGCAAGGATCGCCCAGGTCTTACGGCACTGGGGGAAATCGCGTCCACGTCGCGTCGGGCTCCACGGACGTCGGCTATCTCGGCGACCCCGCCTGAGTCGACCGGCTCGAGCGCGCCGCGCGACGGCCGTCACACTCGGGCGGCGGCATGAGCGGATACGTGATCATGCGCGATAGACCCTGATTCGTTGCAGTCCAACGCCACCAAAGCGCCAGCACCCAGAAACGGACTCCCCGAGAATCCACGGCAGGTCTCCACTGGACGTGTCGGGCACCTCAACTCAGCCGCTCACTAGTCTGCCGCCTCAGTGTCATCCTGCGTTTCCTCGGATCGGTTTTTCCGCTCGCGGGGCCGGTATAGCCCAACGCCACGCTAGGCCCTCCCCTGTAGAGGAAGGAGAGTGTCACGATTCGAACCAAGATCGGTACCGGCCGTATAGTCGGCGAGTCCGACCGTACGGTGGCCCTCCCATCGCGTTGCGTCTCTTCCTGACGCGACCACAGGTTGTACATTCGACCGCGCGAGGCCACCGAGCGGTGCTCCCGCCTGGCCAGAGCCACGACAGGATGCCCCGCCCAGTTCGAGACCGAGCCGGCTGGGACAGGTGCTGGACGTCAATCGAGACCGGAGGCTGGCCACAAAGCGTGACGACTCCGGCCAGCGCGAAGCGCGTGGACTGCGGCATGAGCGCGCAGTCGATCTGGCGGTGTTGATCGTCCTGAGGCTCGGGTCGGCAGACTATGTGTCGATGCTGTTCGGACGCCAGACGTCTCATGCCGCAACGTCCTGTGATGGGTCGGTTGTTCGGCAGGGTTCTGCTATGCCTCGGCCGGCTGGTAATAGAGCTCGGTGAGGCGTGGCAGGCGTCGGCGCATCTCGGCCTCGTCGTCGAAGTCGAAGTCCCAGTCGGGGTCGAGTTGCGGATACCGAATTGCGAAAGCGTCGGACGGTAGTTCTTGCCCGGTTGCTGTCAGGTGCGCGTTCCACGCGGCGCCGAGCATGTCTTCACCCCACAGGTCCTCGCCTTCTGCGGCGGCCTGGGTCACGGTGGGGTGGCTGGCGAGGCTGTCCGGGTCGGCGAGTGCTTGGTGAAATGCGGTTTGTCCCTGAGCGATGAGCCAGCCACGGAAGTAGTCGAAGCCGTCGTCGGAGGCGCCACCGTTGATCACGTAGGCGGCCGCCCAGAGATCGGCCCGGTACGACTGGGCAAGCAGATCCCACAGCGGCTGGGCAAAGGCGACGATCTCAGTGGGTTCGTGTTGGCCAAGCAGTGCGACCAGGCGTTGTGCCACCTCGTTGGCGTCCACGACAGCCTCGTCCGACTCACTTCGCGACTGTTCGACCAGGCGCCACACGTCATCGGTGTCCACGATCGACGAGTGTCGCACGCGCCGCCGCTCACGTCGTGCGACGGCCTCGCATTCCAGCTCGTCGGCGTACGTGGAGCGGCGAGTGGTTTTCGGTATCACTACGTTCCGTAGCACGCTGCTCGCGGCAGATCGGGATGCCGGTGGCGGGACCTCGGGGGATCATCGTCTGGTGAGTGACCTGCTGTGGGACGACGTGAAGCAGTGGTTCGACCCGGTTGGGAACGGTAGTGCCCCGGACGTGATCGTGGCGGATACGACGTTGGCCCATTGGCAGCTCGTCTTTGATTTGATCCGCTCGCGCGGATGGTTGTGCCGGTGCGAGCGCGGTGACCGGGAGACTGCTGTACCGGAATCTGCGGCCGATCTGTTTGCGGCCGAGGACCGTGAGGAGAGGACGCTGTTGACGGTGTGGCCCGATCCCGACCTGGAGTGGATGGTCCGGCCGTGGGCCGTGGAGGAGATCCTCAGCGACGTGGATCTCTATCAGATCCAGGGACAGGAGCGGCTCGATGCGTTCTGCCGGTTCCTGCGTACGCTGGGTGATGCGCTCCGGAAGGACGTCTTCGTGTACGGCGAAGGCGACAACATTTACCCACCGATGATGACCTATGGGGCGGCAGTCGGCCGCGTTGCCTTCCTGGCCGGCCCTTGGTGAGAGCATCGAACGGCCGGGCTTCCGCCCGCATTCTGTGAGGGAACCCGCGACGGGCAGACCGTATGCAGCGTGCCTGCTTCGCCGAGCGGCGCACCCGACCGGCGGCAGAGGCGGATGTCGAATCATGAACCGTGGCCGGGCGGCGGCTCACGGCGCTGTGTGCGCCAAGGGACGACGGATGTGGTGAATCGTCCGGTGCTCGACTGGCGCTCGACGTGGGATGGGCGGGACGCCTCTGGTGTCAGCGTCGGCATGCTGCTCGGCCGGCTCGCACGCCAGCCCGATGCCGCCCTGTGGGACGAGCTCGAAGACCGGGGTCGGGGCAGCAGGCGAGGCGATGTCGAAGTACGCCCACCACAGGAACGCCACGACGACGAAACCGAGTGCGGAGCCGCCGAGGACGGACCAGGTGATCGGGTGCTCGTCGCTGAAACCGCGACTGGTTCCGATCGAGATGATCGTTTCGCCGAGTGCGATGAGCATGATCAGGCTGTGTCGCTCCGACCAGGTCGCGTCCGAGATCCGCGACCTCGTCCAACGCCTGGCTGCGGAGAACCACACCTGGGGGACGCAGTTGATGGTGGATTACCCCGATGGCGGTAACTCCTCCGCGTCGGGCCCTGGGCCTGCATCCGAAAGCGGCGGGACGAGCCTGTTCGTGGCCCTCCAGGAACTGCCTCGGATTTTCCCTTCCATGCGACCGGCTGGTACCCACCCGACAAAGTCAAACTAGGGCAACGCCTTAAGGCGTGCTTGCAGAAACATTGCAGCCGCGCCCAACCGTCTCTGGGGCATTGATGTCAGCCAACGATGCGGCTATGTTCGAATTCGGCGGGCCTATACGCCAGGTCCCGCGAAGGGGCTTCTCGGATGACAGGAGAGGTGGGACAAGCATGCCCATCGAAAGACGCAGGAAAACGCGTCCGGAGTACGCTAAGGAGGCTATCAATCCTACTGGCTGTCGCAGTGCTCGCGCTTACTTTCGCGCCTTCTCCAGCACACGCGACCATCGCTGACAAGCACAACGATCTCACCAGCGATGGAATCAGCGATATCATGGCGACCAACTTGCCTA
The DNA here is from genome assembly GCF_042658085.1 of Plantactinospora solaniradicis. Taxonomy (NCBI): domain Bacteria; kingdom Bacillati; phylum Actinomycetota; class Actinomycetes; order Micromonosporales; family Micromonosporaceae; genus Plantactinospora; species Plantactinospora solaniradicis. The sequence continues at coordinate 122,005 of NZ_JBHSPR010000029.1, read as the reverse complement.
ACGATTGCCTGTACCGCTGGTCGGGTAACGGATCCGGCGGAATCCGAACCGCAGATCAGCTGGGTTGCGGCTGGAGGCCGTACCAACTTGCCGCGCCAGGCGACATCAACAGCGATGGCATAGGCGACATCGTCGGGATTAGTGAAGGCGGATATCGGCTTCCGTGCAGCAACTCATCCAGTATCCTCTCGAAGATAGGAGATCTAATGCAATTCAAACGAATGACCTTCGGTAGTGTCTCGGCCATCGCCCCTAAAGCTTGGAGGACCTTAATGGGTGGCTTTTCTCGCAGGTCAATTGCACTTGCTACTGCATTAACAATCGGCGCATCTTTGACTGCGGTATTCACTGCCGGCCCAGCATTCGCCCAATGCTCGATATACGCAAACGTCCCCTTCAAAAGCGGATCGCTCATCACTGCAGGCGGGGGAGTGTCAGGCTGCAGTGGGTCGTGGAGTGTCTTCCTGGAACGGCAGAGGATTTACGGTTGGCAGACGCTGATGACTGTCCGCATTCCGTCCGGCGGTGGCGCCGGTGTTCTCCGCTACAACTGCTCAGGAACTGGCACCCACACATACCGGACGTTGACTACCGGTTTAGCTGACATCCGTTCCGGGACATTCCGAACGTCCTGCTAAAAATTAGCTCGGATACAACCCGGATGGATGCCTATATCGATGGACAGGAAATGGCATCGGCAGTTTTAACTCGGCATCGAAGATCGCTTGCAACTGGGGAGATTACTACGGTGCCCTTGTCGGTGCGGGCGATCTTAACAACGACCGCGACGGCGACATTGTCGCTGTCAGCAGGTCCGGAGGATTCGGCTCCGGGTGCCTCTACCAGTGGCTTGGCAACGGCAGCGGCGGCTTCGGCTCTACCACACAGATCGGCTGTGGCTGGGCGCCCTACCAGCACGGCTTGACCGGCATTGGCGACCTCAACGGAGACGGGAACGCCGATCTCGTCTCGATCCATAACGACTGCCTATATCGGTGGTACGGCAACGGCGGCTTCGGGTCTACATCCACCTCGAGTTGCGGCGGCTGGAACGATTACGACGCGCATATCGCCGGTATGGGCGACCTCGACCGCGATGGAATTGGGGACCTGCTCGGCTATACTTATGTCGGCGGCGACTGGTGCCTCTATCGATGGTCCGGTAACGGCAGTGGCGGGCTGAAGGGTGCTGTACGGCTCGGATGCGGCGGTTGGGGGGACTACGGACTGGCGCGTTGACCGGAATCGCCGGCGGCTTTCCCTAATGCAACGCCAGTCAACGCCGGCGATGGATGTGACGCGGATATGAAGGCGGCCACCGCAGTGATCAACGATGGCCCGTGAGGGCACTCGAAGATCGCTCGGTGGCCGTCGTCATAGCGTAAACCTCGCGGGCAGGTGGTCATTCTGAAAGTCGTTGGCGGTGATTCGCGTCTATCACTCCAACCATACTTGCTGAATTCGCTGCCCTCGTAGGTAGTGGCTCACGTTAGCCCGGTACTGGTGGCGACGGCGTCACCACGGCCCTCGATAGACGTGGTCAAATGATCGGACCCGGGTGATCAGGTGTGCCAGGAGACGACGGACCTCGCCCAAGGTGAGTGGGATGAGCCGGTCCCCATCGGGTTCACAGCCCCTCTTTCGGCGTGTGCGGCAGTGACGGCGAGGTGGGCGTGGGCGCGCATAACCAGCTGTGAGCTGGGGTTTCGTCGGAGTACGGCACCGTCGTGGTCATGGTCTCCCGACTCATCCATCTGGTCACGATCCGCCTGTTCGACGCTCTGCCCTTCACAGTCCGCAGCAATCGCGCACTCCCCGCTGGGGCCACAAAGAATTGAGGGCGAGCTGCTCGGGCTGGGCCAGCGCGCCGGCATCGGCGGCGGCCCCGGTGGTCGGATTGCCGAGCTGTCGGATCCGGCGGCGTCGCCAGTAACGGCTCCCTGCGACGGAGGTGTTTTGCGTCATGCTCGTGTCTCGCGTCATCCACTGTTGCCGGGCGGTCCGATCGGGCCTACGGGCTCGCGGGACGAGAACGCTATCGAGTACTGCCAGCTGCGGCTTGCTCGTGTCCACCGGCGGCGGGGCAGGGCGCCCGAGGTGTTGCTCCCAGCGAACCACATTTCCTGGCACTTAGCGCAGGCACGCCAACCGACTGGCGGTTGAACCTACTCCCGCCGCCGATGTACAGGGTGTAGGCCGAACCTCCGGATGATGCGTAGGCGCCACCGAGCGACAGCGGCGTGCCAGGCGGAGAGCTTGACCAGTTCCCGAACCGCCAGGCGTAGGTTGCGTCCGGTGTCATCGCAACGGCGTCGGCTCAGGCGGAGGTCCGCTGACGAAGCCGGCCCTGTACGTCCGTCACCTCCGGGCCTTCGAGACCGGGCAACAGGTCGAGGCCCCGCTGCCAAGCACGCCGGGCTGCCTCAGTTTCTCCGATGGCCTGGCACGCGTCGCCGAGGAAGGTTAGAGTGTCTGCTTCGTACAGGCTGTTGCCGTTTTTCCGGAACAACGCTAGCGCGCGTTGGTAGCACAAGATCGCCTGTTGGTGGTCGCCCGCCCGGCGGTGGCACGCCCCGAGTGTGTCCCACACGTGCGCCTCACCGGTGTCGTCCCCGAGCCCTTCATAGCCGCGCAGCGCCCGCTCCCCGTACGCGAGCGCCTCTTGGTAGTTACCCAGGCGGGTATGAGCCCATGCGATCGCATGGTACGTCTCGAACTGTCCGGCGCGATGGCCGATGTCCTCGTAAATCTCCCGGCTCCGTTCCAGGTAGCGGACACTTTCGGCGAATTCCCCCCGTCTCTGATGACGCCAGCCGAAACCGATGTAGGTGTCCGCCACGCCGAGCGGGTCTTCCATCTCGGTGGAAATGACGAGCGCCGTGCGCAGATGTGCCTCGGCCCGGTCGTGTTGGCCCTGGCGGGTCTCGACTCTAGCCAGTCCACGGTGGAGGTGTGCCTGGCCGGCTCGGTCCTCACTGTGGTCGCCGTCACGCACGCAGCGCCGGGCGGCCTCCAATGCCAGTCGCTGCAGGGCGGAGCTGTCGGGCCAGCGCACCCGACGGGTGAGGGTGGTCCGAAGGGTCCAGCCGAGCCGCCAAGTGTGCGAGTCGAAGCCATGAGCCGCGGCATCTCGGACCGTCGCTACCAGTACCGCGCACTCAGCCTGATACCAGCCGAGGGCCGCCTGCGGGTCGGCGAACTTCTCCACGGTCACCCCGGGGAGTGCCGTCTCGGGCACTGGCGGCAGACGCTGGGAAACCAGCAGCAACGCTGCGGAGCATGCGCTGTGCACATAGTGGTCGAACAGCCGGTGCCGCGCCGTCCTTCGCTCGGCTGTCGAATCGACGGAGCCGGTCATCTCAACCGCGTACTCGTGTAACAGGTCGTGCAGTAGGTAGCGGCCGGGTAGGTGGTGCGTGATCATGTTGGCCCGAATGAGCTCGGCCACAAGCCGCCGGGCACGGTGGACCGGCACACCGATGAGGCTCGCCACCGCAGGAACGGCGATGTCGGCGCCCGGATGGAGGCCCAACAGCCGAAACAGGCGGGCCGCCTGCTCGCTGAGGGTACGATAGGACCAGGACAGTACCGTTCGGACATTGGTGGAGGGGTCGCCGCCGTCTAGGACGTCTAGGGCATTTCGGCTCGCGCGCAGTTCGTCGCGCGTCGACGCGAGCGAGAAGTCGGGATGGGCGACGGCTCGAGCGGCGATGATCGCCAAGGCGAGGGGAAGCCGAGCGCACTGCTCGATGACCTCGTCCACGATCTGCGGATCGGCGGCCATACGTTCGGGCCCCAGGCGCCGGGTCAGCATCTCGTGTGCGCTCCGGACGGACAGCAGGTCCAGCGCGATCGGGTGGGCGCCCTCCACCACAACCAGACTGGTCAACTGGTTCCTGCTGGTCACTACCACGGCACACCCGGGCGTCCCTGGTAGCAGCGGCCGGACCTGCTCGGAGTCGCGGGCGTTGTCCAGGACCACCAGCATCCGCCGGCCTGCCAGGTGACTGCGGTACAAGGCCGCCCGCGCATCCAATCCGCCCGGCCGCTGCTCCGGCGAGACCCCCAGGCCGGTCAGCAGGTCGTCCAGGGCATCGGCCGGTGTGATCGACGCCCACTCTTCGTCGAACCCGTGGAGGTTCAGATATAGCTGCCCGTCCGGGAACCGATCGGCCACCCGGTGTGCCCAGTGCACGGCTAGCGCGGTCTTCCCGACCCCGGCCGTGCCGGTGACGACGCCAGCCGCGCACCCCCCGGCATTCGCGACCATCGCGTCCAACCGGGCCAGTTCATGGTCTCGACCGAGAAGATCCGGTACCTGCAAGGGCAACTGCGCGGGCACGGTCCCACTTTGCGCGTTCCTGGCCGTCGATCCGGGACTCCCGCCCGTCGGTCTGGATTCGTCGCTGCCGTCGGATTCACCCCGCAGAATCGCCTGGTGCAGCCGCTGCAACTCGGCGCCGGGTTCGATGCCGAGCTGGTCGACCAGCGACTTCCTGGTGGCGGTGTAGCAATCCAATGCGCCGGTCGGGTGCCCTGCAGCCCGCAACGTCCGCATCAGCACCAACGCCACCGACTCTTCGACCGGATGGTCCGCCAACACAGCGGTCAGTGGCCCGACCAGCGGGGCGGCTCGTCCGAGTCGCAGCTCCGCCTCCGCCCACCCGACCACCGCATCCAGGTACTGTCGCTGCCATCCCCGCCGCGCCTGTTCCACCCAGTCACCGGACAGGTCCCCAAGTGGCGTACCCCGCCACAGGTCGAGCGCCTGCCGGAGCAACACCGCTCGGTCCTCGTCAATAGCGCCCGGCTCCCGGGACCGTGCGACGAGTTCGGTGAACCGGTGCAGGTCCACGCGGTCCACTGCGATGTCCAGAAGGTAACCGCGGGCGCGGCGGAGCAGTCTTACCGGTTCATCCGCGTCGAGGGTGGCGAAAACAGCACGAAGCCGGGCGACGTAGACGTACAACGCCTGACGCGCCCGGGCCGGCGAATCCTGCCCCCAGACCCGATGGATAAGCAGATCCGCGAGCAGCGGGCGACCGGCGTCCACTGCCAGGGCCGCCAGCACGGCACGCTGCCGAGGGCCGCCCATTTCCACGAGTTTTCCTGAGACTCGGACCTCCAACTGGCCCAGCAACCGTATCTCCATGAGACCCCCGAATGGCAACGGATGACCGGCGCCAGAAAGGCGTTGGCCGTCCATTGCACACAGGACAACCGTACGACACTCCCGTATCCGTCCTGGGGCACCGGCCAAGTGCGAACCTCCGCCGATGGTGGCCGATCTCGCGACTCTCATCGCGCTGAGGGTCCAAGCGCGGGCCAGCATCCCAGCTACATGCCTCGATACCAGATCATCAAGCACGACCGCCCCTCGGACATTGACGCAGGCGCGTCAATGGGGGCGACATCGTTCGGTTGACTGGCGTTGTTGACGGTCAGGCATTTTCGGCACCGGTCCCGCCACGGCCACCGCCTCGATCATCGTGTCCTGTCGGAAACTCGTTACACCACAGCAGTGGACCACGACACCGGAAGGGGTCTCCGATGGGCTGGTGCTCGTACGAGCCAGGTCAGGAGGAGCGGTGCGGATCGGGATCGAAACCGGCCGTGACACGCGCGTGCAGACGCTGGGCGCGGCGGAGTATCAGGTGTATGCGATCAACCCGATGTCGGTGGCGCGGTATCGGGAACGGCATTCCACCTCTGATGCAAAGTCCGACGCCGGGGATACCCACGTGCTGGCGGAGATCGCGCGCCTGGACCATGCCCATCACCGGCGGTCCGGGCAGGGTGCGGTTCCAGAGCGCGACCCGGTGGCCGGTGGGGACGGGCGATGACCGCACCCATAAGTCCGGTACCGAGAACCGCGCTCTCTGCCATGGCCGCCACGCTAAGGCACCGAAAGTGATGCGACCAACGAATGTTCATCATGAGACTGATGCGTAGCTAGCATGGCAGCATGGAAACCCAGCTTCTCAAGGTTTTCCAGACAGTGGCGCGTTACCGATCGATAACCGCCGCCGCCCGTCAACTGCGCTTCACCCAATCGGCGGTCTCGCGGCAGATCGCGGCACTCGAAGCGGAGGTCGGGGTACGGGTCTTCGATCGGCTGCCGCGCGGCGTGGCCCTCACCGAAGAGGGGCGCATCCTGCTGCCGCACGCGGAGGCGGTGCTCGACCGGCTCACCGCCGCCCAGCGCGACCTCGATGCGCTACGCGGTCTTGGCAATGGCCGGCTGCGAGTCGGCGCGTTCCCGACCGCCGTCGCCGCGCTGGTGCCCCGTGCCCTGGCATCGTTCCGCGCCACGTATCCGCAGGTGGCGCTGTCGCTAGTCGAAGGCATGACCCCTACCCTGCTCGACCGCCTGGTCACCGGGGACGCCGACGTCGCGGTGGTGAGTTCATCGCCGACCGGCCCCATCGACTCCGGCCGCTTCAACCTGCACCACCTACTCGACGAGCGACTACTGGTGGCGGTCGCCCGCAGACACAAGCTGGCCGATCGGGGCACGGTACGGCTGGCCGACCTCGCCGACGACCCGTTCGTCGTCGGCTCCGCCACGGCCGAAGAGACGCTGCTGAGGGCCAGCCTGCCCACCGGCTTTCACCCAAAGATCGACATCGTGGCGGCGGAGTGGATCGGCAAGCTCGGCTGCGTCGCGGCCGGACTCGGCGTCGCGCTCGTCCCCGCCCTGGCCGTACGGGGCACGCCGGCCGACATAGCGCTGCTGCGCCTACACCGCGACGACGAATCCGTCCGTCAGGTCTTCGCCGCCACCGTCGCCGGTCGGGCGCGACCTCCAGCGATCACCCGATTCCTCGCCCATCTCGACGAGGCTGCCGGCGGCTTCGACGAGCGTCGCTGACTTAAGGCCAACCCTGCGGCTGTGGTTGCGTGGGTACCGCTGGTGCCGTCTTTGCCTCCAACCGTGCCCGGATCTTGCCCAGGCCTTGGCTGTTCAAGACCAGAGGCAAATGTAGCCGACGTCTCACAACTCGCCACGGGCCTCTTGGTAGCCGTACAGGGTGGCTGCCTATTGGCGCAGGCGTACCGCGACGTCACACCAAGGGCTTCCGCGATCGACATGGCCCTAGCGCATCTTCACACGCTACACAACAAGTGGAATGCGGCAGCATGAATGCTACTCGGGAAGCCCTGTCGTCTCTGCTTACCTGGAATACCCTACCGCCGCAGCACGAAGAACCTGCATGACCTTTTCCGCCGGCACCTCACAGGGTCTGAGGATTGGCCCCTCAGAGGTGATCCAGACGTTCGCACCGAGTTGCTCGGTGGCGCCGAGTCGCTCCGCGTTTATGGAGACCACTTTGCCTCCTGCGCGAGTAGTACGCGTAACGCCCCAAGCTCGTCCAGCTACCTCCGCACGCGTCCAACCCTCTGGGATCGCTCTCAGCAGCGTGTCGAGCTCCCGGTCCCGTCCCCCGTCCATCGCCAGATCCTCCTGTCGGGCGCCGGTAGCTCACAAGCCGGCCGGAACCGGATGGTGTCACCTGAGTATCAGCAAGCGCATGCACACCGACGCCTACACCCCAAACGGGCGGTCGGGGATTATATGGATCGCTGCCTCCGGGAAAGCGCCTTCGCCGTCAATGCCAACGTCCTGGCCTGAAGATCCGACGACGGGTCGTCAGCATCTTGCCAGCCCAGACAAGCCGACCCCACCTCAAGTATCCGACCTGGTCGTCGACGGGCCCGCCGTTAGTATCGGATGCGTCACCAATCCCATCACCGACCTCTTCAGCCGCGCTGTCCCTCTCGCGCCAGGTGAACACCTGCGCCAGCACCCGCGGGTGAACCCGTAGTCAAGGCGACGCGGAGGCAACTGACCGAGACCAACGGCCTGATCAACGAATACTCCCAGGTGGCGCTGGTCGGACCAACTTTCCGAGCGGTACAGGACGTGCACGATGTCGTGGAGGGCAATCTCCTCGTTCTTGCGCATCAAGTCCCGCAGCGGCAGCACGTAGCCGCCGTCCTTGGGAAACAACGAGGTCCGCCATCGGCTCCGCCCGAGCCGAACCCCGACAGGCACCATGCCCCAGCCACACGTGACCGCCGACGCCAACTGGCGCACGACGTCGGCGCACGCCGAAGGCACCGTCACGAAGTGGTACGGGGACGGCCCTCGCCATTCCCACACCACGCCCTCGAACTTGCACTCCATCACGGCATCAGGCGACGCAGAACTCATTGCCCTCGGGGTCCTGCATGACGACGTGTCCCAAGGCGTCGTCGTACCACTCCTCCCGGACCACCGTCGCGCCAGCGGCTACCAACTCGGGCACCTGCTGCCGGATCAGCCGTACACGCTCGTCCATATCCCATGGGCCTGGACCCGCCACCCGGACGTCGATATGCATCCGGTTCTTGGCGGACTTGCCCTCGGGTACCTTCAGGAAACCAATCGCGGGCCCCCTGCCATTCGGGTCCACGACCGACGCGTTGTCGGGCTCATCGAAACCGGACTCCTTGACGTACCCGAGAGCGAACGCCCAGAAGGCGGCGAGCCGCTGAGGATCGTCGGCATCGCACCCCAAGGTCCAATAGGTCGCCATGGCGCCAACGTACTTGAGCCAAGATGCGCTGTCATCGGCTGCTTGTTTCATTGCGGTAGGACCGTGGCCCGGCCAGGCTTTGGTCCAGGCGCCCGGGCTGTCGCTCTCTTTTCGGCTGCCCACGCTGGTCGTGTGGCTCTCATTTGGCCTGCGCAGTCCCGGGCGCCGCCAGGGCGGGGAGAGGCTCGAGAGGGGTTTGCACTGCTCGAAGCAGCGTTGCCCTCCCGGCTCGACAACCAGGTGAATCGAGCATCGGAGGACACGTTGAAGGTCACGTCGGATCGTGTGGTCATCGGGATGGACCCGCACAAGCGCTCTGCCACGATCGAGGTCATGGCCGGCGACGAGACCGTTGTCGGCGGGGGTCGCTACGACACCAACTACGCTGGCTACACGGCGATGAGGAAGTACGCCAACCGATGGCCGAACCGGGTGTGGGCGATCGAAGGCTGCCAGGGCATCGGCCGGCACATCGCCAACCGGCTACTCGCCGATGGGGAGCAGGTCGTCGACGTCCCGCCGAAGCTATCCGCCAGGGCGCGGGTGTTCGCCACCGGCCAGGGTCGCAAGACCGACGCCACCGACGCCCATTCCATCGCGCTGGTCGGCACCCGGATGGCCGGGCTGCGTCCGGTCGTCAACGATGAGCAGCTCGCCTTGCTGCGAATCCTCGTCGACCGCCGGCGATCGCTTGGTGAGGACCACACCCGGATGGTCTCCCAGCTACACCAACTGTTGCTGGAGCTCATTCCGGGCGGGGCGAAGAAGAACCTGTCCGCCGCCCAGGCCAAAGCACTGCTGGCCACAGTCCGGCCCCGTGACGTGGTCGGCAAGGCCCGGCGCCGGGTCGCCGCAGAGCTGATCGGTGACCTCGAACGCATCTACCGGCGCTCCAAGGATGCTGACAAGGAACTGCGGGACCTGGTGGCCTCCACCGGGACCACGTTGATGGACCTGCACGGCATCGGGCCATCCGGCGCCGCCCGGCTGCTGGTCGAGGCCGGCGACATCACCCGGTTCCCGAACCGGGCTCACTTCGGCTCCTGGAACGGCACCGCTCCCATCGACGCGTCCTCCGGCGAGCAGGTACGCCACCGGCTCTCCCGTGCCGGGAACCGGCAGATCAACCGAGTCCTGCACATCATGGCCACCGTCCAGCTACGCAACCCCACCGAAGGGCGTGCGTACTTTGATCGGAAGAAAGCCGCCGGGAAGACGTCGATGGAAGCGATGCGAGCGTTGAAACGACGCCTGTCCGACATCGTCTACCGATGCATGATCGACGATGCAACGGCTACCACGGTGACGGGCCCGGGAGGACAACGGGAGACGACTACTGACTCCAGCGTGACCAGCTCACATCCCCATGCCGGCTCTTCGGAGAAGTCACTTCCCGGACCCGCCGCCAGTCAGCCTAGAACACTGCTCCCGACCAGCGCTTGACAGAGAGGGGTGCCATGATCGTGCGCCACACGCCAGCGGGCCGTCACCCTGCGTAGCTCGTAGACGACCTGTCGCCGCGCGTGCTCTGCGGCAGATCCGTGCGTTCCTGTCCCGCGTCCTGACGGGTGAAGGGTGAGAATGACGTGTGATCCGTCGAGTACCGGCAGCCGACGTTCAACTCTTCGATCGCGCGTCGCGTAGGTTCGGAGCAGCGGCTGGCGGCGGCGGCCAGGCGTTCCTAGGGAGTCCAGGTGCTCTGGCCTTCGTGGCCTCCCACGGTGCGGAGATCGTCGGGTGGTGCTGGGGCTATCACCTGATCCGGCCCGACACCTCCTCGATGCTCTACCTCCACCGACTGGAGGTAGCGCCGGAGCACCGCCGGCTGGGAATCGGTCGGGCACTGTTACACGCGTTCATGTCAGCCGGTGCACAGGCCGGTGCTACCCGGATGTTCCTGACTACGGGCGAGACAAATGCCCCTGCCCGGACACTGTACGAGTCACTGGGCGGCGGTCTGGCCGCACAAGGCCCCACGGTCAACTACTGGTTCCTGTTGAATCCAGACGCAACGGCGTCGGCCCGCCCCGCCTCGGGGCCGAAAGCCGTGCAGACCTCTGTGTGTCAAGCCTTGCTCCTCACCGGCGTCGCCGGGGTTGGAAAGTCAACCGTGGCAGACGCGATCGGAGGTGTTCTCACCGAAGCGGGCCACGCCACGGCCGTCGTTGACACAGACATGCTGGCCCAGTTCGGGCCGTCTCCAAGCGTGAGCCCCCCGGGCGGTCGATTCTATGACGAACTCAAGTGCCTCAACCTGGCGTCGGTATGGGCGAACTTCAGGGCCGCCGGCGCACGGTTTCTCATTGCCGCTACCGTCATCGACAGCCAGGCCCAGCGGGAACAGTACGCGGAGAGTCTCGCGGGCTGTGACGTCTGTCTGGTCAGGCTGATCGCGGACGTCGACACCGTCCGCAACCGCCTGCGCCAACGAGACACGGGATCAAAGCTTGAGCAGCACCTGAGGGCGTTGGACGAGCACCGGCCCATACCTACCGAAGCCCTCGTTGAGGACTTCACAGTCACGAATGACCGTACTCCCGCCGAGGTCGCCACTGAGATTCTTGTCCGCGCAAGCTGGATGGATGAGGTCAACTGACGCTTCGCCGATCGCACCTCGGCGTCATGATCAGGTGCACGCTCATCGGCACGACCGGACGTCATGCGACGCGGGAGGCTCGGCCACGGAACGTGACGGTGCTGGTTGGTGGCGCCGCGCACGGTCCGCGGCAATTGAGTGCACGCATCATGGATGCGTTGAGCCTGTTCTCGTTCGTTCGCCCTGTTCAAGAGTCGGTTCGATGATCCAGCGATAGCCGCACTGGGTCGTCACCGTCGATATGCAGTAAGCCCTTCGCCTCAGCGACTGCCAGCGCTTTGCGTACGGCTGTGTTGCTGACGAGAAGCCGCTTGGCCAGATCGCCGATGCTGGTCTCCAGCGGCAGCCGAGGAGTCCATCTCAGTAGCGCTTCGATGTCCCCGGCCACGCCCGAGGGCTGGTCTCCCGTCTCGGAGCTACGGGTGAACCAGGCGGGCAGTTCTCTGACTGGGTTCGGCCAGAATCGGATTAGCCAGTAGTACCCGTCGCCGTCAGTCGGCCGGCGTGCGACTCGTACCCGGAACCACTCCGTGTCGCCGAGGTGGAGGTCGGTCTCACCGTAGCCGCCGGTCAGGTCGGTCAGGGTCAATTCGCCCGAGCTTGATCGGAACGGTGTTTCCAGGACGTCATCGAAGTCGGCGTGCTCGGCCGGAGGCGGTGCGTCGTGCAGCTCAACACGCACTGTATGGCCGGACAGGCCAGGGGCCTGAGCGGCGATCCAGCCCGCGCCCGATCCGGCGAATGCCCCGGTCGGCATGTCTCCGCGATCGCGGTGATGCGGGATCTGTGGGTCCTCGTCCGGCTTCCACGCCTGGTTCGTGTCGGCGAGAATCATAATCCCGTAGTCCGGATGGTAGTCGTCAGCTTCGAACGCGCGCATCACCGCCACGAGACCCAGGCTATAACTCGTGTTGAAGCCGGGCTCGATAGCGCAGCTGTCGCGGCCGACCAGGAGCGTCGGACGACGCCGTGGCCTCCACCATCTCCTTCATGTGATCGGTCGGAGCCGGTGATGGGACCATTCGCTCATCGGCACGAGCGTGCGTTCGGCAGCCGAACGATGGTGCACGGAGAGTGACGGGGTGCCGGTGTCCGGCGCGCCCGGTCGGCGGCAGTTGAGGATGCTCGAGGCTCGGCGATAAGCTACTGATGTGCCCCGGTCTGCGCTGGTTCCTATTTACTTCGCCGTTCCCGGCGAGCTCACAGCCAAGCGATTTCGCTTGGAGCCACTTGGCCCCCAGCACAATGAGCCAGATCACGCGGCATGGACCAGCAGCATTGAGCACATCCGGTCGACGCCGGGTTTCGAGGATGGAAGCTGGCCCCCGATAGACGGGATGTCCCTGGAGCAGAACCTTACTGACCTGCGCAGACATGCAGAAGATTTCGCCCGGAGAGTCGGCTTCACGTACTCCGTGATCGAGGTGCCGGCTGATGAGGTGATTGGCTGCGTCTACATCTACCCAGCACGCGACGATGAAACGATTGTGGAGGTACGCTCCTGGACGCGCGTCGCTCGGGCTGAACTGGACAAGCCGCTGTACGAGGCGGTGTCCAAATGGCTTTCCACCGACTGGCCCTTCGCAAGAGTGCGGTACGCACCACGACCGTAGAACGGCCCGCATCATCGGTTACATCAGAGGTACTCTTCTCGGCAGCTGCGGACGTCGGCCGGCCCTGGAGGCCGCCCACGGAGCGTGACGGCTAGGGCTGGTGGGGGCGCGCACGCTCGGCGGCAGATCCGTGCACCTCGAACTCATGGGACGAGAGGCGTCGGCCGGTCGTCGAACTCACGGTGCCAGACCCGTTGCCAGCGTTCCTCGATCTGGGAGGCACGCCAGCGTGCGGCGGGGCCGTCCGGATGGACGCCGCAGGTCGAGCATGCACGGCCCGGGCGGCGCCGTTCGATGCCGCATGCCAGGCAGTGCCTGTCGACGTCGACTCCGGCATCGTAGCGATCGAGGACCGCCTGGACGACCGTGGCGAGAGGTCCCGTCGGGTGGTGCTCAGGGTCGGGACAGTAGGCGATCTGGGACCAGCCCCACGAGTTCCAGGGCGGCGACGTCCGTGGGGTTCGCATGCCAGTCGCCTTCTCTCGACGCCGCAAGGCGGCGTACTCCTGCGCACGATGCAGGACCAATTCGCGTGTCCGCTGTAGTTCGTCGGCGGCGCGCACGAGCGCGTCGAGATCGTCGGTGAGCCTGCGTGGGATACGGGCGGCGACGACCAGGTGGTGCCAGGTGGCGCGGAATCCGTATGGGGCGCAGTGCAGAGCGCACTCCCGCAATGCGTAGAGTCTGCGCTGCGGTGCGAGCGTGTTGTCGCGGACACGGCAGGCCTGCGCAGGAAAGCTGGTCACGGAGCCAATCATGGCGCTCTCCGGAGGACGGCACGACCACGTTTCGGGTGCCCGGACGGACCACAAAGCAGGACGAGACGGCCCCTCAGCAGTACCAGTTGGCGATTGCACCACGACGCCATCTGCGCGTCAGATCAGTCCGTGCGTTCCTCACCGTCACCTGGCCGATCTTTCGGGCCGGTGATGTCGGAGCGGTCGACGAGGGTGCGTAGCGCTGGATGGGATGCGGCCCCGAACCGCGATTTCCTACCGACGGGTGACGCCGTCGATAAGCTCCCGCAGGATGTCGGCGTGACCGGCATGCCGGATGGTCTCGCTCGTCATGTGGGCGAGCACCCAGCGAAGCGTACGAGGCACGTCACCGACCGGCTGCGCGGTGAGGACGTCCGGACCAGCGGCTGCGCTGAGGTGGGCGTCGCTTTCGGAGATCGCAGCCCGATAGCGGGCAACGATCTGATCTGGGGACCGGCCTGGCTCGACCATCATGTCGAGGTCCACCTCGGCGTAGCGCGGGTCGCCGGCGAACGTGTAGCCGAACCAGTACCGTTCGGCGTCGGTCAAGTGCTGGACCAGGCCCAGCAGTGTGGTGTCGGAGACGACCAGGCGGCGCCGCAACTGCTCCTCGTTCAAGCCCGCGACCTTCTTCAGCACGCATGATCGGGCGAAGGACAAGAAGGCGAGGGCGGTGTCGAACTCGCCACCGTCGTTGCGCGGCACGGCTTCGCGTTGGGATTCGATCATGGCCCGACCTTACGGCCGAACCAGTTCGCCGACATGGACCAGGCGATCACCACACTGTCGATGCTCTTCAGGGCGCCGGCTGGGCCTTGTTACCAGCGCATGAGGTCGAGGAAGCCGTCGGCGTCCGGGAACACGGCGTCCTCGGTGAACCCACCGACGTAGACGACGGCCTCCTCGTCCTGACCGTAGGAGAAGCCGTCCAGGGCCGGGCCGACCACGAGGATGTTGCCGCCGCGTCGCCAGGCGGCGTACCGCCACGAGTACCGGCCGATGGCTATGCGCGTGCCCTCGGTCCGCACATCACACTCCGGTGGGCCGAGCCGTTCGGCGAACCGGTCGACGGCGGCGTCGACGTGCGCCCCGAATTCCTCACGTCCAGCCCCCCGCTGGCTGGACCAGCCGGGCAGCGCGCCCCAGAAGTCGTCCGACCACAGCTCTCCGCCAACGAAGTAGGAGTGGACGAACGGCATGTAGAAGCAGGAGTCGCCGTAGACGGCGTGACCGGTGGCGGTGACGAAGCGCGCCTCGTCGGTCGGCACCTCGTCGTCGGACCAGCCGAGGCCGCGCATCGCCCTGTCGGTGATGTCCGGATCGTTCCACGGCAGGTCCGCCAACTCGACGATCTGACCGGCCAGTTCCGGACCGATAGGGCACGCGGCGACGTAGCTCTCGACGACAATCTCGTCTTCGCCGTTCTCCGGCGGATGATCTTCCGGCACGGCCCAGGATTCTCCAGAACCTGGAGCCGCCTGGCGCGCGCGGGCGGACCGGGGCCGACGTGCCGCCCCCGCACCCCCAGTGCCACGAGCGACACCGACCCGTGCACGGGATCGCTCGCGGAACGGCGTTGAAGGCCATCCGGATTCTGGTCGACGAAGGATCTGCTTACGTCGTGGCCGGCAAGGGCACGTACGTCAAGCGCAAGGACTTAATCGGGGGCAGGAGACAACTCCGACCCCCGACCGCGTGTTGTCGACTACTTGTCCGTGAAATTGCCGATCTGCCGGGCCTGGCCGGACGCGTCGCTGGTCGACCCGGATGCCGGGGTGTTCATGCCGCCGGTGGTCGCGTCCCCGGTGGTGGTCGGCGCGACGTTCCCGCCGGGTGGGCGGGGTCGGCGCCGAACACTGGCCGGTCCGGCCTTCCGGCCCCCGGTTGTCGTGATCACGCCCCGGTTCCGGGTCGGCCCACCGTCGCGCAGTACATCCGGATCGCGCGCCCCGTCCGCCGGATCCTCGATGTCGAGTTCGTGCGCCTCGCGCCCCTCGTCGACCGGCAGAGTGACCTCCTCGATCGCGCCGGGCGCGTACTCCCCGCGACTGACCCGGTCTTCGGCCCGCCGGGCCGACTGCCGCCGTTCGTCGTCTCCGCGCACGTCCACCACCTCGCCGTCTCGTTGTTGTCCGGGGTGTCCCCGGTGCCCGGGTTCCCAAACGCCGGGCGACGGACCCCGGTCGACCACGATCCGCGCGGCGCCCCGCTGGGCGGAGCTGGCCGCCGCTTGACCAGCCCGTTTGCTGGCGGCCCGCTGTTTGTGGCCTACCCGGTCGGGTAGGCAGCGGGTGCCGGGCCGTGGTGATGCCGCGGCCACGGGAGGTCGCAAGAGATCTCATCGAATCCGAGGAGGAAAAGATGAGTACGCAGACCCCGTCCAGGCAGCCGGTGGGCCAGCAGGCCATGCAGTCGGCGCCGACCCGGGAAATGGGCGCCCAGAACATCTCCAACCAGCAGATACAGCAGACATTGTCGGAGATGCAGCGCCGGATGGACGAGCCGACGCGGCGGAACCCGGGGAACGAAACCAAGCCGGCTTACCGGACGACCGAGTTCTACATCTATCTCGCCGCAGTGGGTGGCACCTTGCTCGCCTCTGAACTGGTTGGCCGGAACTCCGTCGGCGTGGACGTGTTCCGCGCGGACAACGCCTGGTTCTTCATCACCCTGCTGACCATCGCCTACCTTGGTAGCCGTGGACTGGCGAAGCTGGGTAGCTCCTGGCGGCACGGCAGGCGGTAACGACACTCCGGGCGCCTGAGGACCGGGCGTAGCCGGAGTGTCCCGAGCAGTGGCGACATGCCACGGGGGTCGCGGTCCCCGCCGGATTCGGCGGGGACCGCGACCCTTTGCTGCTACTCCCCCGGCTACTCCCCGCCGAAGTCGCCGAAGTCGCCCTCGAAGGCGTCCTCCAGCATCTCGCCGGCGACCATGCCGCCGGCCAGGCCGAGCGCGGCACCGGCGACGACGCCGCCGGCCCCGTGCCGGCCGTGGTGGCCGCCCTGCTTGCCGGGGTGACCGAAGCCGGGGTGCCGGCCGTAGCTGGCGACCGTCTGCCCGAGCCAGCCCTCCACCCGGGCCCGCCAGTCGACCTGGTCGACCTCGACGTGCGTTGCGGTGTACCGGCCGACGGTGTCGTGTCCGCCGGAGAACATCCCGCCGCGCTTGTCACACTCGATGATGACGTCCACGCCATGCTGGTGGGTGACGAAGGTCAGCTCGACCTCGCGAATCGCGTTCGCGTACTGCGGTGCGGCGAAGAACTCGATCTCCTGGTAGAACGGCAGCGTCTGCTGGACGCCGTAGATGTGCCCGCGTTCCAGGTCGGCGTTCTTGAACTGGAAACCGAGCTGGGCGAACGCCTCCAGGATCTTCTCGTGCACCGGCAACGGGTGCACGGCGATCGCGTCGAGGTCGCCCTTGTCCACCGCACGGGCGATCGCCAGTTCGGTACGCAGCCCCATCGTCATCCCGCGCAGCCGCTGGCCGTAGACGTCGGTGATCGGGGTTTCCCACGGCACCGGAAGCTGGAACGGGATCATGACTTCCTGCTTGGCCTCAAGCCGCATGGCACCGCTCACCGGAAGCCGGTAGAACTCCATGGTGCCGGCGTACTCGCTGTCGCCGGCCTCCATCTCGACCCGGGTGACCAGGGCCAGGGTGATCTGCTCGATGTCGGCCGGGCTGTCGCCGCCACGCAGGTTCACCTGTCCGTCGAGCACCAGGCCGGGCCGGGTGTTCGGGTTGGTCAGCACCGTGTCCACGCTCGGACCACCGACGCCGAGCGCGCTCAACATCTTCCTGAAGACCATTTGGTTACTCCTGTTTACGGCGGATTTGCCGCTGTCTACGACGGACGTGGCCCCGGGTTTCGGGCCCAATCCTCCACGGTGGATCATCACGGCACGTCCGTGACCCTATTCACCGTAGCTGTGAGGTTGCTGAGAGCGTTCACACCATCACCGGATCGGGTGACTTTTGTCGGGCGTAAACTCCCGATCATGCGCGTTGGTATCGTCATCCTTCCCGACCAACGGTGGTCCGTGGCCGAGCACCGGTGGCGCCGGGCCGAGGAGTGGGGGTTCGACCACGCTTGGACGTACGACCATCTGGGCTGGCGGGACCTGGTGGACGGTCCGTGGTTCGACGCGGTCGGTACCTTGACGGCCGCGGCCATGGTGACCTCCCGGATCCGTCTCGGCACCCTGGTCGCCTCCCCCAACTTCCGGCATCCGGTGCACTTCGCCCGGCAGGTCACCGGACTGGACGACGTCTCCGCCGGGCGGGTGCTGCTCGGGCTCGGCGCCGGTGGCATCGGTTTCGACTCGGCGGTGCTCGGTGGCGAGACCCTCTCCCCCCGGCATCGGGTCGACCGGCTGGCCGAGTTCACCGAGCTGCTGGACCTGCTGCTGCGCGAGGACAAGATCACCTGGCGCGGCGACTACTACGCGGCGGTCGACGCGCGAAGCAATCCGGGCTGCGTCCAGACGCCCCGGGTACCGTTCGTCGTCGCCGCGAACGGCCCGCGCTCGATGCGGCTCGTCGCCCGGTACGGCCAGGGCTGGGTGACGACCGGGCTACGGGACGGCGACGACGACCTCGACGCCTGGTGGCGTTCCGTGGCGGACCTGTCGGGGCGGCTCGACGAGACGCTGGCCGCCACCGGTCGCGATCCCGCGACCCTGGACCGCTACCTCTCGCTCGACTCCGCACCCGTCTTCTCGCTCTCCAGCACCGGTTACTTCACCGAGGCAGTCGGCCGGGCCGCCGAACTCGGTTTCACCGACGTGGTCACGCACTGGCCGCGCGAATCGAGCTGGTACGCGGGTGACGAGGCCGTGCTGGCCGAGGTGGCGACCGAGGTGCTGCCCAAGCTCCAGCAGCGCGCCTGACGGTGTGACGCGGGAGCCGGTGCGGAGGACCGTCCTGGCCCACCGCACCGGCTCTGGCGTTACCTCGATCAGCTAGCGGTGCAGCTCGGTGACATCCCCGTGCCGCTGCCGCTGCCCTGGAAGCCGAACTCGACCGACTGCCCGGCGGCGATCCGGCCGTTGTGGCTCACGTTGCTGAACGTGACCGTGCCGGTGGTGCCGCTGGCCTGGGCGTTCCAGGAGTTGGTGACCGCGGCGCCGGACGGAAGAGCGACGCTCACCCGCCAGCCGTTGGTGCCCGAGGAGCCGGCCGTCACCCGTACGGTGGCCACGAAGCCCCCGTTCCAGGAATTCAGCGACACCGTGGCCGTACAGCCGCCGCTGCCACCCGGCGGGGTGGTCGGCGGAGTCGTCGGCGGCCGGGTGGTGGGCGGAGTCGTCGGCGGCCGGGTGGTCGGGCCGGTGGTCGGCGGGTTCGTTCCGCCGTAGACGGTCGCCTCCCGGGCCGTCTGGCGGATCCCGTTCGCACCGTTGAAGATCCGCTGACCCCACGACGTCAACTGGCTCACGTTGAAGTTGGTCACCATGTCGAGGTATTCGACGCCACCGCCGTTGCCGCTCCACGACCAGCCGATGTAACCGATCCCGTTGGCCTGGGCGTACGACATGATGGTGTCCTCGTCCGGGTTGCCGTCCGAGTGGTTGTGGCCGAACTCGCCCACGACGATCGGCAGGTTGGCGCTGCGGAACCGGCCGAGGTAGTCGGTGATCTCGGCGGCGGTGTCGAAGACGCCGTACATGTGGATCGAGAAGACGGTGTTCCGGTCCGGGTCGGCGTTGAACACCGACTGGGCATTGTCTCGCATGATGAAGCGCCAGTCCTGACCCCAGTTCGGGGCGTCGACCATGATGGTGTGGTCGAATCCGGCGTTGCGCAGCCGGGTGATCGCGTTACGGGTGGCGGTCGGCCAGGTGGCGCTGGTGGCCTCGTTGTTGCCGAACGGCTCGTTTCCGATGTTCAGGATGACGTAGTTCTCCTGGCCGGCCAGGGCACTCTGGATGCTGATCCAGTAGCTGACCGCCTGGTCGAGGGTGATGGCCGCGCCCTCTTCGCCGTACCCGGTGGTGTCGTGCACCTCCAGGACGCAGATCAGCCGGTTCGCCTTGCACAGCGAGATCACGTTGGAGACGTCGCTGGCGCTGTTCTGGGTCCACCGCGCGCCGCTGCTGAGCACCACCCGTACGGTGTTCGCGCCCAGCGATTTGATGTTGGCGAATGAACCGGTTTGGCTGGCGTACCAGGTGTGCGCGTGGCTGACGCCGCGCATGATGAACTGGTTGCCGTTCGCGTCGAGCAACCGCCCGCCGCTGACTGTGAAACCAGCCGCTGCCTGAGCCGGCTGGGCCACGATGACCAGGGAGACGACCACGGCAACGACGAGCGCGATCAGGGCCGACGCGGCGGCATAGATTCGTTTTCTCATGACCTACCTCGGGGAGAACCCCATGACGGGGGGAACGTGAGGGATTGGCAACTGCAGCCCGACAGTTACCACCCGACTCCCTGCGGCGGCACGGATCAGGGTAGGCCGATGGAGAAGTTAACGCAACCGGTTAAGTAGCCCTCCACCAGTACACCGGTGGAGGGCTACTTAACTCGGTTCACCAGGACGCTCGGTTCACCAGGACGTCGGCTTGCCCGGGGTGTAGAGCCAGGTCTGGAAGAAGCCGTCGAGTTGGCGCTTGGAGACCTTCTCGGCGAGCCGGACCAGGTCGGCGGTGCTGGCCGTGTCGTTCCGGTTCGTGGAGTACCAGGTCCGGAGCAGTGCGAAGAAGGCCCGGTCCCCGATCTTCGTACGGAGTGCGTGCAGCGTCATCGCGCCCTTGGTGTACACCGAGCCGGCGAAGAGGTTCGTGGCTCCCGGGTCGCCGGGCGGCGGGCTCCAGAAGCTGGCCGTCGCCGGGCGGGCGTAGGCCGTGTCGAACTGCTGCTGCGCGGTGGGACCGCCGGTGTGCTCCTCCCACAACCACTCGGCGTAGCTGGCGAAACCCTCGTTGAGCCAGATGTCCTGCCAGCGCGCCGGGCTGACGCTGTTGCCGTACCACTGGTGGGCCAGTTCGTGCGCCACCGTGCCCTCGCTGGGCGGGCCGGAGTAGATCGGCCGGGTCTGGGTCTCCAGGGCGTACCCGGCATCCTCGTCGTCGTCGACGATCGCGCCGTACGAGGTGAACGGGTAGCGGCCGAACAGGTCGGCGAAGTAGGCGATCATCTCCCTGGTCCGGGCCAGTCCGGCGGCGGCGTCCGGCCCCAGGTCCCGATCGACGGCGTCGATGATCGGCAACCCGTGCGGGCCGGTCGAACGCCGCAGGTCGTAGTCGCCGACCGAGGCAGTGGAGAGGTAGCTGGCCATCGGGTCCCGGGCCCGCCAGACGAAGGTGGTCCAGCCCT
The DNA here is from genome assembly GCF_042658085.1 of Plantactinospora solaniradicis. Taxonomy (NCBI): domain Bacteria; kingdom Bacillati; phylum Actinomycetota; class Actinomycetes; order Micromonosporales; family Micromonosporaceae; genus Plantactinospora; species Plantactinospora solaniradicis. The sequence goes on along the minus strand of NZ_JBHSPR010000029.1, from coordinate 101,136 downwards.
TGCTGGTCCGCTGGTCGACGAGTTCACCGTTCGCGACGGCGGTCTTGCCCGCCGGCACCGTGATCCGGAAGTCGTAACTGGCCTTGTCGGTGGGGTGGTCGTTGACCGGGTACCAGGTGGAGGCGCCGTCCGGCTCGTTCGCGACGAAGGAGCCGTCCGGGGTGGAGACCCAGCCGTAGAGGGCGCCCTCGACGTCGGTCGGCCGTCCGGTGGTGCCGTCGTACCGGACCACCACGGTGAACCGCTCACCCCGGGACAGCCCCGACTTCGGCGACACCCGCAGTTCCTGACCGTCCCGGTCGTAGCGGGCCGAGCGGCCGTCGACGGTCACCGACCGTACCTCGAAGCCACGCAGGTCGAGGTTGAACCGGGACAGCCGGTCGGTGGCCCGGGCGTCGATCGTGGCGACTCCGGTGAAGGCCCGGCTGGACGGCTCGTAGCGGATGTCGAGTCCGTAGTGGAGCACGTCGTATCCGCCGTTGCCGGCCGCCGGGAAGTAGTTGTCGCCGGCACCGGGCGCACCTGGTCCGCCCCCGGCGCCGTCGTGGCCGGACCCCCGGCCGGTCGCAGTGGCGGGGGTGGCGCCGAGAGAGAGCGTGACCGTCGCCGCCACGAGCACGGCACCGACACGTCGAGAGATCACCATGGTCGGACACGTTAATACGGCTGCTCATCCCGGGGGAAGACGCACCGGCACGCGGCGCCCGGGCGGCCGGCGGAACCGGCCCCCCGGGCGCCGTCATCCCCACCACAAGGATGATGCACCGGTGATCCTTAACCGGTTAAGGACGAAGCTACTCCGGACGTCGACAGATAGTCAAGGACGTCACTGAATCGACACGGCCAGGATTCACCGCGACCGAACCGGGTAGACAAGCGAAATCGCCCATCGCGGAGGAGGTCGACATGGTCGGAGTGGGCTACACGTTGATGTGCGAACAGACCGGACCGAAGGAACTCGTCGAACAGGCGGTCCGGGCCGAGCAGGCCGGGTTCGACTACCTGGTCATCTCCGACCACTACTACCCCTGGCTGGACGCCCAGGGCCACTCCCCGTACGCCTGGTCCGTGCTCGGCGCGGTCGCCCACGCCACCTCCCGGATCAAGCTGATGACCTACATCACCTGCCCGATCCGGCGCTACCACCCGGCGGTGGTGGCGCAGAAGGCGGCGACGATCGGAGTGCTCTCCGACGGTCGGTTCACCCTCTCGCTCGGCGCCGGGGAGAACCTGAACGAACACGTCGTCGGCGCGTGGCCACACGTGCACCAGCGGCACGAGATGCTCGAGGAGGCGTTGCAGATCATCCGGCCGCTGCTCGACGGCGACAACCTGTCGTACTCCGGCAACCACTTCGAGGTTCCCGAGGCGTACCTCTGGGACCGGCCGGAGACGCCGGTCCCGATCGCCGTCGCGGCCTCCGGGCCGCACTCCGTCGCCCTCGTCACCGAGTACGCGGACGCGCTGGTCTGCGACAACCCGGACGCGGCGGTGGTCCGGATGTACGACGAGGCCGGCGGCACCGGCAAGCCGCGTTACGGCCAGGCGGCGATCTGCTACGGGCCCGACGAGGACGCCTGCCGCAAGACGGTGCACGACCAGTGGCGGTGGGCCGCGCTGAACTGGACCGTCAAGGCGGAACTGCCCGGCCCCGAGTCCTTCGTCAGCGCCAGCGATCACATCCGGCCCGAGGACATCGCACAACTCGTGCCGTGCGGACCGGACCTGGAGGCACACGTCTCGGCATTCCAGAAGTACGTCGACGCCGGCTTCACCGACGTGGCGTTCGTCCAGGTCGGCGTCGAGGGCCAACCGATGTTCCTGGACTGGGCGCAGGACGAGCTGCTGCCCCGGCTCCGAGAGCTCTGACCGGCATGCGCTTCGGCCGGGTCGAGATCCGCCCGCTCGGCGGCGGGCTCGGCTGCCTACTGATGATCCTGATCTCGATTCTGGGATCGATCGCGCTCACCGTCCTGGTCAACCTGGCACTTGACTGACCGACCTCGCGCCGCAGACCCTCGCCCGGCCGCGCGGGCGATCCTCCCGGGTCGTCGGGTCTGGTGTCCCTGGCTCGACACCGACGGTTGGACCAGGCTCGGCCTCGGCGGCCGTACGGCTGTCACGGCGAGGCGGTGACGCGTATGCGGTACAGAATCCTGGGTCCTCTGGCGATCGAGGCTGCCGGTGTCCCACTCCGGATCCGGAGCGGGCGGGTCTCGGCCCTGCTCGCCACTCTGCTCCTGGAAGCCAACCGTACGGTGCCGACCGAGCGGCTGATCGAGGCGGTGTGGGACTGGCACGCCCCGCCGACGGCCCGCTCCCAACTGACCATCGTGGTCTCCCAGCTCCGCCGGCTGCTCGCTCGGGCCGGCGCGCCGCCGACGGCGGTGGTCACCGAGACCGCCGGCTACCGACTCGCCGCGTCGGCCGACGAGATCGACTCGCTGCTGTTCGAGCAGTGGGTCGGCGAGGCGGAGCGGGCTGCGGCGGCCGGGGCCTTCGCCGACGCCGCCGCGAAGCTCCGGGCCGCGCTCGACCTCTGGCGCGGGCCGGCACTGGCCGGAATGGACGGCCAGGTGGTGCAGACCGCGGCCACCCTGCTCAACGAGCGGCGCGCGGCCGTGCAGTCCCGCCGCATCGAACTGGACCTCACCCTCGGACGGCACGAATCCCTCGTCACCGAGCTGGTCGGCCTCGCCTCCGCCGATCCGTTCAACGAGCGGCTGCACACGGACCTGATCATCGCCCTCTACCGGTCCGGTCGGGTGACCCACGCTCTCGACGCCTTCGCAGAGTTCCGCCGCCGGTTGGCCGACGAGTTCGGCATCGAGCCGAGTCCGCAGCTCGCGGTGCTGCATCGTCAGATCCTCAACCGGGATCCGGTGCTCGATCCGCCGATCGGGACGGCTTCGTTCACGTCACCGGGGCCGACCGGCCGGAACGAGCCGGACCGGCCGGGCCGACGCCCCGGTGGACCGCCGGGCCACCGCCGGGCCGGCGGGCTGCCCGGCCGGCGTCCGGACGCACTGCCCCGGCGACGCCCCAGCGGGCAACCACGTGGCCCGGCGCACCGTCGGCCCGGCGGTCGGGACGGCACGGCCGTCCTGCCATGCGCCGGCTGGGTCGGGCTACCCGACCCCGGACTACCCGACCCCGGACTACCCGACGAGCCCGCTCGCACGGTCACGCCCGGGGCCGGACCGACCGCCACGATCCCCGCCGCCGCCGCAACGACCTCCCGGGTCTCGTCCGGGGCCGGCTCCGCCCCGGCACTCCTGCCAGCGGCTCCGGCCGAGCCGCGCGACATTCCGGTGACGCCGCGCCAGCTACCGCCCGCGGTGGCCGACTTCGTGGGACGGGGACCGGAGCTGGCCCGGATCCGCCGCGTCGTCGACGCCCGAACCGGGCGACCCGGTCCGGCCGTGGTCGTCGTCTCCGGTCTGCCCGGGGTGGGCAAGACGGCGCTGGCCGTCCGGGCCGGATGGCAGCTCGGTGGCGACCACCCCGACGGATGCCTGTACGCCGAACTCACCGACGGCCGGGACGTGCCGGTGGATCCGCACGAGGTGCTGGGTGCCTTCCTGCGCGCGCTCGGGGTGACCGACCGGTCGATCCCGGCCGACCGGACCGAACGGTGTGCCCTGTACCGCTCGGTCGTCGCGGAGCGCCGACTGCTCGTGGTCCTCGACGGTGCCGCCGACGAGCAACAGGTCCGGTCCCTGCTGCCCACCGGACCGGCCTCGGCCGCGCTGGTCACCGCCCGGCGTCCGCTCACCGGGCTGGACGGCGCCCACCTGGTCGCGCTCGACGGACTGCCGGTCGACTCGGCGGTCCGGCTGCTCACCGGGATGCTGCCCGAGCAGGTCGTCGACGACGTACCGGCCGCGCAGCGGGTGGCCCAGCTCTGCGACGGACTGCCGCTGGCGATCCGGGTCACCGGAAGCCGACTCGCGACCCGGGTGGAACACTCGCTGGCCCAGACCGCCGAGCGGCTGGCCGACGACACCCGCCGGCTCGACCGGCTCACCGAGGGCACTCGCGACGTACGGCGTGGGCTGGCCAGCGCCTACCAGCGGCTGGACCCGGTCGCGGCCACCCTGTTGCGCCGGCTGGGCTCGCTTCCGGTGGCCGAATTCCCGGGCTGGCTCGTCGTTCCGCTGCTGGACACCGATCGGAGCACCGCGGAACTCGCCCTGAACGAGTTGGTGGACGCCGGGCTGGTCAACCCTGGTCCAGCCGGGGCCGCCGGAACCGCACGCTACCGGATGCCCGAGCTGATCCGGTTGTACGCCCAGGAGCGGGTCGGCTTCGACGATCCTCCGCCGGTCCGGGCCACGGCCCTGCGCAGCGCGTACTGGTGGCTGCTGGAACTGACGCTGCGGGCCGACGAGCGGGTGCCCTGTCAGGTCTTCCCCGCCGGTGACCTCGGACCGCCGGAGGGGTTCGGACCGCCCGTCGACCTGCTCCGCGCCGTCGACGACGATCCGGTCGGATGGCTCGGTGCCGAGCGGGACCTCGTGGCCGCCGCCGTGACGCACGCGGCCACGCTGGGCGACACCGAACTGGCCTGGCGACTCGCCGTGGCGCCCACCAACTTCTTCCAGCTTCGCGGGTACGTCAAGGACTGGCAGCGCGCTCTCGACCACGCCGGTACGGCGTTGCGGGGCACGTCCGCGTCGAGCCGCGCCGAAGCCGTACTGGCACTGAGTTCCGCGCTGCTCCTGCTGGCCCGGGCCGAGCCCACCGCGGCGTGGTCGGCGGCCCGGACCGGGCGTCGGCTCTTCCGCGAACTGGGCGATCCGCAGCGGGTCGCGAGCTGCGCGACGGTGCAGTGGATGGCCGCCCGCCGGATGAACCCGGTGGCGCCGGTGGACCCGGCGGGCGGCGCCGCGAACGCCGTCCGGCGTACCGGCGACGATGTCGGGGCAGCGCCGACCACGCGCGGGTCGGCCCGGCATGCCGGGATCGCGCGTCGCGCAACCCCGGCACTGCGCCCGGCCGAACAGTCCGGACAGCTCACGTCGCAGGCGTCAGCCCATCGAACGCCAGAAGTCGTAGCGGTGGTCGCGGGCAAGGTCGGTCCGCCGGATCCCACCCGCGCCGGGGGCGAGTGACTGGACATACCGGGAGTCACCCTGGAAACGCGCCCAGTCGGGGCTGCCGGAACCGTTCGGGTTCCCGGTACGAGCGAACCGGGTCCAGTACCCGATCATCTGGTCGGCCAGTTGCCGCTGTTCGGCGCGGAGCGGCTCGACGTACCCGACGTCGAACAGGTAGGGCAGGTCGGCCAGGTGGTACGCGCCGGGCGGGAAGCTCAGCACCGGTTCGGTACGGAACCACGGCGCCTGGACGTCGGCGAACTCGTACGCGTAGGTCGGCACGTGCCGCGCGAACTGTGCGTCGGCGTCGAGCGCCGGGCGGACGTACTCGTGATCGGTCATGATCGCAGCCAGTGCCTCGCTGGCGCTGTCGTAGTCGTCGCGCGGGTAGCGCGCGTTCACCCGACCCGCCCGGTCACCGAAGAAGGCGTCGACCAGGTGCGGGTACTGGTCGTCGGTGAGTTCGCAGCGGCCGGTGCCCGGCCCGTCGGGGCAGTTCATGCCGGAACGTTCCATGCCCCACACCTGACCCCGGTACTCGTCGTGCGTGGTCCCGGTCAGTACCGGCACCTTGTGGAAGCGGCCGGTTGCCAACGCCCGCGCCGGGTCGACCGGCAGCACCGTCCCACCGGCGGACGGGCCGGGATCGTGCTCGGGACCGGGGAATCCGGCCGCCGTGATCAGGTCGGCGGCCGACTTCCCCCGCAGGCAACCGGCGGTCCCGCGCGGGTCCGTGTCGCACTCCAGTTTCGTGACCAGCGCCGTGGCCTGACCCTCGGCGGCCTGCCGGGTCTGCAAGGGGGTCGCGCAGGAGTTGCTCTGGATGATTGCCCGGTGGAACAGTCCGCCGGACGCCGGGGCCGCCAGGTGCGTGCAGACGCTGGTGGCCCCACCCGACTGGCCGAACAGGGTGACGTTGCCGGGATCACCCCCGAAGGCCGCCGCGTTGTCCCGGACCCAGCGGAGCGCCGCCTGCTGGTCCTCCAGGCCGAAGTTGCCCGACGTCGGCTGGCCCGGTCCGGCATCCAGTGCCGGGTGGGCCAGGAACCCGAGCGGACCGAGCCGGTAGTTCACCGTGACCACGACGACGTCGCCCCGGGTCGCCAGCGACCGGCCACCGTAGACGTCGCCCTGGCCGAACAGGAAGTGTCCACCGTGCAGCCACACCATCACCGGCAGCTTCTGGCCCGGTCGCGCCGCCGGAGTGGTCACGTTGAGGTACAGGCAGTCCTCCGACTCGCTCGGCTGATCCATCGGCAGGCCCCGCAACTGGGCGCAGGCCGGTCCCGGGCGGCTCGCGTCGCGGACGCCGGTCCACGGCGCGGCCGGCCGGGGCGTCCGCCAGCGCAGCTCTCCGACCGGCGGCGCCGCGTAGGGAATGCCCTGGAACGACCGGTGGTCGCCGGAGGCGGTTCCCCGGACCGTTCCGCGATCCGTCCGGACCACCGCCGGCCCGGATCGGGTCTCGCCCGCGTCGACCGGGTCGGCGGCCGCGACGGTCAGCAGCACGGTCCCGGCGCCGATCGCCGCGGCCACCGCGACCGTGCCGGCCAGGGCGCGGCGCCACGCGCGGGTTCGACGGCCGGTCGGCGCGGATCGGCGGGCACGGATCGCCCGGATGGTGTTTCGCACTGGTTCCTCCAAGGTCTGGTCAGGCGGATGTACGCCGTACGCAGCTCGTGCCCGTACGTCGTAGATTCACGTGGCACCATGGTCGACGTGGTGCGCTTTTCTCGTCAATCGACGAGTGGAGTGGCACTAGTGCACTAGTTTTCGCGACAAGCGGCCGACCTGCGGGATCACCGGGAGCCGTTCGGCGACCGGCTATCCTCGGTGCGCCAGTGCTCTAGTGCGACAGCGACGTCAACCCCGGAGGTGACCGTGACCCGCCCCGACCCGCCCTACCTCCGGATCGTCGCCGAGATCCGGCAACGGATCAGCACCGGCGAACTCGGCGCGGGCGACCAGATCCCGTCGACCCGTCAGATCATGCGGCAGTGGGGCGTCGCGATGGCGACCGCCAGCAAGGTGCTGACCGTGCTGCGCCAGGAGGGCCTGGTCCGGGCCGAGCCCGGCCGGGGCACGGTGGTGGTCGGCGACCAGGGGCGACCGCACCCGGGTTCGGCCGGAGCGGCGCCGCCACGTGCCACCCGGCGCCGTTCGGCGGGCGGGGCCGAGCCCGAGCTGACCCAACAGCACGTGGTACGGACGGCGATCGAGGTCGCCGACGCCGAGGGACTACCGGCGACGACCATGCGGCGGCTGGCCACGGAACTCCGGGTCGCCACGATGTCGCTGTACCGGCACGTCCGGGGCAAGGACCACCTGGTGGTGCTGATGGCCGATGCCGCGTTCGGCGAGGACGACCTGCCCGATCCGGCTCCGTCGGGTTGGCGGGCCCAACTCGAGTACGTCTGCCGGCTGCAATGGTCGATCTACCGGCGGCACCCGTGGCTGTCCCAGGTCGTCTCGCTCACCCGCCCGCTGCTGGCCCCCAACGCGATGGCGCACACCGAGTGGGCGATGCGAGCCGTCAGCGGCCATGGTCTCGACCTCGACACCGTGATCCACATCGCCGCCACGACCGCCAACTACGTACGGGGCACGGCGGTGAACCTGGAACGCGAGGCCGAGGCCGAACAGGACACCGGCGTCACCGACGACGAGTGGATGCGTACCCGGGGTGCGGCCGTCGCCGCCATGTTCAACGCCGGCGCGTTTCCCCTGCTCGCCAGCAGCGCCAACCGGCCCGACGTCGACCTGAACCTCGACAGCCTCTTCGAGTTCGGCCTGCAACGCCTGCTCGACGGCATGGTGCCACTGTTCCGGCCGCAGCCGAGCCGCTGAGCGGTAACCCGCGCCACGACGACGACCGGCCGGCCCCCACCGGAGCGGGGTCAGCGGCTGCCGAACGGTCCCCCGTCTGGAGCGGGGTCAGCAGCGACAGGCCGGGCCGCCGGGACAGCCGGCGGCGCGGTGGACGAGTGCGGTTCCCGGCAGCGCGACCAGCGGCACTCCGCTCCCGGGTGCCGGGAGTCCGGCGCCCGTCCCCGGGCCCGGTGCCGTCCTGGGCCGAGGCAGCAGGTCGGCGCCGCGGGCCAGTCCACGGTCGGGGTCCCGACGTGGCGTGACATCCGGATCGGGATGGAAGAGGCGCGGCCCGCCGTCCCGGAGCCGGAGCAGGAACGCCAACTGCCCGGCCAGGCCGGTACCGAATCCACCGTCGATCCGGCGGTCCGACTCGTCGGGCAGCAGCGCGACGCCGTCCCGGTAGACCCGGACCGCCCAGAGTCGCGCCGCGAGCGCCTCGGCCCACCGGACGTACCGCCCGTCACCCGTCGCGCGGGCGAGGTCGAGCAGGAAGTCTCCGTCACCCGGCAGCCCGTGCCAGTACGTCGTACCGGAGGCCCACCGCGCCCGCATCACCGCCCGGGCGGCGGCCACCGAGGCGCTCAGGTAGCGCGCCTCGCCGGTCCGGACGTACAGCCGACACAGGAAGGTGCCGACTCCGGCGGAACCGTCGTACCAGTGTGCCCGGGGCTTCGAGGCCGTCGGCGTACTCGGCCACAGCGCGGCGTCGTCGACGTACCGGGCGGCGTCGAGGAGCGTGTCGGCGCACCGGACGGCAGCGGCGGTCAGGTCCCGGCGCCCGAGCAGGTTCCCCGCCGAGAGGAGGAAGGCGCCGATGCCCGCGGTGCCGTGCGCAAAGCCGTACGAGCGGTGGCCGGCGAACGCGGAGTCGAACGACGGGTCGACGGTCCAGAGCATCGCGCCGGCGCGGTCGACCGTGTCGAGCAGGTGCCCGGCCGCCGCCGTGATCCGGTCCCGCAGTGCCGGCAGGTAGGTGTGCTGCCACAGGTGCAGCAGGCAGGTGCCGAGCCCGGCGACGCCGTGGCTCAGACCCGGATCGGGCCATACCACCGGTAACCGCAGCGCCAGTTCGACCGCCCGGTCCACCAGGTACGGTCGGCCGAGCAGCCGGCCGGCGTCGCAGAGTGCCCAGGCGGTTCCGGCGGAGCCGGCGTACAGCCCGGGAAGCCGGTGCGGCTCCTGGTCCAGGTGGTGCACGAGCCGGTCCAACAGGGCGTCGAGCACCCGACCGGCCCGCAACACCGTTCCGGGTTCGGACATCCGGCCGGGCTTCGGAATCTGGTCGGCCGGATCGGCCTGCACGGTCGACGATCGGTCGGCGATCAGCCGGGTCAGCACCGCGATCGGCCCGGCGATGCCGTGCCGCACCGTGCACGGCTCGACACCTCGACCGGAACCGCTGCTCGCCGGTTGCTGCCCGGTCGACCGGGCGCCACGGTCCCGGTCGTTGTCGGTGGCGAGCCGGGCGATCAGACCGCCGACCAGGTCCCGCCAGTTCCCCTCCGGCAGGGTCGGCAGTTCCGCGTCGGCTTCGCCACCGTCGGAGGTACGACACCGTTCCGGATCCGTCGACGTCGGATGCCCGCCGAGGCGCGGATCGGCACCCTCGCAGAGCGCGATGACCTCGTCGAACCCGATCCTGTCGCCCGGATCCTCCCGGAGCAGTCCGGTGATGACCCGGCGCAGCGCCGTCGGTATCGGACGTCCGCCGAGCGACGGCTCGACCAACGCGTTGACCCGTTCCTCCAGCGACCGCACCGGCGGGAGGCCCGGCGACCGGATCGAGGTGGTCCGGCCGACCAGGTGCAGCGCCAGCATGCCGAGACTGAACCGGTCCGCCGCGCCGTCCGGCGCTGCCCCCCGCAACTGCTCCGGGGCGACGAACCCGAGGAGGTCGGCACCGTCGAGGTCGAGGCAGGCCCAGTCGTCCGGTCCCCCGGTACGCAGCGCCGCCAGCCCGAGGTCGACCAGCCGAAGTTCCCCGTCGGGCAGCAGCAGCACGCTGTCGGGAGTGAGCTTCCGGAGCACCACGCCGACGGAGTGCACCGCCCGGACGAGCCGGGCCAGCCTGCCCAGCACGCCGAGCAGGGCCGCGACGTCCAGTCCGCCCGGCCCCGCCTCGGGGAAGTCCCGCACACCGAGCCGCAGCGGCTGTCCCGGCAGCAGTTCCTCGACCAGGAACCGGTGGTCCCCCTGCACGAACTCGCGCAGCGGCGCAGGGGCGACGCCGAGCGGTCCCAGGTGCCGCAACACCCGTGCCTCGTGCCCGAGCAGATCGCGGACGTCCCTGCCCCGGGCGTCCGTACCCACGTGTGGCCGCGCCTCCTTGATCAGCACCTCGGTTCCGGTACGCAGGTCTCGCGCCCGGTACACGCCACCCTTGTTGGCCTGCCGGATCGCGGTGCTCACCGCGTACCGGCCACCGATCAGCACTCCGGTCGGCCCGGCCGGGTCGACGGGCCCCGAGATCCCCGTCGACCCGGCCGCC
>NZ_JBHSPR010000029.1:0-90608 GCF_042658085.1 Plantactinospora solaniradicis | reverse complement strand
CGACCCGGCCGCCCCCGTTGTCCCCGGTGCCCCCGGTGTCCCGGGCACCCCCGTCGACCGGGCGGGGTCGACAGGGCCGATCGGGCCAATAGGGCCGATCGGGCCGATGGGCCCCGTTCCCATCGTCTGCATCGACGCGACCGACCACCTCGACCCGGTCCCGCTCGCCGGTCGGCTCGGCCCGACCGTGGCCGGTGCCCGCCACTCCGGCGACGAGTCGAAGGGCATCTCCACCCACGGCGGTGGACGGAAGACCGCCTCGCAGCGGTCCTCGACCAGGTTGCCGAACGGGCTGACGACACAGCGACGGTGCCCACCGTCGTTGTCGAGCACTCCGACACCGGCGAACGCGCCGTAGCGGTAGTGCACCACGCCGCCCGCCCGGTACGGCTGGTCGGAGAGGATCGCCGGGCCGACCATTCCCACCGTCGCCTCGTCGAGCCGCTTCGCGAGTTCCCGGAACAGCTCGTCCGTCGCCGGGTAGGCGGTGAGGAACTTCCCCGCACCGGGCCTGGGCGCCCACGGCCCGTTGAGGGCGGCGAGCCCGGACAGGGTGGCGACGTACTCGAAGGCGGTGTCGGTCTCGACCAGCAGTGGAGCACAGGCCGCCAGCACCTCCGGCGCGGACAGTACGGTCGCCGACACGTGCAGCTTCCAGCCCTGTACCCGGTGCACCGGCGTCGGCGGGGTGACCGCGTCCCGCCCGTCCCGCCGGTGCACGGTCCAGCCGGCCAGGCTGATCCGGGCCAACAGGTCGGCGACCAGCCCGGCCGGCTCGGGCAGCCCGTCCCAGGGCCCGGCGTCGGCGCCGTCCGCGCCGAACACCTGCCCGCCGAGCCGCGCGGCCCGGCCGGAACCACGGCCCTCGATGGCCGACGACTCGGTCGTCATGCGTCTCCCCATCTGCCGGTTGCCGAGATGCCGGCCGTGGTGAGTGGCGGCTGGCACCGTCGAAGAGCCTGCCGACCGGCGCCATCGAGGCGGCATCGGTCGGATATCGAGCGCCGGTCGGTCGATACCCCGAACCCCGACCGGCATGGCACCGTCCATCCGCGACGCCGCCTCGGCCTCGGGGAACGATCCGAATCGCCCGCCGACCGGTTTTTCCCGACTCGACCGGGACACGGGTCCCGGGTCTGCGGGACGTCGGACGGGACATGATGCGTTGCCGACGGAGCGTCCCGTACCGCGTTGTATCCCGGGCCTAGGCTGCGGGAGGACACCCGTCACCCACCAGCGCTGAATACCGTCGAATATGGATATGAGGGGAGTGTCATGACCGCAAGACCGACTCGCCCGGCCCGAGCCACGGACATCGCGCCGATCATCATCGCCAGCGACAACAGCTTCGCCCACGCCTACGGCAGTGTGGCGGAGATGCTGAGTGAGAAGGACATCGGTGCCAAGTCCCAGGGCGCCCTGGAGTTCTTCGACCTCGCGGGTCGCCGACTCGCACCGGTGCTCAGTCAGGCCTGGGAGCTGGAGGGACTCCTTCCCACGCTCGACGATCCCGAGCCCGAGCTGGTCCAGGCCCGACTCCAGGCCGTGATTCAGCACGTCCGCGACTACATCCGGCGCAATCCCGACGTGCTCGCCGATTCGGGCATGTCCGTACGGGGTGCCCTCGATGCCCTGCCCGAGATCGGTGCGGGGACGCTTGCCGAGGACGCCGCGAAGTTCCCGGGGGGCGGGACGGACTCGGACACCATGCTGAGGACGGACGGTAACTGGCTCCACAACGCAATGCACGCCGCCGGCTGGGCACACTGAGGCCAGGAGATCAGGGGTCCGAGGGGTGATGTCAACCAACGCCACGCGACGCTGGCCCGCTCGTCGGATCCTGGTGCTGGCCGGCGCGTTCGCCGCCGCCGTACTGGTTCTGGCCGGGCAGTGGTTCGGCGACAGCGAAGTCCGGAGCACCAATACCGCGCTGACCGCGGTGATCGCGGTCGCGTTCGCCAGCCTGGGCGCACTGGTCCTGGTCGGCATGCCCGGGCATCTCGTGGGCCGGCTCATGCTCGCCGCCGGGGGGGCGGCGAGCGTGGGCGTGCTCTCCGAGAGCTGGCCGAGCTGGCTCGTCCTCGACTGGCTCAGTCAATGGTCCTGGTGGCCGCCGTACGGGCTGATCTTCCTCGCCCTGCTGGTCTTCCCGGACGGGCGGCTTCCGTCCGCACGCTGGAAGCCGCTCGTCTGGGTGATCGCCGGCGCCAGCGCGATCGCGACCGTCGCCTTCGCCGTCGCCGCCCTCGACGACCCTCGGAACCTGATGAACACCGAGACGCCGGGCGAGGCCGTGACCGACCGGGCCCAGCTTCTGGTCCGGATCGGGCTGCTCGCAGTCGGGGTCGCCGGGATCGGCCTGCTCGGTGTGCTCGCCTCGCTGGTGGTCCGCTGGCGCCGGGCGGACGGGGACGGCCGGGCCCAGTTGGCCTGTCTGTTCGCCTCCGGCGTCCTGCTGGTGCTCGGCCTGGTGCTCGACACGATCGACCTGCCCGGAGCGTGGGTGATCATGGTTGTGGCGCTGCCGGCCGGTATGTCCATCGCGGTGCTGCGCTACCGGTTGTACGGGTTGGACCAGGTCATCAACCGGACCATCGTCTGGTTGGTGATGAGCCTGCTGGTGATCGCCGGGTTCGTCGGGTTGATCACGCTGCTGCGTGACCTGCTGATGGCGGGCGACACCTCGAACGCCTCACTGGTCGCGACCGGGCTGATCGCGGTCGCCTTCGAACCGGTGCGCGGCCGGGTCCAGCGTGGAGTCAACCGGCTGCTCTACGGTGACCGGGACGACCCGTACCAGGTGATAGCGCGGCTCGGCGACCTGCTCGGCCGTACGGTCGAGCCGAACGCGGTACTTCCGCTGCTGACCGGGACCATCGCGCGCTCCCTGAAGGTGCCGCACGTCTCGGTCGAGGTCGAGGGGCGCGACGGGCCCAGGATCCTCGCGGCGCACGGCATCGCGAACACGACGGTCGAGTCGTTCGACATGGTCACCCGGGGGGAACGGGTCGGCCGCCTGATCGTCGCGACCCGTAGTTCGGCCAGCCGGTTCACTCCGGTCGAGCGGCGGCTGCTGAAGGACCTGGCGCTGCACGCGGCGGTGGCGGCCGACGCCGTCCGGCTCATCCACGACCTGCAGGACTCCCGGGAGCGGCTGATCACCGCCCGGGAGGAGGAGCGGCGACGGTTGCGCCGCGACCTGCACGACGGGCTGGGGCCGACGCTGGCCGGCATGGCGATGCAGGTACGCGCCGCACAGAAGCTCGTCGCCGAACAGCCCCGGACCGGTCGGATCCTCGACGCGCTCGCGGCGGACCTCCAGACCTGCACCGCCGAGGTACGTCAACTCGTCGACCAGCTCCGGCCGCCAGCCCTGGACCGGGGACTCGCGGCAGCGCTGCGCAACGAGTGCGGCCGGTTCGAGAGTTCGACGCTGTCGGTCCGGTTGCAGGTCGAGGGGAACCTGCAGGGACTGCCGGCGGCGATCGAGGTGGCCGCGTACCGGATCGTCGCGGAGGCGCTGACCAACGTGACCCGGCACTCCCAGGCCAGGACCTGCTGGGTGAACGTCGACCGGGACCGCGCGCTGACGCTGGAGGTCTTCGACGACGGTGTCGGGCTTGGCCCGCGCCGACCGGGCGGGGTCGGCCTCGACTCCATGCGGGAACGGGCGACCGAACTCGGCGGCGACTTCGAGATCACCGAGCGCACGCCACATGGCACGTCGATCCGGGTCCGGCTGCCGTTTCAGCCGGCAAACATCGACCAGCCGCCCGCCGGACCAGCACACGACGTCCCATCCACTATCGACCGTGCGACCACCAGCCCTCCGGTCGGCGATCTCCCGACCATCGGCCGGACGGATACCGGCAGCGGGCCCGAGCCGGTACTCGACGGCGCCGACGGGTGTTGGGGAACTGCCCACCGATCCGTAGCCGAGCCGGTACCGGATGTGCCGGAACCGCGCGCCGGTAAGTCTCAGCCGGCCGCCGCCGGCCAGGTCAACGGCGTCAACGGCCAGACTCCGGACAGCGACGCGGGCCGGCTCGGGTAGCCGGCTACGCTGAACCCGCGATGGCTGAGCCGGCGTCGTGGATGGACCAATGCCGACGCCGGCTCCGCCCAGGACGCGGCGGTGCGTGCAGAGGCGGGCGACGAGCATGGTGCACGGTGGACGGATCCTTATCGTCGACGACCACCCGGTCGTGCGGCGGGGCCTGCGAACCATGCTCGAGGGCGAGTCGTGGGTGAGCGACGTATTCGAGGCGTCGACCACCGCCGAGGCGCTCACCTCCGCCGTCACCAACCAGGTCCAGGTGATAGCGATGGACGTCGCGCTGCCGGACGGGGACGGGGTCGACGCCACCCAGCGGATCATGCTGTCCTGCCCGGACGTCAAGGTCCTGATGCTGACGATGGCCAACGACGAGGAGATCGTGGCCCGGGCTCTGCGTGCGGGCGCCCGGGGGTACGTGCTCAAGGACACCGACCCGGACGCGGTGATCGACGCCCTGCGTACCGTCGCCCAGGGCGGTGTCGTGCTGGGGCCGGGCATCGGGACATCGGTGCTCACCACGCTGCAACGCGGTCCGGCCGAGCTGCCCGCCCCGTTCAACCAGCTCACCTCGCGGGAGCGGGACATCCTCGGGCGCCTGGCCCTGGGTGACACCAATGCCCGGATCGCCCGGCACTTCGGGCTGAGCGAGAAGACGGTACGCAACCAGCTCTCCGCGATCTTCGCGAAGCTCGGCGTCGCCGACCGGGTACAGGCGGCCCTGCTCGCCCGCGACGTCGGTCTCGGCGCCTGACCCGGGGGCCCACCCCCGGCCGTGCCCGCGTCCGGGCTCGGCCTCGGCGGCTTGCCGGGCGGGCGCGTCCGGGCTCACCGGAAGTCCAGGTCGAACTCGGCGACGAGTGGATAGTGGTCGGACGCGGACTCCGCCGCGCCGCCGGTGACGACCCGGCACGGCCCGGCCAGCCGGGCGAGCGGCGGGGTGGCGAGCAGATAGTCGAGTCGCATTCCGGAGAATTCCGCCCCGCCGCCTCCGGTGGTGGGCACGGTGTTTTGGACCTGGACGCCCGGCCGCCGGAACAGGTCGACGAAGCCGGCCCGGTCGAGCGCGGCGATCGTACGGGTGTCCACCGTCACCCCGTCCGGCAGCAGGTGCCGGCCCCGGTACCCGGGGCGCAGCCGACCGATCCGCTCGTCGTGCCCGGTCCACGGGTCGAGCGAGTTCAGGTCGCCCATCAGCAGCACGAGGCGGTCCGGCAGCGGCCCGGTGTCCGGTCCGGCCCGACGCGCCCCGGCGATCAGCCAGCCGGCCTCGCGCAGCCGGCGCCGCCCGGAGTACGGATCCAAGTGGGTACTGAGCACGGTCAACGGTCCCCGGTCCGTGTCGATCACCACCCGTTGCGCGCCGTGGTGGAACGGTCGACGTACCGGTCTCGCCGCGAGGACCCGGCCGGGCGGCCGGACCAGCACCGCCACCGGTTGCCCGAGCCATCCTCCGGCCAGGTACGGCCGCATCCCGAGCCGCTGCGCGACCGAGTCGAGCCGGCGGCGGTTCCGGCGGAGGCCGCGAAGCTCCTGCAACGCCAGCACATCCGGCCGCTGCTCGACGACGACGTCAAGAATCCGGCCGAGGCGGCTCGGGTCGCCGCCGTCCAGGCCACCGGTCTTGATGTTGTACGTCATCACCCGCAACCGGCTCCCACCCCCCCTCTCGACCCGTCCGGCCCCGGCGTCCGGGTCTCAGTCGGACCGGGCGGCGCGGGCGAGTTCGTCGTCGAGCTGCTCCAGCCCTGCCGGGCTCTCCGGCGGCGTCCGCTCCGGCGAGGTCGTTGCCGGCGGCTCTCCCCGACCTTCCGCCGTCCCCCGCCGGCCGTCGTCGGCCCGCAACTCCTCGTTGGGGCGTACGACCAGCCATAGCACGCCGATCCAGGCAATCGTGAGCAGCAGGGCACCGGCGAAGTCACTCGGGTGGTGCATGCCCCGGTACATCCGGGAGGCCGCCACCGCGAGCGGCATGACGATCGCGGCGACCACGGTCAGCCACCGCCACCACCGGTCGGTACGCGGCATCACCAACAGCGCGATCGCCACCCAGAGGCACATGGTGGCCGCGATGTGCCCGGACGGGAAGGACGCGGTCGGCAGCGGGCCGTCCAGGTGCGGCACCTCGGGACGGGGCCGGTCCACCGCGCGGGCGGAGGCGAGGAAGAGGGTGAGTTCGCCGAACATGGTCAACGCGAGGAACAGCACCGGTCGCCAGCGCCGCCAGAACGCCAGTGCGAGCGGGCAGAAGATCAGCGAGACCAGCAGGATGGCGTGGGTGTCACCGGCCTTGCTCGCCCAGTGGCTGACATCGTTGAGGGTGTCGGTCCGGTGCGCGGCGAACCATTCCGGCACCGCGTGGTCGAGCGTGTCGACGAAGGTGCCGTCGGCGTAGTAGCTGACCAGCATGCCGAAGGCGTACAGGGCGCCGAAGACCAGCACCCAGCCGGTGAGCACCTCGGCGACGGCGACCCGGGGATGCGGCAGCACGTGCTCCTCGGCCGGTGCGGGTGCGATCTCCCGTCCCGCCTCCGGCTCCAGCCCCTCCCCCAGCGGCCGGACCGGCCGACCGCGCTCACGGCGCCACAGCCGGAAGGCGTACGCGGTCACGCCCAGCCAGGCCAGGCCGAGCAGCCAGCCGGCGAGGACGTCCGAGAGGTAGTGCACGCCGAGCGCGATCCGGGTCAGGCCGACCGCCGCCACCACCACGGCCACGATGCCGATCGCCGCTCGGCGCCACCGCCGCTGCATCGCCGGCAGGAAGACCAGCAGCAGAGCACCGTAGGCGACGATCGATCCGAGGGCGTGCCCGCTCGGGAAGCTGTTCCCCGGCGCGGAGGCCACCGGGATGTCGACCACCGGGCGCAACCGGCCGACCAGCGTCTTCAGCGAGGGGTCGAGCATCAGCGCACCGACCCCGGTCACGATCAGATAGAAGGCGAGCCGGCCCTGCCGCCGGATCAGCAGGCCCACCACCGCGATGGTGACCAGCCAGATCATGATCGGCCGACCGCCCAGTGAACTGACCGCCTGGAGCACGGTGACCAGCCCGCCGTACGACGAGACCAGCTCGTTGAACCACGCGGCGGTCTCGTGGTCGGCCTGGTACAGCGGGTCCCAGCGGAGCCGCACCAGCATCAGCAGGATGCCGAACCCGACGCCGGTTCCGGCGACGACGGCGAACCCGGCCAGGCTCCGCTCCGCGAAATGCCCCAGGGGTCGTCGCAACACTTCGCTGACCGTGGCCACGCCAGAACTCCCTTCTCGGGTCTGGCCTGCCCGGTACCCGCCGCGCGGACTGCGTACACCCGTCAGCCGTCGCGGGGCTCTCCGCTCCCGCCGGTCCCGACCGCGTCCGGCAGCCGTTTCTCCCTGGTCCGGGGTGCGGACGCGGCTCGGCCGAGAGTGCCCTCGGGATCGATGTCGGCCATGTCCTGGTCCGCCTGGTCCGGTTCCCAGCGGTCCGGCTCGGCGGGCTCGTGCTCGCCGAGCCGCAGCGCCTCCAACTGGGCGGCGAAGGCCAGACCACCGAAGAGCGCGATCCCGGTCAGGTTTGCCCACAGCAACAGCGCCATCATCCCGGTCAGCGCGCCGTAGGTGGCGTCGAACGCGTCGCTGTAGCTGACGTAACCGGCGAGCAGGACGCTGGCCAGCCACCACAACGCGGTGGTGAAGCCGGCCCCGAACAACAGCCAGGAGAGCCCCGGCTGACGGCGGCGCGGCGCGTGCCGGAACAGCACCGCGACGGCGAAGATGGTCAGCCCGAGACTCAGCGGCCAGCGCACGATGTCCCAGGTGAGATCGACCTGGGGACCCCACCAGTCGTAGTGCTCCCGGACCGAGTCGCCGAGCGCGCCGCCGCCGACCAGGATGAAGAAGCCGACCAGCGCCGGTGCCCCGGCAAAGAGCGCCAGCGTGCCGGCCCGGAGGTACTTCCACAGCGCCGGCCGGTCCCGCTCCACCCCGTATATCCGGTTCGCCCCGCGCTCGACCTGGGCCATCGTCGTGGTCAGCGCGACGAAGCCGGTGAGCAGGCCGAGCGTCAGCGCCAGCTCGCCGGCGTCCTCGGTCTTCTCCGAGTCGACGAGCAGGTCCTTGACGACGCCGTCACTCGCGCCCGGGGTCAGCGCGATGACGGTGTCGGCGACCACGAGGCCGCCCTCGTCCACCCCGAGGTCGCTGATCAGACCGGACAGGGCGATCAGGAACGGCACCACGGCGAGACAGAGTTGGAGGGCCAGCGCCCGGGAGTGGCTGAACGCGTCGCCGTACCGGAACCGGATGAAGGCGTCCCGGATCAGGTGCCAGCCACCGTGCCGGCGCAGGACGTGCCAGGCGTCGTCGGCGGAGAGCTCCTCGTCCGCCATCAGCCGGGTCTCCGGAACCAGTTTGGTGCTACTCACCGTGCCCTACCTCGCCTCGCCCCCGAACCTCACCCAGAAAACTCATCGGGGCCCGCCTTTCGTTCG
The DNA here is from genome assembly GCF_042658085.1 of Plantactinospora solaniradicis. NCBI lineage: Bacteria > Bacillati > Actinomycetota > Actinomycetes > Micromonosporales > Micromonosporaceae > Plantactinospora > Plantactinospora solaniradicis. The sequence continues at coordinate 82,085 of NZ_JBHSPR010000029.1, read as the reverse complement.
TGACTGCGGGGCTCGCAAACCCGGCTCACTCCTCGCACTCACCGGGCTTCCTCCACGCGGCGTTCGCCTCGTTCGGCCGCCGCGTCCGCGTCCACCGCCAGGTCCGGTTCGGTCGCCGGCTGCGGTACGCAGAGCCAGAGCGCGGCGGGGCGTACCGTCACCCGCAGCGAACGGCCGGCGGAAATGACGTCGCCGTCCAGTTCACGCGGTTGCGCCCGGTTACTGGTGATCGTGACGCGCCGGCCGCGTAGCACCTCCATCCGGGGCACCCGGCTGCGGCGCCGGAGCACCGCCCAGCCGAGCGACAGCCAGTGGTTGAGCGTCCGTGGGGTGAGCACCGCGACGTCCAGGAAGCCGTCGTCCGGCTCGGCGTCGGCCAGCAGTCGTACCCCGCCCTGTAGCCGCCCGACGTTGGCGACCAGAACGGTCCGGGCCCGGCGCCGTCGCGGCGGCTGGTCGTCGATCCGGATCGACACCTTCATCGGCCGGTCCCGCAGGTGACGCATCGCCCCGACGACGTACGCGGGCCAGCCGACCCGGGCCTTGGTGGTCTCCGAGGTGGCGGCGAGCATCTGCGCGTCAAAGCCCATCCCGGCCATCACCGCGAAGACCTGGTCCTCGCAGACGCCGACGTCGATCCGTCGCCGGCCCCGTTCGAGCGCCACCTCGATGCCGGCGGCGAGATCGTTCGAGAGTCCCAGGTTGGCGGCGAGCAGGTTGCCGGTCCCGGAGGGCAGGATGGCCATCGCCACCTCGGTGCCGGCCAGGGCGCCGACGCAGGACATCACGGTGCCGTCGCCGCCGCAGACGAAGAGCACCTCGGCTCCGGCCTCGATGGCCTGCCGTGCCTGGCCCTGCCCCGGGTCCTCGGCGGTCGTGGTGTACCACGCCGGTTCCGGCCAACCCGCCGCGGTCAGCGTCTCGGTCACGGTCCGGCGCAGTCCGTCGATGTCGGTCTGCTTGACCGGGTTGACCACCACGGCGGACCGTGGTCCGCCGCTCCCGATCGTCGCGCCCCGCGCGCTCTCCTGTTGCCGCTTCACGGCCGCCAGTGTGCAGCAGCTTGCCACCGTCAGCGACCCGGAGGGGCGTGACGTACCGCGCACGGTGCGCCGTCGGTGCCGGCCTGGCCCGCGCCGGCCGATAGAGTACGGCCCATGGTCGATCCCCCGCTCGCCTTCGAGGAACTGGTAGCCACCGACGGCGAACGAGCGGTGTGGGAGGCGTTCCTCGACTGCCAGCGCCGGGAACTCGTGGAGAAGATCGCCGGGGTGTCGGACGAGGATGCCCGGCGCCGCCTCGTACCGTCGCTGACCACGCTCGGCGGGCTGCTCAAGCACCTGTCGGTGGTCGAGCGGAGCTGGTTCCAGCGCCGGATGGCGCAGCGCGACCCGGCCGACATCGCCGGTTGGGTGGACGGTGGCGACCCGAGCTGGACGCTCGGCCCGGACGACACGGTCAAGAGCCTGCTCAGCGAGTACGCCGAGGCGTGCGCGGAGTCGCGACGGGTGGCTGCCGGCTTCGCCCTCGACGACGCGGTGCCGCACGCTCGGCTGGGCCGGGTCTCGCTGCGATGGATCTACGCGCACATGATCGAGGAGACCGCCCGGCACGCGGGGCACGCCGACATCCTCCGCGAACAGTTGGAGCAGAGCCGGTCGACCGGCTGAACGCGGTGCGTACCGGCTGGTCGGGCTGAGCCGGTCGGGCTGAGCCGGCGGGGTAGCGCCGCTGGCCCGGGGCGCCCCGGGCCGGCGTATCCGGTTCAGGCGGCCTGGTCGAGGGAGCTGATCGTCCGGCGGCGAAGTTCGGCGAGGTCCAGACCGGCCTCGGTGAGGACGAGCGCGGCCAGGCCGTTTCCCTCTCGGATCAGCCCGAGCAGGATGTGCTCGGCCCCGATCTGCCGGTGCCTGAGGTGGACCGCCTCCCGCAGGGCCAGCTCCAGCACCTTCTTGGCCCGGGACGAGAACGGGCTGGAGAGATCCCATCCGCTGAAGAGTCCGCGTCGGTCACGTCGGGGCGGTGGCGGCTCCAGCGCCCCGACCCCGAACGACTCCTCGACCTTGGAACGCACCGCGTCCAGGTCGATGCCGATCGACCGCAGCGCCTCCGCGTCGCGGTCGCCGAGTTCCTCCGTGTCCCGGCCGACCTTCCGGTCGATCTCCGCGATCACCCGCTCCGGGTCGACGCCGGCCTGTCGTAGCAGGCCCGCGACGGAACTCCTCTCCTCGTCGAGCAGCGCGAGCAGCAGGTGCTCGGTGCCGACGCTGCGGTGCCCCCACCGGTCGCGCTCCACCACGGCCCCCCGGACCACGTCGCGGGCCTGCACCGTGAACCGCTCGAACATCATGAACCTCCCTGGGTACGCGCCACCGGGCGTCCGGCGTGCTTCTTGTGTACGCCCTGCTTGCTGACTTCCAGCACGTCGGCGATCTCCTGCCAGGACCAGCCCTGGCGCCGGGCGTTGTCGACCTGGACGTCCTCCAGGCGTTCCAACAACCGGCGCAGGGCCACCACCGCTCGCAGCCCGACCCGTGGGTCGGTGCTGCCGGCCGCCGCCGCCAGATCCGTTGCCTGACTCATGTTGTCAACTTAGGTTGACAACCCACGTCTGTCAACCCCAGTTGACAGACGTGCGCGGCTAAACTTGATACGCCGGGGCTGTGAGCAGGCTGTCCGGCCGTCGTGTCCGGAATCAGAGATCTGGCGTTTGCCTCGCCGCAGGCGGCGACTTTCGTGGCTCGGTCTCGCTGGATCTGTCGCTGATGGGTGCTCGGCATGTCGTCTGATCGAAGCTGGTGTGGAGGCCGGTAGCATGCGCGGCTCCCGAGATCTACGCTTCCACGCCAGCTCGACAGGAGGAGCCGAACGATGACGGAAACCGAGACAAGGCTGGAGGACGGCAACACCTCCGGGTCACGGAGCAGGAGAGCGGACGGCTGGTTGGCAGACACCCGGACCTCCTACGACACGGTCGCCGACAGCTACTCCGACTACACCCGGGAGGCGCTGGCCGGAGAGCCCTACCTACGCGCGGCGCTGGCGTTGTTCGCCGATCTGGTGCACGCCGTCGGCGGCGGGCCGGTCGCGGACGTGGGCTGCGGACCAGGACACGTCACTGCCCACCTACACAAGCTGGGCGTCGACGCCTTCGGCATCGATCTCTCACCCGCAATGATCGACATTGCCCGGCGGGAGCACCCTGACCTGCGGTTCGAGGTGGGATCGATGACGGAACTGCAATTCGCCGACGCCTCGGTCACCGCCCTGCTCGCCTTCTGGTCGTTGATCCACATCCCCGACAACGAGATTCCTGCGGTTCTTGGTCACTTCCGGCGGGTGCTGCGTCCCGGTGGACCTCTGTTGCTCGGCTTTCACGTCGGCGATGAGTCGCGGCTGAAGACGGAGGGCTACGGCGGTCATCCGATGAAGGTTTACGTGCACCGCCGCCAGCCCGACCGAGTGGCGACCTGGCTGCGCGATGCCGGATTCACGGTCAACGCTCAGATGCTGCTCGGCCTCGACGAGAGCCTTCCAGGAGCGGTCCTCTTCGCGCACCGCCAGCTCTAGCCTCGCCTGGCCGGGTGGCGGGCCCGTGGAGACGACGAAAGACCCCGCCTTTATGGTGGACCGATGCCATCGGTCAAGCAGATCCAGGTGACCTTCGACTGCGCGGAACCGGAGCGCGTCGCTCGTTTCTGGTGCGAGGTGTTGGGGTACGTCCTACCGCCGCCACCGGAGGGATTTGCCAGCTGGGACGATTTCAATCGCACGCTGCCGCCCGAGCAGCAGGGTTCATGGTCCGCATGCAGTGATCCCTCGGGTGTGGGCCCGCGACTGTTCTTCCAGCGCGTTCCCGAAGGCAAGGTCGTCAAAAATCGGGTGCACCTTGACGTGCGGGTCGGCACCGGGCTCGTGGGTGAAGAACGCGTGGCCAAGCTCGAGGCCGAATGCGCACGACTGGTCGCGCTCGGCGCGGTACGCGTCCGACTACTGCTTGCCGATGACAACAACGAGTCGTGCCTCGTGATGCAGGACGTCGAGGGCAACGAGTTCTGTCTCGACTGAGCGGCCGTCATTTGTCGATGATTGTGCATTAGGGGTGCGACCTTCGCATTCGCCACAACAACTCACGCTCCGCCTGGGTACGGTGCGGCGGTTCGGGCGGCACGCAGGGCAGTCGCCCACCAGGCGAGCTGTTCCAGGAGGGTCTTGGCGTAGCCGGCCGCTGCGGCGTCGAGAGGTGCACCGTCCTGCCAGGCGGTGAAGTAGTTCGGAAAGGCGAGCCCGTCACGGATGGTCACCGCGTGTAGTTCGGTGAGCACGTTCTCGAGATGAAGTACCGCGTGTCGGCCGCCGGCCGCGCCGCCGTAGCTGACGAACGCGACCGGCTTGGCGGTCCACTGGGTGAAGTGCCAGTCGATGAGTGCCTTCAGCGAGGCGGGGTAGCTGTGGTTGTACTCGGGTGTGACGATGATGAAGGCGTCCGCCTCGGCCAGCTTCGCGGTGACGCCCCGCATACCCTCGGGCCGGGGGTAGTCGTCACCCGCGAACTTCGGTGGCGCGGCAGGCAGAGACAACGGAATGTCGACGTCCGCCAGATCGAGGACATCGACCTCGAAACCGCCGTGCACCCGGGCGTGATCCGCCACCCACCCGGCGACGACCGGACCGAACCTGCCCTCGCGGACGCTGCCGATGATAACCACGAGCCTGCTCTTGTCATTCATGCCGTAAACGGTCCGTCGTCAGCGGCTAATCAACCAGACCGGGTGCAGGCTGGCCCCCGGAGGGCCACCCTGCACCCCGTCCCCGTCGACCGACCGCGACGTAGGCTCCAGAGCGTGAGTACGCCGTTGGGGACCTTCGTCCGGGCCAAGCGCGACAGCCTCCGACCGGAGGATCTGGGGCTTCCGGCGCACCAGCGACGACGCGCACCGGGGCTACGACGTTCCGAGCTGGCCGCACGAGCCGGGATAAGCGTCGAGTACCTCACCAGGATCGAGCAGGGCCGCGACCGCAACCCGTCCGAGCCCATCATCAGGGCCCTCGCCGACGCGCTCAGCCTCGATACAGCCGAACGCACCCATCTGCGCTACCTCGCCAAGATCAGCGGCGGTGCGTGTGCCGGCCACTCGCGGCCGACACCGCCCGATCGGACCGTACGGCCAGCTGTCCGACGGATACTCGAACTCCTTGAGCCCGGCATCGCCTTCGTCACCAACCGGCTGGGCGACGTCCTCGCCCACACCGACGGCTTCGCGATGGTCATGCGCGACACCGGGCTGCTGGACGCCGAGGAGCCCAACCTCACCAGATTCGTCTTCGCCCACCCACGGTCCAGGAGCATCTTCGTCCATTGGCACCAGGTGGCGGACGAGCAGGTCTTCAACCTGTGGCTCGGACCCTCGACCGAGAGCTTCGAATGGTTCACGGCCGACTTCGCGCCCGTCGCCGGCGCCGAATTCACCCGACGACTTCACCGCCACCTCCCCCCGCCCCGGGTGCCGCTCACGATCAACCACCCGCGCGCCAACCAGCTGCGATGGGAACGGGAAACGCTCGAACTGCCCACCCCTGATGCTCAACAGCTGGTCATCTGGCTACCCGCCGACGAGGCGACCGCTGCGGCGGTCGATCAGCTACGCCACCGCCCGCAGCGGGCCACACTCCGCGCGGTCTGACCCGGCCGCCCCCGGGTCGGCTTCGCTAGGAACCCACGATCGCGGCCCGGAAGGCTGCCGCCCGCAGCCGCAGGGAGTCCAGGTCGCCGCCGCGCGGAGCGCTTCCGAGCAGTGGTTCCGCCACTCCCACGGCGATCGCGCCGGCCGAGAGATATTCCGGTACCGACTCGACGTCCACCCCGCCGACCGGCACGAACGGCACGTCCGGGAACGGCTCCCGGAGCGTACGCAGGTACGCCGGCCCGCCCAGCGAGGCGGGAAACACCTTCACGGCGGCGGCGCCAGCCAGGCTGGCCGCGACCACCTCGGTCGGAGTCAGGGCGCCCACCAGGGCGGGGATGCCGAGCCGGACCGACTCGGCGACCGCCGGCACCAGTCCCGGTGTCACGACGAACGACGCACCCGCCTGTTCCGCCTGCACCACGTCCGCCTCGGTGAACACCATGCCGGCACCGAGTGGTGCGTCCGGCCCCAACTCGGCGCGGGCCCGTACCAGCACCCCGGCCTCGTCCTTGGAGGTCACCGCCACCTCGATCAGCGCGATCCCCGCCTCGGCCAGCACCAGTACGCTGTCCAGGGCCGCCTCCGGGTCCTCGCCCCGTACGACGGCCAGCAGCCGATGCCGTCGCAGCATCTCGGGCAGGTTCACGGCTCCATCCTCGCAGTCCGGCCCCGTCGTCGCGGCGGCATCGTGGCCATCCGTACACGGTGGACCTCACCCGGCCCGGCCGTACTCGGCCGAGACGAGCCGGGGTGAATTGGGATGATTCGCATATACCGCCCAGGCTGTTGGCGAATCCTGCTAACCTCCCCGCCATGCACCGAAGCCCTGTCACGGGTCCCGATCGGATGCCCGCCGAGGGCGACGTCACCCGTTCCTACACCCATGCCGGCCGCCGGCTGCACGTCGCCGGCGGCTCCCGGGTGGGTAACCGCTACGCGGCGAACTTCGACGTCCTGCACGTCGATCCGACGCTGCCGTTCCTGGCGGTGGCCGACGGAATGGGCGACGGTCGTGGCAGCACCGTGGCGGGCAGTACCACGATGCAGACCATGGTGGCCGCGGTGCACGCCGCAGGTCACGACATCGGCCCGGGTCAGCTCCGCGCGGCCATGGCCGAGGCGCAGTTCCGGGTCCGGACCGCCGGCGCCGAGCTGGGCGAACTGACCGGCTGCACCTTCACCGGCATGGTCCTCACCCCGACGGCGCCCGCCTCGTCGGGGCACGGGGCGCCGGCCGATGCGACTCCGGAGCCGCTGGCCGACGCCGAGCCGCCCGGTGCCGGCCAGCGGAGTTGGCTGCGCCGGACCCCGCCGTCGGCCCGGACGGCACCCGACGCGTCGGACCGGAGCGGCCCGGCGGCGCCGGAACCGGCCGCCTGGATCGTGCAGATCGGCGACTCCCGCGCCTACCGGCTGCGGGACGGCCTGCTCGAACTGCTGACCGTCGACCACACGGCCGCCTGGCTCGGTGCCGTCTACGGCTGGTACCCGGCCGACTCGCCAGCGGCCGCCGCCGCGCGCTACCAGCTCACCCGGTACGTGGGTCACCCCGGCAACCCGGAGCCGGATCTGTTGAGCGTCGCGCTCCGGCCGGGCGACGTCTACTGCCTCTGCACCGACGGCGTCGCCGAGCAGCTCGACTACCAGCGACTGGCCAATCGGCTCGGCGCGAGCACCAGCCCGGCCGAGGTGAGCCGCGCGATACTCGCCGACACTCTGGTCGCGGGCGGTCGGGACAACGCCACCATCGCCGTGTTACGGGTGGAGAACTGACGGCCCATCGGCCAGGCGCACGTACTGGGTGAATCCGGCACATCCGACGGAACGCCCGGATACCCTCGGCAGGTGACTCGATACGCCACGTCATCGGAGGTCGGCCGGTGGGCCGGCTGACCGCGTGCCTGCGGTGAGCCCCCCGCACGAGACGCCGGTCGTGGTCGGAGTCGACGACTCCCAACTCAGCATGACGGCGGTACGGCTGGCGGCCCGGGAGGCGGCGCTGCACTCGCGTCCGCTACGCATCGTGCACGCGTTCAACTGGGTCGCGGACCCCTCGGAGCCGATGCCGGAGGAGCCCCGCAAGCCCGCCGAGGAGTTACTGGACCGGTCGATCCGGACTGCCGCCGAGGCCCAGCGGCAGATCACCGCGACCTCCGCTCTGATCGAAGGGCCGGTCATCACCACACTGCTACGCGAGTCGGGCTCGGCCGCGCTCCTGGTGATCGGCGACGGTGGGCTGACGGTCAACCCCGACGTACCCGCCGACTCGGACGCCACCGCCGTACAGATCGCCGCCCGCGCCGGATGCAGCGTGCTGGTCGCCCGGGAGACGCTCCCGTCGACCGGGCCGGTGGTGGTCGGCGTGGACGGCTCCACCAGCTCACTAGGGGCCCTGGACTTCGCCTTCGACACCGCCTCTCGGCACGCGACCGACCTCGTCGTGGTGCAGGTCTGGGATCCGGACGAGACGACCGGTGACCTTCCGGCGGAGGCGGTCGGACAACTGGCCGAGGCGGTCGCGCCCTGGCAGCGGAAGTACCCGTCGGTATCGGTCAGACAGCAGGCGCGGATCGGTGACCCGGAGGCGGCGCTGACGGAGGAGGCCAGCCGGGCCGAGGTCGTGGTGGTCAGTGCCCGGGGCGACGAGCCGTGGCGGGGGATGCTCGGCGCGGTCAGCCAGGCGATGCTCTACCACTCCCCCGCCCCGGTGATCGTCGTACGCGGCTCGCACGGCTTGTACATACAGGAGTGAGCTGGTGAGATCGCCGTTCGGGTCGCGAATCCGGCCGACCCGCGAGAGGGTCGGGAGATGAAGACCTCGCTGGACCCGCACCTCCGGCTGACCGACGAGGAGCTGAGGCGGATCGACGCCTACTGGCGGGCGGCCAACTATCTCAGCGTCGGGCAGATCTACCTGCTGGCCAATCCGCTGCTGCGCGAGCCGTTGACCCGGGAGCACATCAAGCCCCGGCTGCTGGGCCACTGGGGCACCGATCCGGGGCTCAACCTGGTCTACGTACACCTCAACCGGGCCATCGTGGCGCGCGACCTGAACGCGATGCTGGTGACCGGGCCCGGTCACGGCGCCCCGGCGATCATCGCGAACACCTGGCTGGAGGGGACCTTCACCGAGGTGTACCCGTCGGTGAGCCGGGACGAGGCCGGGATGGGCCGGCTGTTCCGGCAGTTCTCGTTCCCGGGCGGGATCCCGAGCCACGTCGCGGCGGACGTGCCGGGGTCGATCCACGAGGGCGGCGAACTGGGGTACTCGCTGTCGCACGCGTACGGGGCCGCGTTCGACAATCCCGACCTGCTGGTGGCGTGCGTGGTGGGCGATGGCGAGGCGGAGACCGGGCCGCTGGCCGCCAGTTGGTTCTCCGACGTCTTCCTCAATCCCGCGCGCGACGGTGCGGTGCTGCCGATCCTGCACCTCAACGGATACAAGATCGCCAACCCGACCGTGCTCGCCCGGATCCCGCCGGACGACCTGCTGTCGATGCTGCGCGGCTTCGGCTACCAGCCGTACCTGGTGGCGGGCGACGAGCCGGCCCGGGTACACCGGGAACTCGCGGCCACCCTCGACCGGGTGCTCGACGAGATCGCCGAGATCCAGCGCCGGGCCCGTGGCGGCGAGCGGATCGAACGGCCGCGCTGGCCGATGCTGGTGCTGCGTACCCCGAAGGGCTGGACCGGGCCGGCCGAGGTCGACGGGGAACGGATCGAGGACACGTTCCGGGCCCACCAGGTTCCGTTGGAGGGCGTACGGGACAACCCGGAGCACCTGGCCCAGTTGGAGCGGTGGCTGCGCTCGTACCGGCCGGAGGAGTTGTTCGACGCGACCGGCGCGCCGGTCGCGGACCTGGCCGGACTGGCGCCGCGCGGGCACCGGCGGATGAGCGCCAACCCGCACACCAACGGCGGCACCGTGCTGCACGACCTGGTGCTGCCCGACTTCCGCGACCACGCCGTCGTGGTGGACCGGCCCGGCGAGCCGATGATCGGCGCGACCGGGGCGCTCGGCGGCTGGCTCCGGGACGTGATCACGGCGAACCCGGACCGGTTCCGGCTGTTCGGACCGGACGAGGTCGAGTCGAACGGGCTGGCGGACGTCTTCGACGTCACCGACCGGGCCTTCCTGGGTCGGATCGAGCCCGGCGACGACCATCTCTCCCCCACCGGACGGGTGATGGAGGTGCTCTCCGAACACCTCTGCCAGGGCTGGCTCGAAGGCTATCTGCTGACCGGTCGGCACGGCGTCTTCACCAGCTACGAGGCCTTCGTCCACATCGTCGACTCGATGCTGAACCAGCACGCCAAATGGCTCAAGGTCACCCGTGACATCCCGTGGCGTCGACCTCTCGCCTCGCTCAACTACCTGCTCTCCAGCCACGTCTGGCGGCAGGACCACAACGGCTTCTCCCACCAGGATCCCGGCTTCATCGACCACGTCACCAACAAGAAGGCCGAGATCGTCCGGGTCTACCTGCCGCCCGACGCCAACACCCTGCTCTGCACGATGGACCACTGCCTGCGCAGCCGGCACTACATCAACGTCGTCGTCGCCGGCAAGCAGTCCGCGCCGACCTGGCTCTCGATGGAGCAGGCGGTGCTGCACACCCAGCGCGGCCTGGGAATCTGGGACTGGGCCAGTACCGACACCGGCCGCGAGCCCGACGTCGTGCTCGGCTGCGCGGGTGACGTACCCACGCTGGAGACCCTCGCCGCCGCCGACCTGCTCCGCCAGCACCTGCCCCAGTTGCGGGTCCGGGTCGTCAACGTCGTCGACCTGATGCGGCTGCAACCCGCGACCGAGCACCCGCACGGGCTGCCGGACGCCCAGTTCGACACCATCTTCACCCGCGACAAGCCGATCATCTTCGCCTACCACGGCTACCCGTGGCTGATCCACCGGCTCACCTACCGGCGTACCAACCACGACAACCTGCACGTCCGTGGCTACCGGGAGGAGGGAACCACCACCACACCGTTCGACATGGTCATGCTCAACGACCTCGACCGGTTCCACCTGGTCATGGACGTGATCGACCGGGTACCCGGCCTCGCCACCCGGGCCGCCCACCTCCGCCAGACGATGGCGGACGCGCGGCAGGAATGCCGCGACCACACCCGCCGGTACGGCGAGGACCACCCCCAGGTCGCCCAGTGGCAGTGGCCCGGCTGACCGGAACCGCCCGGCCCGGCTGACCGGCGGCACAGGGGGTCGCACGGCCGTCGTCGCGGCCACCGCACAGAGTCGAGATGTTTGCCGGGGTGTGGCAGTCTCGCTGCTTGTGCGCGATATCGGCTCTCCTGTGGTGTCGGTGCCCTTCCAGGGCGCCCGCTCCACCGATCTTCGGACAATGCTCACCGGAGCCTGCATCGTCGCCCTGGGCGCATGCACCGCCGTGCCGATCCGTCCGGAGGCACCCGCCCGGACCGCGATCGTCGGCGTCGCGGTGGCCGTACTCGTCGTCGCTGCGGGTCTCCTGCGCTCGCCGGCGGCGATCCGCGCGGCGGTCTTCATCGGACCGCTCTTCGGCTGCTTCGCGGTGGGGATTCTCGGTGGCTGGCCCCCGGCGGTCACCACGGTCCTGGTCTGCGTACTTCCGTTGGCGTGTCTGCTGCTCGCCGGTCGTCACGCCGCGCTGGGTCCGGCCGCGCCCTGGCTGGCCCGCGGGTCGTTGACGCCCGAGGCGCCGTGGCTCGGCCTGGGCACCGTGGTCCTCAGCGCGGCGGCACTCACGGCATGGGCGCTCACGGTCCGGCCCGAGCCGGCCGAATACCTGCGGGAGCTGCGGAACCTGCCGCTCGGGCTCGCGATCCTGGGCATCGTGGCGTTCGCCGCGATCAATCCGGTCTGGGAGGAGATGCTCTTCCGGGGGGTGCTGCTGACCGAACTCGCGGCGGTCTGGGGCCCCAGGGTCGCGGTGGTGCTGCAAGCCGGGTTGTTCGGGGTCGCGCACTTCGCCGGCTTTCCGTCCGGGGTCGTCGGGATGGTCATGGCCGGAGCCTGGGGGTTCGCCCTGGGCCTCATGCGGCTGCGCAGCGGCGGCATCCTGATCCCCTACCTGGTCCACGTGACCGCCAACGCGACCATCGGCACGCTCGCGGTGCTGATCCTCCGCTGAGCCCGCTGAGTCGGCTGAGTCGGCTGAGTCGGCTGAGTCGGCTGAATCCGGTGCCGACGCGCGCCGGGCGGGCTCAGCGGCCGGCCGGGGGCTGGACGAGGTCGGGGCCGCCGGTGTGCGGTGTCGGAACATAACCCTTGTGCGGCTGCGGCAGCGCCGCCACGCATGCCGTGGAGCACGCGTTGACCAGGAACGGCAGCACGTCCGTGCCGACCGCTCGGGAGATCCAGACCTGGTGCACCTCGCGGTCGACCGGTTGGTCGCAGACACTGCACGTCCGGATGCGGTCGGCTCCCCACACGCCGGGGTCGAGCGCGTCGAAGTCGGCCTCGGCCGCCGTGGTCACCGGCCGCAGGCTCGGGAACGGCGGCCGGAACTTGAAGTTGCCGTACAGGACGCGGGTGCTCACCGTGCTGGAGCGGAGCTTCGTGCACCTGGTCAGCTCGTACGGGTACCAGTGCAGGCGATGCGAGGTGTACGGATCGAACTCCTCAAGGTTCGTCATCGCCCCGATCTCCGGCGGGATCCGTACCAGGTTGGTGCCGTAGAGGACCAGGTGCCTGACCTCGGTCAGCTTCGCGATCGTCGGCGGCAGGGTGACGATCTGTCGCCGATGCCCGGCGCTCAACTCCACGAACGGCTTGAAGAGCGCCCGTCCGTCGGCCGCCGCCTCGTCGATCAGCTCCAGCAGCCGTTGCCAGGCCTCGCCCGAGGTGTCCTGTCGCTCCCCGTGGAACTCCACCGTCGCCGGTCGGGTGGCCGGCGAGTGGCCGACACATCGGCAACTGTCCCGGCTCGGCTCCGGCCCCTGTGGACCGACCGCGTCCGCGAAGCGGTTCGAGAAGACGGCCGGCGTGGTTTCCTCGTCACCCATTCCGGGAGCGTATCGAGGCAGGGGACCGAGCCGTCACACCGGTCGCTCGACGCGGGTGGGGTTGCCGCGCACGAGTTCGTCGTGGATGCGCCAGCGGGCGGTGGTGACGGCGCGGCCGGCGGCGGTGTCGGTTTGCGCGATGCGCCGCCGGATCAGCTCCAGGGCGAGGCGGCGGTTCTGGCTGAACTGCCGTTCGGTGTCGACCACGACGACGATCCCCGAGGGCCGGTGGGTCGCCCGCACCGCCGTGCTGGCCTTGTTCCGGTGCTGCCCGCCGGGTCCGCCGGTACGGCAGGCGACGATGTCGACGTCCGACTCCGCGAAGGGTGTCTGCGGGACGTCGACCTGGCAGGGGCGGGCGGTGACGTACCAGTTCTTGCGGCCGGTGCTCGCCCGGTACGGGCTGGGCGCCTGCCAGCACAGGGTTCCGGTCCAGGAACCGATGAACTTCTCGGCACCGTTCCCGGAGATCTCCACCAGGACCGACTGGTAGGTGCCGTTCCGATCCCCGGGGACGGCCTCGGTCCGATGCGTCGCCAGCCCTTGCCGGGCGGCGTCGGCTTCCAGTCGACGCAGTAGCTGGGCGACCGCCCAGGCGCACTCCTGCGGGCCACGCCCGGCCGACAGGAGCAGGTGGCCCCGGTCGGCTGCCGCGCTCACGACCGGCCCCGGGTACGGCGGTGTTCCTGGCGGCCCCGTCGGGAGGTGGACCCGGCGTCGCCCCTGGACCGGTCGAGAGTCTTGTACGTGACCAGCGGGACCGTCGTGGCGACGGGTGTGGCCAGGCCGTGGTCGACAAGGTCGGCGATCACCTGTTCGATCCGCTTGTACGCCGTCGGCGCCTCCTCGAACAGCAGTTGGCGGTCGCCGCACACCACGATCGACCCCACCGGAGTACGGCGCAGTTCCTCGACCGTGTGCTTGGCCCGGCCCCGGAGCAGGGCGTCGGCGCGGGACATCTTGCGGCCCGCCCCGTGCGCCACCGACCGGTTGGCCTCCGGCCCGGCGTGCGCGGCCACCAGGTGGGAGTAGGTGCCCCGGGTGCCGGCGATGAGCACGTCGCGGCCGTCACCGGGCGCGGCGCCCTTGCGGTGCAGGTACACCCCGTCGCGGACCTCGACCAGGTTGTGGCTCTGGTCGACGATCGGCTCGGTGGGCTCGGCGCCCAGGGCGTGCAGGACCCGGGCGGCGAGAAGCCGGCGGTTGACCGATCCCCAGCGCACGGCGTCGTCGTGCATGGCGAGGTAGGCGGCCGGGTCGGCGGCGGGACCCGCGCCGTGCCGCTCGGTGTGCGCCCGCAGGATCCGCTCGCCCAGTCCCCGCGAGCCACTGTGGACGATGAGGACGACGTCCCCGGCGGCGAGCCCGAGCCGGGTCGTGTGGCCCGGGTCGAGGACGTCCTGGATCCGCGCCAGCTCCACGAAGTGGTTGCCCCGGCCGACCGTTCCCAGACCCTCGACATGACCGCCGGGAATGCCGCCGTCCACGACGGCCCAGGCCGGGTCGTCGGCATCCCGATCCGGATCCAGGGCGCGGTCGAGGTCGGGGAACCGGCCGGCGAGCCGCTCGGGTACGACGCGCTTCAGGTCGACGGGGAAGACGGCGATGCCGCAGCCGATGTCGGACCCCACCAGGTGCGGGTACAGCACGGTCGACGCCATGGCGGCACCGATCGGGGCACCCTTGCCGGGGTGCAGGTCCGGCATGGCGGCGACGTGGATCATGCCATCGAGGGCGGCCACCTGGTGGCACTGCACGACGGCATCGGACTCGATCCAACTGCGCTCGGAGGCGAACACGGTGACGGTGGCCGATTCCGTGGTACGGGTCGGCGGCGGCAGGGACTCCTGCTGTGACAAGGACGTTCTCTTCCTCGGAGGGTACGGACGGACGGAGCCACGGCTCACCGGGGCGCGGGGTGGCGCTGCCGGGGGCTCGGGCTGGGCGAGGTGCTGCCGTCAGAACGTCATGCGCCCAACTGTCCGGTAAACCCGCCAGGCGCGGCAACCGGTTTTCGGCCTATCGTCGAATCGAGGGAGAGGAGGCGCGGTGATCCCGACCTTGATCCTGATCGGCGTGCTGTTCGGACGCTGGTGGCGGACGGCACTGGTCGGCTCGGCTCTGGGGTGGCCGATCATGCTCGTGGTCACCGGCGTCACGGGGGTCGAACCGGGACTGGTCGGCGCGTCCGGACTGGCGATCCTGAACACCGGCGTCGGCGTACTGGTCCACCAGTCCGTCCGCTGGGCGGTCAGGGAGGTACGCCGATCCCCGACCCCGCGTTCCGGCACCTGACGGCCCCGACCGGCACTGTCACAGCCCCGGTCGGCGTGACGTGCGGGCTGCTACCGGGTCGGAGCGTACAGAGCCAGACGTTCCGGTCCTGGTCGAGCCGGTCACGCACGTACCGGTCACACTCCTGCGGCAGGCACCCCCACCTCCCCCGCGAGGGCGTGCAGCAGGTCGCCGTCGAGGCGCATCACCGCGATCTCGTCGAGCGCCCGGGCGTGCAGCCGGGCGTAGAAACGCAACGCCGGATCGTTCGTGTGCAACACCCACCACTCCAGCCGGGCGCCACCTCGGCGTACGGCCAGCTCGGCGAGGTGGGCGAGCAGCGCCCGTCCCAGCCCGCCGCCCCGGTGCTCGGGACGGACGTACAGGTCTTCGAGGTGGATGCCGGGGCGGCCGAGCACGGTGCTGTAGGTGGGATAGAACAGGGCGAACCCGGCCGGCAACCCGTCGACGGTGGCGACCACGGCCTCGGCGACGGCGTGCGGACCGAACAGCGCCGCCGTCAGGTCCGCCGGCTGGGCGGTGACCTGCCCGGGAAACTGCTCCGCCTCGGCGAGTTCGTGTACGAAGCGGTGCAGTACGTCGACGTCGCCCGGTTCCGCCGGTCGGATGATCGGCTTTCCCCTGGGCACGACGAGATCCTGATCAAGCATGTACGCATAGTGCCTCACCTGGGCGTTCATCGACTACACCGCTGCTGGTTGGATGGGCGGGTGACCGAGCAGTTGCCCCGTTCCGCGGATGAGTTGCTGGACATCGTCGACGAGTACGACCGGGTGGTGGGGCAGGCACCGCGCGGCGAGGCGTACGCGCGCCGACTGCGGCACCGTTGCGTCTTCGTACTGGCCCGGAATCCGGCGGGGCGGATCTTCGTGCACCGCCGTACCGCCGAGAAGCTCGTCTTCCCGTCCCGGTACGACATGTTCGTGGGTGGGGTGGTCGGCGCGGGCGAGTCGTACGACGAGGCGGCCCTGCGCGAGGCCGAGGAGGAACTCGGGGTCTCCGGGCTGCCCGCCCCGGTTCCGCTGTTCACGTTCCTCTACGAGACGCCCGAGCACACCTGGTGGTCCGCCGTCTACGAGGTGCGTTGCACACCGCCGGTCGAGCCGCAGCCGGAGGAGGTCGCCTGGCACACCTTCCTCGGCGAGGAGGAGCTGCACCGGCGGCTCGCCGAGTGGGCCTGGGTGCCGGACGGCCTGGAGGCGTACCACCGGCTTCTCGCCTGGCGGCGCGAACGGACAGAAGGATGACACCGGGGCCGGTCCGCTCGGGATGATGCTCGCGGCCGGCACGCATTACGCTGCGTCGCACCGGCACCATTCCGTCTCGCCTCGCCCGGAAGGACGTTCTCCGTTGACCGACAACCCGGAACCGGCCGTCCCGATCGGGAAGCCTCCGTCCATCCTCGACACGACCGCTCCGCACAGCGCCCGGGTCTGGAACTACTGGCTGGGCGGCACGGACAACTTCGAGGCCGATCGCCGGCTCGGCGACCAGGTCCGGGAGGTCTTCCCGGGGGTCGTCGAGGTCGCCAGGGTCTCCCGGGCGTTTCTCGTCCGGGCAGTCACGCTGCTCGCCGGTGAGCGGGGAGTCCGCCAGTTCCTGGACATCGGCACCGGGTTGCCGAGCGCCGACAACACCCACGAGGTCGCCCAGCGGATCGCCCCGGAGTCGCGGATCGTCTACGTCGACAACGATCCCCTGGTGCTGATGCACGCCCGGGAACTGCTCGCCAGCAGCCCCGGCGGGGTGATCGACTACCTCGACGCCGACGTGCACGAGCCGGACAAGATCGTGCGCGGTGCCGCCCGTACCCTGGACTTCGACCAGCCGATCGCGCTGATGATGCTGGGAATCCTCGGCAACGTGCTCGACTACGACCGCGCCCGGGAGATCGTGGCCCGGCTGGTGGACGCACTCCCGTCCGGCAGCTACCTGGTGGTCAACGACGGCACCAATGTCGTCGACCGCGAGGCGAAGGACGCCGCGACCAAGATGTCGTTCGAGGCCGGCACGCCGTACGTCTCGCGCAGTCCGGCGGAGCTGACCAGGTTCTTCGACGGCCTGGAGTTGCTGGAGCCCGGTGTCGTCTCCACGCCGCGCTGGCGCCCCGGGCCCGGTGTCGAACTGCCCGACGAGGTGGACGTGTTCTGCGGGGTCGCGCGCAAGCCCTGATGGACCGTGGCCAGGCGGCAGTCAGCCCGGATAGTCGAGCTGCGGCTCCGCGTGCGGCGCACCCTTCAGCTCGTGGAAACCGGGTACGCCGGCCACCAGCAGCGTTCCGTCCCAGAGCCGCCCGGCCTCCTCGCCGAGAGGGATCCGGGAGATGACCGGGCCGAAGAAGGCGACGCGCCGGCCGTCGGGTCCGGTCGCCGCGATGATCGGCGTGCCGACGTGCTCGCCGACCAGGCCGATCCCCTCGGCGTGCGAGGCCCGGACCGCGTCGTCGTACTCCGTCGACGTCCCGACCTCGGCGAGTTCGGGCGGCAGTCCGGCGGCGGTCAGCGAGGCGTGCAGCTCGCCGAGCCAGTTCCCGTCGCCACGTGCGACGGTCCACATCGCGGTGTAGAGCCGGCCGAGCGCCTCCTGACCGTACTTCTGCCGGACGGCGGCGCAGATCCGCACCGGCACCCAGAGGTAGCCGTCGGGGTCGCCCTCCGGGTCGTCGTCCCGGCCCTCGTTGAGCACCGACAGGCTCATCACGTGCCAGCGCACCTCCACCGGCCGGACCTTGGCCACCTCCAGCAGCCACCGCGAGGTCGTCCAGGTGTACGGGCAGGCGGGATCGAACCAGAAGTCGGCGATCGTGCGTTCCGGCACCGGTGGCTCCCTTCGCTCGTCCGCCGACCCTACTCGGCTGCGGTTGCGGGCGATCCGCAGTCGTGGCTCCGCCCAGCCGAGGAATCGGGCGTACATGGCCTTCGGGTCGGGTCCGGCGGCCGGATTGAGCCGGTGCAGGTCGGCGATCGCCTCCTGCATCGTGCTGGCGAGGAAGACGGAGAGTCCGACCGGGTCGGCGACGTAGTCGAGCGGGAGCAGGGTACGGGCGGTCAGGCAGGGCCAGTCGGTCGCGCACACCCGGCAGAGCCAGATCGGCCGCCGTGGCACGTGTGGGCGGACCGGACCCGCCGCACTGCTGGCCGTACCCGGGCCGCCGGTCATCGACTCTGCTCAGCGGCCGGCACTCCAGCGGAGAGCCGCCACCGTGGCCCCTGGTTGGTCGACCGGTTCGAGGGCCGGCGGACCGCCGAGCCCGCCCCGAGCGTCGGAGGCGGGAAGGGCATCGGGCGCTGCGGCACGCTGTCCGGGCAACGCCACCGGAGGCCACACCGGCAGTAGCGCCAGAGCCGCCGCCAGTCCCGGCGGTGTCGATCTTTCGGGGTACGACGTAGCCAACTCATCCCGGCCCTCCTCGCTCGACTGGAAGGGGAGGCCGTCCGACGTTGCCGCCCCGGGCGGCCTCCCACGCGGTTCCGCCCGTCCTCTCGGCAACTCCCGAGCAGTTCCGCTGGTGACACTCTGCTGCGACTGCCCTACTCTCGGAAGCCATCGACCACGGCCTCGGCATGCTCTCGGCGGGGATCGTCGTCACCGACCGTGCCCATTGGAAGCTTCGGAAGACTGTGGAGGAACTGTGGCGGACGAGCCGACACCCACGGCGGACCTGATCCGCGCCCAACTACGCCGGATGCGGGCCACCGCCCACCTCAGCCAGGAGGAGTACGGAAGACGCGCGAACTACTCCGCTTCCATGGTCTCGGCGGTGGAACTGGGCCAACGCCCGCTGGACGAGGTGTACCTCTCCCGCGCCGACATGGTGTTCGGCACCGGTGATCTCTTCGTCTCGCTCCTGAAACTGGCCGCCCGGGACGGCGAGCCAACCTGGTTCCGTCCTTGGCTGGAGGCCGAGCGGGCGGCGAAACAACTGCGCTGCTTCGAGCCGATGTTGATCCCCGGGTTGCTTCAGACCGAGGACTACGCCCGAGCGGTCATCCGTGGCGACGTCACACTCACCGAGGACGAGGTGGAAGCCCTCGTCGCGGCTCGCCTGGCTCGCCAGGCCATCCTGGACCAGGAGCATCCGCCCCAGGTCACCACCGTGCTCGACGAATCGGCGCTGCGCCGGTTCAGCGAGGAGCACGCCACGGTGATGGCCGGACAGCTCTCCCACCTGATCCAGTTCGCCAAGCGACCGAACGTGAGCGTGCACGTCATTCCGATCAAGGTCGGCCTGCACGTCGGGCTGGAAGGCTCGTTCGTGCTGGCCCGGTCGGACGACGGCGGCTGGGTCGGCTTCATGGACAACCAGCTCGGCGGGACCGTGGTGGACCGCATCGAGGATGTGGAGACTCTCCTGGCAAGGTGGGAGAGTGTTCGTAACGTCGCCCTGCCCACCTGGCAGTCGATAGAGCTGATCGAGGAAGTGATGAGGTCATGGACAACCTGACCGGCGCCCGGTGGCGCAAGTCCACCCGCAGCGGTTCCAGTGGCAACAACTGTGTGGAGGTGGCGGACAACCTGACCGGAGTCGTACTCGTCCGGGACAGCAAGGACCGCGACGCCGGAAACCTCGCTTTCACCCCGTACGCCTGGCGGGCCTTCGTCCGGAACCTGTCCGCCACCTGAGGTGTGTACAGGCGGCCTCGGTGGCGGACTCCCGCCGTGAACCAGCGGCTCGACGGCGCAGCCTGCGCACCAGGAACCATCCAGCCAGCCCCCAGACGAGCACGACCACTGGCGGGACGACCAGGTTCCCCAGTACGGCGGTGGGGAACCCGGCACCGTAGACAACGGCCCCTCCGGTGTCCCGTGCGGGCACGGACGATCCGATCTCGATCTGAACGGGGACGTCGGCCAGCTTCACGTCTCGCCGGACGACCGACCGATCGGTGCTCACGAAGGTTCCGCGCCACTGCCGGTCGCGGACCGCCGGCCCGCCGGCCCACATCGACTCGGCGGTGAACGAACCTGCTGTGCCGCCCCCGGTCGCCGCCCGCCACGACGGGCCCAGTTCGTCCAGTGCCTGCCCGACGCCGAGCGCCGAGAGCGTCGCGAACCCGGCGACCAGCAGTCCCGCCAGGAGTTGGCCGACGGTCCGGCGTACCCGCCGAGCGCCGGAACCCGACGACATCAGGAACCAGGTCACCCCGAGCCACGCCGCGAGAAACCCGAGCAGCAGGAGCAGGGGCGCGGCCACCCCAACATCGTATCCACGGTGCCGGGTCTTTTGATCTGGGCGAATCCCCTTGAGAGCCTCACAAATATGGGCGCAGCTACCGGATCGCGGCTGGCACGGCTCCGCGCTGTGTTACGTCGACGTCGTGGGGGCCGCGTTGACGGCTGCGACAAGCCCGTCGAGCTGGCCGCGGATTCGAGCGGCGGAGAGATGGTCGAAGTAGTCGTGGGAGCTGACAATCTCGCCATTGCGCACCCGGAGCACGAAGATGCCGGGCAGTGCGAATCGCTCCCCGGTGTCAGCGACGGTGCCCTGATACTCGAACTCGGCGATGATGACCTCAGGATCGGTTGTTTCGTGGATGGTGATGTTGGCCGCGCGACGGTGCAGCCGGGGGCTGGCGTCGGTCGGCCGGAAGTGCTCGCGAAGTTCGTCGCGGGTGCGCAGCGCGGGGGCACGAAGCGGGTCGAACGGGTGCACGACGTGGGTCTGTTCCGCGTAGAGGCTGGGAAGTTCGTCCCAACGACCCTCCGCAACGCCGTCCACGAGCGCCAGGAAGACCTCTCGCGGGCTAAGGGGTCGAGCCATGCGATTCTCTGTCATCGGCGTGGGTCCGTCCGCGAACGAGTATGATCCGAAGTCTCCGCTCCGATTATACGGAGTCACGACTTCGCATATCAAGCAGGCGAGGAGCGATGAGTACCTCCGACATGAGCCAGACTGGCGACGGGCGGGCGCGACGCGTCGATGCGCGAGCCAACCGCGGGCGCATCCTGGACGTTGCCGAAGAGGTCTTCGGCAAGGGCGGCGAGTCCGCGTCGACGGAGGAGGTAGCCCGCCTGGCCGGGGTTGGCATCGCCACGGTCTTCCGCCACTTCCCCACCAAGGCAGCACTGCTGGAGGCCGTTCTCGTCAGGCGGTTCGATCGCCTGCGCGAGCAGGCCGAAGCGTTGCTCGTTACCACGGATCCCGGCACCGCATTCTTCGACTTCTTTCGCCACCTCGTCGCCGACGCGGTAACGAAGATCGCCATAACCGAGGCTCTGCTCGACGCCGGCGGCGACAGCGACGGCGAAGCCACTCAAGCATCGAACGAACTACGCCGAGCCGTCGGCGCGCTTCTCCAGCATGCCCAGCAAGCCGGCGCCGTTCGGGACGATGTCGAATTACCCGAGGTCTACGCCTTGCTAGTTGCCACCTCCCGAGCCGCCGCACACACAAACCTCGACGACGAGGTGAAAGCCCGCGCGCTCGCCATCGTCTTCGACGGCCTCGCGCCACACCCGAACGCACGGGCGCAAACACACCACCAGCCCGAACTGCCCCAGCCCCATAGCCAACCATCTACATGACGATCCCAGGCGGTCGTACCAGATAATGCGGCCTGCTTTATCACCATACGGCCCCGCGCGCACGCCCACCCAAACGCCGAGGCGCCAGCAACGCGAACCCCGGAACCCGGACGGAGCCTCTATGTTCGCCGCCCGAAGCCGACCATTTACGCACAACCAGCGACTGGCGGAGCGTCACTACACGATACGGCGCCGTCAGGCTGCCAGCCTCTGGCATGGCGTGCGAGCCCGTCGCGCCGAATCCCAACGTGCTGCAGGCACAAATCGAGATCAATAGATTTATATGATCATCTGACATCAGCCGTGACAGCAACCGGCGCGAACGCAGGCGTCCACAAGCGCCCGAGAGCGAGAAGACGATCCAGAACGGCTATTACTCGCGCACAATCGGAGGCTTCCACATGATTCCTTCATCAGCGAGCCGACTAGTGATCCAATCGCGGCCCATCTGATCGGCCAATTGCCACGCGTAATAAAAAGGACGCTCTCGCAGCGCGATCCGACGTAACGATGCACGAAATCCTTGCGTCCGGCGCGAAGTATCTGGAAAGTTGTGGCACAGATCTGCAAGCCACCCGATACAAGCTACGTAATCATCGCCCGGCCACCATTCCATAGGCTTCCGTCTCCGCGCCATGGCGCGGATCTCAAGCAAAGCAAGGTTCTTCAGGATGGAACCAGCTTCGCAGTCACCCAAAGCCCTCACCAAATCGCTCCTCTCCCGCAAAAGAGCGGCCCTAGTGCCGCGCAGGGCCGCTCTTTTGAAATGCATACGCCAGCTCGATGTCAGCCACTCCCTGGCCAAAGATGAATGTAGATCGGCGTGGCGTCGGTAATTCCGGGGTAATTGTCGCTACTAGCCCGCCGAATCAACTCGGCCGCCCTGTGATTACCTTCAATTAGATAGTTGTCTTCGTCATGATATCTTAGGAGACTCATATCCCCGCCGGCGGGCTGAGTTGTACTCCTGATGAGCTGCTCATCCGTCATGGACCTCACGGCAGATCCCTTGGCGGGGTCGGATATCCAATTACCGTTCGCATCCACATTGTCATGCCCGATTCCACGAAGATTCCCGACAGTAGCATTCGGCTCGCGGACGGCACTGGATCCCGACTTGCCGCCTCCAAAAAGACGCGAGAGGAAGCCTCCACCACCAGATGGGCAATTGTGAACCAGGACCGGCGTCGCGCCGGCGATTACATAGTACGTGTGGATGTCGGCGATGTTGAGGTTGTGTACCTGGGCGATTTGTGCCCATCGTTGGACAGCGGTGATCTGTACGTGGGTACCGGCGGAGGTTTGCAGCCACTGGCCTGGGGCGAGGTCGGTGGCGTCGCGCCACTGTCCGAGTTCTGGTACCCAGAAGGGGTGTCCGTCGGTGGCGATCACGTTGCCCGTCGCATCGCCGTCCTCTCCGTCGTTGTCGACGGTGATCCGGACGAGGTTCTTGCTTCCTACGCCGATGATCGTCGCGGCGACAGCCTTGGCGGCTGTTTCTCCGGTTTCCGGGTCGGTGGCGAGGACGATGTCCCCTGCCTCAACGTCCTTAATCGCTCTGGTCGTGCCGTCGGCCATGACCACTCGGGTTTCACGCGTGAAGCTGTTACCGAGACAGCTTGTAGGAACGGCACGCCCGGCTAGACGCCCGGCGATACCCGCCCCGACGCCACCGGACACGGCGCCGAGGGTTCCGCTCAGGAGTGCTTCGCGAGCGATCTGCCCGTCGCTTTCCTCTTCGGCGTCGAGGAGATTACCGACGTAGGAATCGACGATGCCACCGATGGCGCCGCTGATGACCGCGCACCCGACCGCGCCCGTACCGCCCGTACCGACGGTGCAGGCCACGCCGACAACGACACCGACGACGATGCCGGCGGCCAGGCCGACCTTGTCCGCATTGCGGCACCAGAAGCTGGCCTTGCACTCGCGCTGCTTACGCGCACGTTCGCGTGCTTCTTCGACCGGCTTCTGCGAACCCACCCTGTTCTTGCTCTTGGTGTCGGGCCAGTTACCCTTGTTGATCTTGGGATTGGCCTTGGGGACGTTGCTGCTGCACTCGTAGTCGCCGGTGCCGCCACCGCAGTCGGGCCGCATCCCCGTGGGGTCAGAACTGGTGATCGGGCTGTTGTAGGCGTAGGTGTAGGCGTTCCACTGTTGCGGGTCGGTCAGGTCCATGACCGGGTCGACGGAGATGAACCGGCCGAGGGTCTTGTCGTAGTGCCGTGCGCCGATGTTGACCAGACCGGTGGGGTCGTTGTCACCGCCGACGAAGCTCTTGCTGTTGACCCAGACAGGATTCTCGCCGCGGCCGTCGCCGTAGGGGGTCTGGCGGCGGACGGTGACAGCCTGGGTTCCGGCGTTGATGGCGACCTGTTGGGTTCCCTGGTGGTCAGGGTAGAGCCAGGTCAGGCTGGTGATCGCGGAGCTGCCGGTGCGGCTGGCACAGACGGTGCCGGCGAAGGTGTAGTAGCGGGTTCCGGTGTTGATGCCACCTTCGCGGCGGATCTCCTGCCCGGGTAGGTAGAGGGTGGTTCCGGTGGCGTCGCGGCGGATCAGCCGTACGCCGTCAGGGTCGTAGATATTGGTTTCGATGGTCTGCCCACCGGTGGTGACGGTGGCGAGTTTGCCCTCGGCGCTCCAGTTCAGGGTTTGGCTGCCCGCTGCGGTGGTGCAGTCGTTGGCGGTGGTTCCCGACGGCCGGCAGATGGTGTTACCTGCCTCGTCGTAGCCGTACTTCGACACCACGGCCGGTTGTCCGGGGGCGGTGGTGGACATCTGGGTCACGGCGTGTGGCCGGACGACGCCCTGCCCACCCTCCGGCAGGGTGTAGTCGCGGGTGGTGTCGCCACCGGCGGTGTGGCTGGTCTCGGTCAACCGTGAGCCGGTCGAGTCGAAGGTCCAGTCGTGCCAGTACGGTGCCGGCCCGCCCAGGTTGGCGACGGTCGGGTCGGGCTTGCAGTCCACTCCGCTCTTCGGGGTCCAGGCGGTGGTCAGCCGGCCGAGCGCGTCCTGCCGGAAGCACTGGGTGTCCGTCTCGCCTACCTGGGGTGTCTCGGCAATGGACGTGATGTTGCCGGCGTCGTCGTGCTCGTAGTTCCGGTCGGAGACCGTACCGGCGACGGTTTCGCGCTCCACGGTGGTGCGCTTGACGCGTCGAGTGCCTTCCTCCCGGTAGACGACGTCCTTCGTGTATTTGCCGCCGGGCATCTTGTAGATCGCTCCGGACCGTTCTCCGAAGGCCGTGTATGAGGCGGTGGCCATGGTGCCCGCCGAACCGGTGAGGCTGGTGTCCAGCCGGGTCGGCATACCGGTCGTCGAGTCGTAGTCGGTCGTCAGCTTCTCCGTGACGAGCCCACCGGCCCCGGGATACGAGATCGACGTCTGGGTCCCGGTGAATTCCGAGTAGCCGTACGCGTAGGTGTAGGTCGCATCCAGACCCGTCTCCACCGCCGGAATGACGTAGTCGACCCCGCTCGGCTGGTAGCGGCTGTCGAACTGGGCCACCCGCCATCGATAGGCGTTACTCGAACCGGCCGGCTCGTACCGGATGGTCTGGGACAGGTGGCCCTTGAAGCCGGACTGGCCGGTGAAGAGACTGTCGTACTTCCACTCCGCGCGCAGCGCGCCGGTCGCGGAGCCGTCACGTAGTTGGGTCTTGCGGCCGATCTGGTCGTAGACGTACCACAGGGCCTCGTTGTTGGCGTCGGTGGTCTTGACGAGTTCGTTGAACTCGTTGTACGTGCTGGTGGTGGTGCCCTTGTCCGGGTCGGTGACCCGCCACTGGCGGCCCTGGGCGTCGTACTCGTTGACCCACTCGTTCCCGGCCGGGTCGATGCTCTTGACCAGCTGGTCCTTGCGGTTGAAGACGTAGCTGGTCTCCTGATAGGCCCCCGCGACACCCGCTGGCGTGGTGTGCTGGCGCACCGCGACGGTCCGGTCCTTGCTGTCCGTCACGGTGGTGGTCGGAGTCCCACCTTTCGGCGGAGTGACCTTCGTCAGGTCACCTTCGTGGCTGGTGACGGTGCGCCACTTCTCGACCAGGTTGGTGATCCCGTCGCCGGACAGGAAGATCTCGTTGGTGGCGCGAGAGGCGCGGTCGAAGAGGGTCTTCGACACCGCCGGTACCGACCACTCCGGTTCCCACCACAACGCGCCCGAGGGCGCGCCCGGCTCGGCGTGCGCGCCGTAGGAGGTCGCCGCTCGCCCGAACTCGTCGTAGATGGTGTCGGTGACCACCCGGTCACCGCTGCCGCCCAGCGAGATCGACTGGGTCTGCCGGGGACGCATCAGGGCGTCGAGAATCTGGAACGAGGAGATGTAGTTGCCGTCCGGGTTCAGCGTCAGCGACCGGACGTACGGGTACGCGTCGCGGCCCGGCGCGAGGGTGTAGCTGTACTGGGCCGACGGCCTGGTCAGGTTGGCACTTCTCGACCAGCCGAAGTCCCACACCTTCGCGACCCGTCCGAACGCGTCGTACTCCACCTCCGAGGTGGTCTTCTGATTCTGGTCGGTGCCCTTGGTGGTGGAGCCCCAGTACGGGTTGTACTCCTCGCTGGTGACCCACTTGAACGGGGCCGGTCCGGTGGTGGTGGCCTTGGTCACCGGCCCGCCGACGGTGGGGGTGTAGGCGGTGGAGGTGACGTTGCCCTTGATGTCGGTGTTGGTCAGCGGTCGGCCGGCGGGGTCGAAGGTGGCCTGGGAGGCGGTCTGCCACACCGTTCCAGTACCGGCCAACCAGTTTTCGAGCTGTTCGGTCCTGGTCACGGATCCGAACTTCGGCGCCGTGTCGACGCTGGCCGCACCGTCGTAGTAGCTGCGTGCGTCGGTGATTACGTCGTCGACGCTGGTCGGTGCCGTGCCGCATGCCAGAGCGGTGGTCGTGGTCTGCTTGACCATCTGGGTGAGGTTCTTGCCGAGGTTGCGGTTGTAGCTGTACGTGGTGCACTTCTCGTCGCCGGTCTTGCCGAAGTCGCCGTCGTCCTGTGACCAGTTGATCGTGCCGTACGTGTGGTCGAAGCTCTGGTTTCCTCGGGATACGCGCCAGCCCCGGTCCCCGTCGACACCGAGGGCGGTGGCGGTGTAGGTGGTCTGCGTGTCGGTGAACCGCGCCTCGACCAGGTCGCCGTTGATGGTGCGGCTGGCGGTCGGGTTGGAGCGCCACGGAACGTGCACGGTCTTGGACACCGGCTTGGTGTCGACACCGTTGTAGACGACCTGTTCACGGATTTGTCCGGCGAACTGGTCCTCGTCGTACACCGTCTCCGAGCCCAACGACGCGGGCACCGTCACCGTCCGGGTGCCGCCGGACGGGCTGGTCTTGTCGCCGTGCATGCCGCGCATGAAGGTGGTCACGGACAACGTCCGGGTGGCCGGGTCGTCACCGACCTGGGTCTTCACCTGGGCGTAACCGCGCCACTGGCTCCACGTCTTGCGGTCCGGCTTGGACAGGCCGTCGTCGTCGGCGTAGTGCCACGCGGGATTGCCCACGTACTCGTACCAGGTGTGCCTCGACGGCACCGGATGCTCGTTCGACAACTGCAGGTCGTCCTCGGCGACATGCTCCACGCGGTACTTGTGCCACCACTCGGTGACCAGCGCCTTGCCGGTCAGATCGTTGGGGTCGGGGACCTTCACCGGATAGCAGCGCTTGGTGTTGTTGTGCGGATCCAGGTTTTCGACCATCGCCTCGGTGCACTCGGGCCGGGAGTAGTCGACCTTGATCCGGCCGCCGGTCTCGGTGATGATGCTGGAGATCCGAAGCCAGTTGTCGGCGGTGCCGTGAGCGGTCAACACCCGGTTCGGCAGCGACTCGGCTTCGAAAGTGACCGGCGGCAGGTTCACCGCCGTGCCGCCCACCAGGCCCGCGTGGTCGATCCTGTCCAGCCACAGGCCCTCATGGGTGGCGTCCGCTGTCGCGGCGAAGGTGTGCGACAGCGTCCAGGACTCCACGTCCTGCCAGTCCGGCGTCTGCCTGGTCGTGTCCCACACGCGGGTGGTGATCTTCTTCAGCCGCTTCGTGGTCCAGAACGTCGGGGTGTACTGCTGCGGACACGATGTCGCCGACGCCTTGCAGTCCTGGTCCCACGGTGTGTCTTTCCAACTCGCCTTCACCGGGGCGGACTCGGTGCCGCAGTTGGAGGTGCAGCGCATGTCGGTCTCGAAGAGCACCTGGGCGTACGGCGTGACGTTGCGCTCGGTCACCTCGTGCGTCGTGGCGGTGCGGTCGTAGGTGCCGTAGTCGATCCGGGTCAGATTCCCGGCCCGGTCGTAGGTCACGTCGTTGGCATCGGTGTTGTTCTGGGCGTACTTGTTGGTCTCCTTGTCGTACCAGAACGACATCGTGTTGCCGCGCACGTCGACGACGTAGTCGAGGTTCCACCGCCACGCCTGGGCGCAATCGGAGCCGGCGTAGGTGCTCTCGTGGCACGGCTCCCCGGAGTGGTTGCCGTAGACCGGGACGGTCAGTGCCGAGTTCGTCTTGGCGCTCTGACCGGGCAGGCTGTGCAGTCCGAAGAAGTACTGGGTGCCGTCGGTGGTCGTCACCTTCCAGTACTCGCCGACATCCCCGTAATCCGGGTCGCCCGCGTCACCGTTCGACGCACCGGTCAGCTTCTCGATCTTCGACCCGTCCTCGCTGCGGGAATGCCAACCCTTGCCCGTCTGGAAGACCAGTTCTCCGCCGCGACCGTTGAGGCTCAACGTCGCGTTCTCCGACCGCCAACACTGCTCGCCGCTCGCGGCGGTGCTGTTCGCCCCGTTCTTCGAGTCCTCCGCGCACGGCACGTAGCGGCGTTCGATGTAACCGGGCGAGTAGTCGAAGCCCTCGCCGATCCACGACGGCTGGTTGTTGGTCACCTCCGACCGGCCGTCCACGGCCGAGGAGGAATAGGACAGCGCGAGGTCCGGTACCGGGCCTGTCGCCGGCGGCATCCGCAACGGGTAGTTCCACGAGAAGTCACCCGACGACCCACCGGCCGACCACGTCGACGACGGCGCCAGGCTGGTGGCACCGAAGTCACCGTCGCTGCCGGACGCGCCCGCCGCGAGCACCACGAACGAGCCGGCCGCCTCGGCCGCCGACCGGTCCAGCGACTCGGCTGCCGGCGACGGCCCCGCCGGCACGGCCACCTCCGCAGACGCCACACCCGCCGCGAGATCATTGGACGTACGCAGCGGCACCGACCGGCACGCCGGCGCTTCCGGGGTGGTGAGCGCGCACGCCGGTACCTGCCACAACCGCAGCCGCGAGGCCCACGATCCGCCGGCCGCGTACCGGAACCCGCTGTAGTCCACCGACAACCGCGCCGCGCCGCCCGTGGCCCCGGCCGGGGCGGCGACCCTCAACGCCAGGCCGTCACGCCACGCCTGCGGAACACTTTCGCGATCAAGCACCTGTAGATCCAGGCCCGACAGCCGCTCGCCGGCCTCGCCAGCGGCACGGCCCACCCACACCGGCATCTCCCCGGCCCGCGTTCCCCGACCGACAGCCGTGCGTGCGCTCTTCGCGGCCAGGTCGACCCGGGCGGTCGCCGGCTCGGGCCACACCGGCGTCGGAGCCGGCGCCGAGGTGACCCGCTTCTGCGACCAGGCCTTGGCCGTCACCGGCCCGCCATGGGCATCGAGCTTCTCCGCCGCAGGTGCCGCAGGCATTTTCGGGCCGGTGTCCGGCGCGGCCTGTGCCGGCCTACCCGGCACCAGCGCCACCAGCACCGCCGCGACAACCACCACGGCGACGGCAGAGCGCCGCCGGCCGGCGGCGGTGGAAAGGCTCCGACGTCCGCGCCGCGAACCGCGTGCCGACCCTGCGAACATCAGCTGTTCCTCCCCGGAACCGGAAGACGACTTCCACACCACGTCGTGAAACAGAGTCCATACGCAACCGGTAACTCGTGTACGGCGTGAGGTATCGCGCGTCCCGTCACCGTCGCCACAGGATCTGCCCGTTCGTGTCCAGCAAAACCAGGTCACCGTCGTCGCGGAGAACCAGGCGATCAGCAGTCGTGCCCCAGGTTTTGGTACTCCACAGGGCGACATTGGCCTCGCTGTAGAGCACCACGTTCCCGTCAGTCTGGAACAACAGGTCCGAGCCGGGATTTTCCCAGGTCGCGGTATCCCACAGTGGGTAGCCCGCCTGGTAGAGGACCAGGTTGCCATCGATCTGCATGAGGAGCTGATAGTTGCCGATGTCCGAACGGAGGTACTGGCCCGCGGTCATCTTCTGCCCACGGGTCAACACATTGGTGCCCGGGGTTGCAGGAATCTGCGCATTGAACCACTCGAACACCGACGCGTCGCTCATCGCCCCCTGGAAGACGGCGACATCGTCGATACCGCCGGTCCACTGGTCGACAATCTGGCCGTGCCACAACGTACGACCGACGAGCAGAGGCCCCGATGCCGCCATCGGCTTGAACGAGAGCGTCCGCTTGCCCTCCAGCTCGCCGTTGACATAAAGGCGGATCTCGTTGCGGGCGGCGTCGTACACGCCCATCAGATGCGTCCACTCACCGTCCTGCGCGAGCGAGGTCGAACTGACACCCGTCGAGACCGTGGGGTTGACATCTTCAACGCTCACGTTGAACTGCCATCTGCCCTCTGTGGAGGAGTACTTCAGCCAGGCGGTGCTCTCGTTCACCCCTCGTTGCGACAGTGCGGTGCGCATGCCGTCCAGACGATCCAGCATCACCCATACCGACATGGTGAACGAGTCCTGGGTACGCAGCACCGGCGTGTCCTGCCAGAGCGTGAACTCGTTTCCGTCGCCGTCGGGAGGCGTCGAACCCGTCTTGACCGCGCTACGGCCATACTCCTCGGACGGCTCGGTGTAGCCCTCCTCCGGGAAGTACTCGTAGTCCAGCCACAGACCGGAGTCGCTGACCGCGTGCCCCGCCCCGATGGCAGCCCCCCGGGTCAACGCCAACGACCGGCCCCACCCGGTCACCGTGTCCGGCGCCTCACAGGTGTCCTTGAGGTTGGCCAGGTAGCACGGTCTCGCGGCCTCGAAATCCCAGCCTCCGACCTGGAGCGGCGTCAGGATTCCCGGCTCGTTGAACCCGGCGGAGAGCGGGTCGGTCGCCACCTGTCCAGTGAAGTCGTGCGGCACCAGCACCCGGTCCAAGACCTGCACATCGGCGAGAGACCCGTTCCACCAGTTCTCCGCCGCGCCGGACCCGAAACCGCGGCCCAGCACGAACCTGCCCGACGCCGACCACGGCACAGCCGTGCGATCCGCCTCCGCCACCTGCTGACCGTTGACATACAGGCGGATCTTCTTCTCCGTCGCGTCGTACACGCCGGCGAGATGCGTCCACCGCCCCACATCGGCTGCGGTGATCGCCGCCGTGGAAACCACTGCCCGGGACGCGCTCGACTGCGCGGAGTTGTCCTTCATCAGGAACGACCAGTACGGCGTGAACGGGGTCCCCACGCGTCGCACGCCCAGGTCGAAGCCGGCCGCGTCCGGGCCCTCCTGGACGGCGACCTTCACATCAGCGTTGGGGATGGCATCGAGCCGCACCCAGGCGGCGACGCTGAACGAACCGGTGGTGTCCACCACCCTGGCGGCGGTCGTCGCGGCGGACGAGGAGCCGTTGAAGGTCGCGGTCTGCCCATTGACCATTCGCACGCCGTTCGCCCAGGTCACATTCGAGGCTGTCAGCGGCGAGTCGGTCGGCGCCGGCTGTCCGTCAGCCAGGGCCGCAGCCTGGTCGACGCCCGGGTAGGTCTGCAAGCCCCACCCGGCGATCGGCGGCGCCGGCCGCCCGACGGTGAACTCGACCGATCCGTTCCCCTGGTTCAACGTGGCGTCGATGGCCTTCACCAGCAACACGTTGCGGCCGAAGCTCAGCGCGGTCAGATCGACCTCCGCGTACTTGAGGTTCGTACCCTGGGCCGCGACCTCCCTGGTCGCGGCGTCCCAGCCATATCTGAACTTCGTCACGTCGGTGGCCGTCGACTCGAACCGGACCCGGCCCTTCTTACCGGGGCCTGCCGGCAACGTCACCACCTTCGCCGTGACCGGCGGCACCGTCGTATCCGCCTGGAACTGGCACCATGCCGACCACTGCCCGGTCAGCGAGTACGGCGCCTTGTCCGTGCCCTTGGCCCGGAACGCGTACGTCTTGCCGGTCACGATCGACACCGCGTTACTCGTCGCCCGCGCGTTCGGGGTAACACCGGTCTTGGCCGGCGGTGGAGTCCTACGCGTCGGCGACGTGTCGGTCACCGAGACCATGCCGCCGGCCGGAACCTCGATCCACTCGAACGACCCGGTCAGCGAGTCGCCCTTGTCGGCATCCGGGAACACCGCCGACAGGGTCGGACTCAACGTGCCAACCGTCAGGGCACCCGAAGCCGGACAGGCGACCCCGGCAACCTGCAACCCGTTGGGCGGCCCCGGCTTGGTGTCATAGTCCACATAGAGCTTCGCGTCATTGGGAAAGAACTTCTTCCACCGTTCCTGGGTCGCCTCGCCCGAGCCGTCCGCCGCACGAGCCGTGAACCCGACCGTAAGGCTGGATGCCCCCTCCGTCGCCACAGTCTGCAACCGACTGATCACTGCCGAACCCGAAAAGTTCATGATCATGTCTGGCTGGATGGACGTGCACCCGCCCGCTTCGTTCGCATGGCCGGAGGCGGTGGCCATCAGCGCCTTCAGCCCCGTCGACCACGACGCCTTCGGCGTCGCGTTGATCGCCGCAGCCCAGTACATCGACGTCACCGTGCTGTCACACGAATGCGAATGGTCAAGATTCATCTGCACGCGCGCCGTCTCGATGTGCTTGCCCTTCAACGACACACCGTTCGCCGTCGTCGAGAACTGGAAGAACGACCGGTACACAGCGCCGGTCTCCGGATTCAACCCCACCCGCGCCGAACTGTAGTCGGTGTTCGACGAACCGTTGTTGGTCGCGTACGCCCACTTGGTTTTGTATACGGACCAGGCCGGATCGACATACAACGGGAACACCGCGTCCGAGGCGCCGAGCAGCTCCGCATCGGGGCGCAGCAGCAGGTCGCCGCCCGACACCTCCACCTCCACCGGGGCGATCCGGGCAGCGTCGCCCGCCGCCGCAGGTGTCGACTCGACCTCCGTCGGCAACGCCTTCCGCCCGGCGGAACGCCCCGCCACCGCGCCGGTACGCGAGTCCCACATCACCGCTGGCTCCGCCGAGGCAATCACCCTGCTACCCACCACCGCCCGAAGCCGCCCGTCCGGACCGGAGTCCACCTGAACGTCCCCACCAAGCCCGAACCGGATCTGACGCACGGCCGGATTCGCCGCCGCACTCGCCGACTTGACCACGAGAACGTGGCTGAACCCCGTCCACGTCGCCCGCACCACCAGGTCCACATCGGGCAGCAGATCGGGATACGTCGCCGAGTCACCCGAAACGACAGGTGTGGGCAGAGCACCAGCCGGCCACGACATCTCCATCGTCTGACCGTCACGCGTAAGCGCTACCAACGGACCGGAGCCACCACCGGAGAACGCCACGTCGGCCACAGACACCGCCGGCCGCCAGCGACCATCCCCGCCACGAACCAACCCGAGGTCGACGTCCGCCCAGCCGCCCGCCTTACGAGCACGCTGCGGCACGACCCCGGACTCAAACCGCAGACGCCCATCCGGCTGCGCGACCACCTGCGCGAACTCCGTACGCGAACTTTCCACCACAACAGGTTCGTCGCAGGCCACAGCCACTGAGGACGCCTCAGCCTCCGAACCAGCAACCCCCGTACACGCCGGGGCCGCCGCAGCGGGAGTACGCCACGGTCCAGGAACGACCAAAGCACCCCCGGCGACCACCGCCACCACCCAGACAGCCTGCCTGCGGCACCACCGACGGCTCACGCCACACCCCTAACGCGATCACGGAGCAACGGCGAAGACCATACGCACTCTCCGCAGTCCTGCACCAACCCTGGGCAACAAGGTCAGAAACGATCAAGATCGGACAGCGAACCCGACCGCAGAACGGCAATGAGATGGGTTTACTACGGAACGTCACAGGATGTTATTCGTCTATATCGATTGTGTAACGTAGACCACATAGCCGGCCCGGCGAAAAGATGTCCCGGGCCGTACGCCAGCCCTGGATGCTCAGCGCGTCGATGAAGGCCCGCGCCTACTGGTCGCTGTAGGCCAGACCGACGACGAGGCCATACTCCCGCGTCGGCTGCCGCCGACTCCGATGTCGAATGGGACCCGGCGGTGCCGGATGGCGGTGGACGGGTTCGGGCTGATCGGCGACGACGGCCAGTCCGATGCCGGAGCCGGCCGGCAGGAATCCCTCTTCGAAGACGGCCAGGTTCATTACCATTTCGAGTGCCAAGCGGACGCGAACAGGAAGCAATCGCCGACAACGATGGGTTCGCTGCCATTTCTACCCGTACCCGATTAATTCGATCGCCCAGACGCGATTGCCCTTCACATCGAAGAACTTTAATGTGTAAGCCATGACAATCCCAATCTCCCGACGGGCAGGTGCGAGGGCTCTGGCAGCGGCACTTGCTCTCGGCATCGCAGCGGCCCTGCTGCTACCCGGTCGCGCCGACGCGGCCATCTCCTCCTTCGAGAAGGTGAGCGAGTGGTCGAACGGCTACATCGGGAAGATGACCATCCACAACGACGCGCCGGTCCCGACGACCGGGTGGCGGGTGGAGTTCGAACTGCCGGCCGGCACCAGCATCGGCCAGCACTGGAACGCGGACCTGACCCGGGCGGGGGCGCGCTACGTCTTCACCAGCCTGGCGTGGAACGGAACCGTTGCCGCAGGCGCCTCGACCAGCTTCGGCTGGGTGGCGTCCGGTACCGGCACGCCACAGGGCTGCTTGATCAACAATGTGGCGTGTGCCGGCGGTGGTGGACCGGACGTCACCCCGCCGGTCATTCCGGCGAACCCTCGCACCGAGTACGGGAGCCAGACCCTCACGCTGCGCTGGGACGCCTCGACCGACGACCGGGGCGTGACCGGGTACGAGCTTTTCTCCAACGGCACCAGGTTCGCCAGCACCACCGGAACCAGCCACACGATGCCGGTACCACCGCCGATGATCTTCACCTTCGGAATCCGGGCGATCGACGCGGCCGGCAACTCCTCCCCGTTCGCCATCATCAAGCTGGGCGCGATTCCCGACAGCGATCCCCCGACGGCCCCGACCAACCTGCGGCTCACCGGCCCGCGTGACGGCCACTATCGCCTCACCTGGGACGCCTCCCGGGACAACGTCTTCGTCGCCGGGTACCGGGTGCAACAGACCGGCACCGTTTCCGCGATCACCATGGTCGGTGACACCTTCGCCTACGGCCTCTCCCGTGGGTACGGCATCTACATGTTCGAGGTCCGCGCCTTCGACAGTTCGGGCAACTTCTCAGCCCCGGCGAACATCGGGATCGCGGTGGACCCGCCACCCCCGACCCTGACCCCGTAGGCGGGCAGCCCTCCGCGCAGCCGGTTAGGAAGGGCCCCTTCTTATACAGAAAACGATAAGAAGGGGCCCTTCCTTTCACTTCAGTCAGTTGCAGGTGGTGCCGTTGAGGGTGAAGGGGGCCGGCGCCACCGGAGAACCGTTCGCGGTGAAGCCGAAGCTCACCGCGCCGCCGGTCGGGATGGCGGCGTTGTAGTTCTCGTTGGCCACCGTCACCGCCGAGCCCGTCTGCTGGAAGACGCCATTCCAGTGGCCCTCGATGAGCTGGCCGCTGGGGAAGTTCCAGCCGAGCGTCCAGCCACTGACGGCCGGGCCGTCGTTGTAGACGGTGACGCTGGCCCGGAAGCCGGTGCCCCACGAGTCGGTGACAGCGTAGGAGACCCGGCAACTGCTGGGGATGGCGGTCGCCGGCACGAGGTCGCCGAAGTCGTCCCGGGCGGTGGCGAAGTCCTGGAAACCGAAGCCTGGCCCGGCGAACCGGGTGGTCGTCCCCGCGGCGAGCACCGTGCCGTCGGCGTTGACCGCGTAGACCGGACCGCCGCTGTCGCCCTGCCGCGCCGCCTGCTCACCGTCGACCTGGGTGGCCTCGACCAGTTCCTCCCGGTCGTCGTAGTGGAACTCGACCCGGAGGTCGCAGATGGGGCCGCCGAGCACGCCGGCCGAGGTGACACCGGACTGGCAGAGCAGCTGCCCGGGGAACACCTCGGTCCAGCCGACGACCTGGGCCCGGACCTCGTCGTTCACCCCGCCGACGTAGATGTGGTCGCCTGGGGAGGGCGTCGAGATCAGCATCGTGTCGTGGTCCGCGTTCCGGTGCGTGACGGGACCGATCTGCGTCCCCGCACCGGTGCTCCACACCTGGCCGAGGGAACCGCAGTGGCCGGCGCTGAGCAGGTAGGTGGCGGCAGAGGAGGCGTCGCTCACGCCGAAGCCGGCCGTGCAGTAGGTGCCGCCGCCCGGCGAGATGTACGCCCCGCCGTCGTACGGTGCCGAGTCGGCGTTACGTGAGACCGGAGCGAGCCGGTCCCGCTCGACGATCGTGGTCCGGACGCCGGTGGCCGGCAGCTTCGGCAGCGCGACGCCGGCCGTGTCGTCGACGGCGACCTCGATTCCGGCACCGTCGGTACGCAGCCTCACCGCATGGGCGGCGTCGGCCGGGTCGGCCTCGACCACGGGGACGAGCTTCGCGGCCGCCTTCTCCAGTTCGGTGCGGGAGTAGGTGGCCCTGGCCACCTCGACCGGCGCGGTCCTGCGGACGGTCGCCACCGCGTCGGCGATGTCGGCCGGCGGCACGCCCTTCCACCAGAGGGTGACATGGTCGTCGACCAGGCCGATCCCCGCGTAGCCGCGCGGGGACGCGCCCTCGACGGCGGTCCGGATGACGTTGGCGGCGTCGATCAGGGGAGTCTGGGCGGCCATCCGACTCAGGGTCTCCGCCGGGATCACGTCGACGATCGATCCGGCCCCGGACGGCGCCGGCTGAAGCGGCGCACTGGGTTCCGCGTACGCGGGGGTGGAGACGGGGCCGATCAGTGCCATCGCGCCGACCAGTCCCCCGACGACCACCCTACGGGCGGTCGCTTTCCAGATTTGGGTCATGACGCAGAGTCAAGCAACGCCGGGTGCAGGGAAACAGGCAGGACGCCCGGCAGGATCGGTCCTGCCGGGCCGGCTGCCGGTACGGGGCCGGGGAAGCGCGCCGAGCAACGGTGGCGGGGGCGGGTGGACCGGGGTGCCGCGGCTCGGAACGCGGCACCCCGGCGTCGTTCACGATGTCGTGCCGGTGACGGTGCCACCCGACTCGGTGACGTAGTACGTGCTGGTCGCGCCACTCCAGAAGTGGAACGTCAGGGTTACCCGCTGTCCGTCGTTCACCTCGGCGAAGAACTCGGGCTTCAGGGTGATGGAGTTCGCGCTGTAGTTCGGGGCGAACGCGACGTCGAACTCCTTGAACGAGGTCCAGTTGTGCGGGCCGGCGTTGCTACCGTCGGCGTACTTCGCCTCCATCGTGGCGAGTTGGTCCCCCCGGAACTGCGTCGGTACGGCGAACGAGGCCGCTTGCCCGGTCGCGCCCGCGAGCACCGGCGGGTCGTACGTGATGATGCTGATCCGCCACGGTACGCCCTGCGAGAAGCGGGCCTGGATGTTCGCGTTGACCCCGTACGCCCGGGAGCCGACCAGCCGGGTGACGGCGGCCGCGGTGAGCGTGAGCGTGCTGCCGGAGACGGTGTAGTCGGTGCCGTTCGCGAGGTCGGTGTTCCCCTGACGCAGCCCCTGGAACGTGGTGCCGTTCAGGTTGAGCGTCAGGCTCTTGCTGGTGATCGAGCCGGTTCGCGGCACGTACACCTGGTCGCTGGACGCGGTGCCGGAGCGCGTGGTCCAGCTCGACTTGATCTGGGCGAACAGCTCCGGATCGCTCCACTGGAACGACGTGCGGCCGAAGTGCTGCCCGTTGTCCCACAGTTGCGTGGTGATCCGCCGGTTACGCGCGTAGTAGCCGAGGTACTCGAAGAACTTCAGCTTCTCGCCCTGCTCGATCGTGCCGGTGTGCCGGTCGAAGCCGAGCAGCCCGTACTCGCCGATGATGACCGGGATGTTGCGCGAGACGAACGCGTTGTAGACCCGGTCCAACACGCCGGTCAGGTCCTGCTGGGCCGTGGCGTCGAAGCGGGTGCCGCCGGCGACGTTCACGCTGAACGGCCAGTATCCGTAGAAGTGGACGGTCGCGATCAGGTTGGGGTCGTTCAGGGTGTTGAACGTGCTCACCAACTCGTCCACCCGAGGCTGGTCGGCCGAGGTGTGCAGGGTCGGGAGTACGAGCAGCCGGGTGGCGTTGCCGCCGCCGGACTGGCGCACGATCCGGTGGAACGACGTGTTGAGTTCGTTCAGCAGCGTGGCGTTCTGGGCATCGCCGGAGCTGCCGGTGAACTGCGGCTCGTTGACGCTCTCGAAGGTCAGCCGGGACGGGGCGTCCCGGAACGCGGCGGCGATCTGTGTCCACAGTGCGTTGTACCGGTTGAGCACGTTGGTCCGGTCGGTGGGCATCGTGTTGATCCACTGCCACGAGTCGTGGTGGATGTTGATCATCACGTAGAAGCCGTCGGCGAGTGCCCAGTTGACCACCTCGCGTACCCGGCCCAGCCAGGCAGCGTCGATCGTGTAGCTCGGCGCCGCGCCGTGGTGGTTGCTCCAGGTGATCGGGATCCGGATGCTGTTGAAGCCCTGCGCCCGGATGTTGTCCAGCAACGCCTCGGTCACCCGGGGGTTGCCCCAGGCGGTCTCGTCGGCGCCGACCGCGTCGAACGAGTTGCCGAGGTTCCAGCCGGGCTGCATCGCGGCCACCGCGGCCATCGGGTTGCCGGCCGGCGGCGGCGTGGTCGGGGGCGGTGTGGTCGGCGGTCGGGTGGTCGGCGGCGGGGTCGTGGGCGGCCGGGTGGTCGGCGGCGTCGTACCCCCGACGTTGCCCGTGCAGGCCACGCCGTTGAGCGTGAACGAGGTGGGGACGGCGTTCGTACCCGACCAGGAGCCGTTGAAGCCGAACGACACCGTCGCGTTCGTCGCGATCGCGCCGTTGTAGCTGACGTTGGTCGCGGTCACCTGGCTGCCCGACGAGGTGACGTTGGCGTTCCACGCCTGGGTCACCCGCTGCCCGGACGGGAACGTCCAGACCAGGCTCCAGCCACTGATCGGGTCACCGAGGTTGGTGATGCCGACGTTGGCGCTGAAGCCACCCGACCACTGCGCCGACGTCGCGTACGCCACCCGACAGCCGGCGGCCGCCTGCGCGCTGACCGCGACCGTCGCACCGGCGGTCACCAGCAGGGCCGCACCGCCCGCGACCAGGCCGACCCGCCACCGGGCTCTTCGCAACGTGCTCTGCACACTCACAATGGCACTCCTTGCCTGGATCTCGGCCGCTCAGAGGCGATGGGGCGGGTCGCAGGCGAGGGCGTCGCACTGCCCCGGACAGTCGACATTAAGTTTAGAAGCCAAACTTTGTCAATCGGCACCCGGCTATGTCTCGGCCGCCGCGCCCGCCTACCCCAGGTCCGCCCCTCCAGGCAGGGAACCGGACTATGTGTTGGCCCACCGCCAGGCCGTCAGAAAGCCCTCCTCCGTGGAGGGAAGGAAGTACGCCCACGCGAGCGTCGACCCGACGTAGGGCCCGATCTCGTCGAGGACGGCCTTCGTCTCGGCGCGCCGGCCGGACAGGAAGTAGGCCAGCGCCAGCCAGTGCCGGCAGGTCATCGCACGGCCGGGCCGGGGTACACCGGCCCGCCACTTGGCAGCCCAGGAATCGAGTTCCGCCTGCACCTCGGGGCGTTGGAAGTGTCGGGAGCAGGCGGCCAGAGACTCGGGAGTGCGCTGGTCCCAGCCGTACTCGCGCATCGCGAACTCGAAGTGCGCGAGGAACGGCATCATCACGACGTTCGCGCCCGGTGGCGCGGCGGCGGCAACCTCGCGCGCCGCCGTGAACATCTGCTCGTGCGAGCCGAACCACTTCTGGCAGAGCAGGCTCACCACCGTCAGGTGCAGGTCGAAGTGGTACGGATCCCGCCGCTTCGCCTCCGCGAGCAGCTCCCGGAACTCCGGCGTGTCCACCCGCCCGTCGGCGAACGCCGCACCCAGCAGCTCGATAAAGGGCGTCGGATCGTGCGGCCCGGCCAGCGTGATCGCCCGGCGGCTGGCCACCGCCGCCGCGTCGGAGAGCTCCTTGAACGCCCGGAACTGCTCCGGGCTGGTCCGGGACGCCGGGGCGTCGCCGCGCGCGTCGCCCGCGCGGGTGGCCAGCGTCGCCGCATAGATCGTCACGGCGGCCGGGTCCTCCGGCGCGGAGCGGAGCCAGTCGTACAGCCAGGCGTCGTTCTGCGCGGCCGCCTCGCACAGCACGACGATCCGCCGGGAGCGCAGCTCCCAGTCCGCTCCGGCGACCGTCACCACGTCGCGCGCGGCGATCCAGTCACCGGCCTGTGCCCTGTCCCGGGCGTGGCGCAGCGCGTGGTCGTCCAGGGCCGTGTCGGTGTCGAGCACGGGCGGGACCGGTCCGGGCCCGTGGGGCTCGCGGCGGAAGAAGCGCGAAAACATTGCCAGATCGTAGGGGAGGCGAAAGTATTCCGATCATCGGCTGCCGGGTGGACATCAGCAGATCAGGTCCGGGACCGCTCGGTCGAGGCCGCATCGTGGGTATCGGACCGCCGCGAGCGCGGTGGTGCGGGCCCGGACCGCCGTGGCCGGACCGGGCCCGATGGGAAGACCGGATTACGGTAGTGGTTCGATCCGAGTGTTCTGGAAAGACGTCTGCAACCAACCACCGTGCCGCTTACGGAGCACATTCGTGTTCCTCGAATGGGATCCGGACCGGCAGGTCTCCTGCCCGGCGTCGATGACGCAGCTCGTACGCACGATAATCGCAAGATCTGGTTCGAGGAACCGAATGTGCTCGCCGAGCCGCACGATCCGGCTGGGTGGGATGTACATGTCGAAAGCGTGCTGCATTCCCACGGCGATCCCCTGACGGGTGACCAGGTAGTCGCCGTTGAAGGTGACCAGGTCGGCATCCTCGGTGAACGTGGCGGCGAAGGCCGTCCCGTCCTCGGCCGCCCAGGCGTCCTCCTGCTGTCGCAAAATGCGCTCGAACGCCGCCCGGTCGCGCTGGCGGCCGTCGGCTGCCTCGGTCCCCGCCACCGTCTCGGTCGCGGCGGCACTGGTCGGGATCAGGCCACCCGCCAGCGCCATCGCCATCGCCATGGCCGCCAGCCAGGATTTGCGCCGTGTCGTCATCGGTTCCTCCTCCGGTCGTATCGACGCAGCGACCGTAAATGTCGCGATTCGACGCCGCCAACCCCCCGGTGGGCGATCCCGCCATACCCAGGTGGAGGGACGGCGAATGCCCCCGCCGAGGGATCCGGAACCAATCTCTCCTCGCATTGAAATCGTCGTCACCGGAGTGGAAACCGAAGTGGAATGCGCCCGCGAACACGCCGATCGGGCGGGTTCAACGGCCGTCGAGATGGGTGGCGCTGATCCCGGCGACCCAGGGAGTCTGCTCGCATTCGGCGACGAAGTCGGCCGGAAATCCGGCGGTGAACTCCACCGCCGTGGAGAGCCGCTGCACCGCCTCGGCGGGCAGTACGACATCGACGGCGCCGAGGTTGTCCTCGAGCTGCCGCACGCTGCTGACCCCGACGATCGGGTGCACGGCTCGGGAAGCCGCCCGGGTCCAGGCGATGGCCACCTGGGCCGGGCTGATCCCCACCTCGTCCGCGACATCCCGCACCGCCCGGACAGCCGCCTGCTCCCGCGCGCCGAGCGCGTCGGTCCGGGTGTGCCCGCCGGCCAGCAGTCCGTGGGCGAGCGGCGACCAGGCCGCCACGGTCATGCCGAACGCCTCCGCCATCGGCAGCAGCTCCCGCTCGATGTCCCGCTCGAGCAGGTTGTACGGCACCTGGAGACCCACGAACGGTGTCCAGCCCCGCCACTGCGCCAGGGTGTTGGCCCGACTCACCACCCAGGCCGGGGCGTCGGAGATGCCGACGTACAGGATCTTTCCGGCCCGTACGGCGTCGTCGAGCGCCCGCATCGTCTCCTCGATCGGCGTGTGCCGGTCCCACACGTGCACCCAGTACAGGTCGACGTAGTCGGTGCGGAGCCGGCGCAGGCTGGTCTCCAGCGACAGCGTCAGGTTCTTCCGGTGGTTGCCGGCGGCGTTGGGGTCGCTGGTGTTCCGGGCGCAGGTGTACTTGGTGGCGAGGACCAGCCGGTCCCGGCGCCCCTCCAGCACCTCGCCGAGGACCTTCTCGCTCTCCCCGCCGCCGTAGTTCACCGCCGTGTCGACGACGTTGCCCCCGGCGTCGAGATAGAGGTCGAGCATGTCGCGGATCTCCGGCAGCCGGGTACGTTCCCCGTCCTGCCCGGCGAAGTTCATCGCGCCGAGGAACAACTCGGAGACCCGCAGGCCGGTCTGGCCAAGTAGTCGGTACCGCAAGAGAATGGCTCCCTGTCCTGTCGTCGGGTGCGTGCTTCGCGCACCACCCTCCGGGACCGGGCGCCTCTGGGTAAGGCCGGGCCGAGACCAGCCCCACCAGGGCCACCCTGATCGGCGATCACCCTCCGCCGCCACCGCCGCAGCCACCGCCGGCTCCGCCGCCACCCCCGCCCCGAGTCCGCTTCGCCGTAGCTGTTGCCGGACCCGTCCCAACTACCCGCGGTCCCGGTCGAGCCGGTGTAGATGTCCTCGTGCTCGACGTACGCCTCGTGTCCCATGTTCCTGTCGAGGTAGCCGAGGACACCGGTGCCGAACAGCGCCACCGCCATCCCCGCCGCCGTCGGGCCGTAGGTCCGCAGCGCCGGGCGATGGTCGACGCCGAGATGGCGGTGGGTCCGGCGTAGCTGGTCCAGCATCGCGTCGGCGGCCCGACCACGCCGGGGTATCCGGGCCACCAGGACGTAGAAGCCGACGAGGGTCAGCAGCACCGATCCGCCGAGGTAGCCGACCAGCCGGCCGTCGCTGGTGCCGAAGCTGATCCGGATGACGCCGACGGCCAGCAGCGCCAGCATCAGCCAGGCGCCACGCCGGGCCTTCCGTCGCACCTCGGGGCCCAGGAGCAGTCCGGCCCGTTCCACCTCGCTCCGCACCTCGCCGACGGCCTCGACCACCCGGGGATCGGCCCGGAGCGCCTGCTGCGCCACACCTTCGGTAGCGGCGGCGTACACCGCCCGGTCGAGCGTGGTGGCGACGGCCGGCAGCGACCGGCTGGCCCGCAACGTCCGCTTGTCCCGGTTCATTCGTACCGCCTCCGCAGCGCGCAGGCCGGCCAGTGACGAGTAGACGGCAAGCCGCTCCCCGAGGTGCAGGTAGCCGATCTGTTGTGGGTTGAGGTCCTCGAGACCGAGCCGGGGCGGCTGTTCGAGGACGTGGCGACGGTGGAGCAACGCGCCGACGAAGACGGCCGCCGCCGTACCGAGGTAGGCCAGGACGAAGGTGGGGATGACGACGGACCACATGGGCGCTCCCGGCACGGAGGAGGAGATTCAGCTCAGTGTCGGACCCGTCCGCCACTCACCGGTTCGGCGTCACCTCCCGGTGGGTCCGGCCAGCCGGTACGTCCGGACGGCGGTACCGCCGAAGACGTCGTCCCGCTCTCCCGCC
This sequence comes from Plantactinospora solaniradicis, assembly GCF_042658085.1. Classification (NCBI taxonomy): domain Bacteria; kingdom Bacillati; phylum Actinomycetota; class Actinomycetes; order Micromonosporales; family Micromonosporaceae; genus Plantactinospora; species Plantactinospora solaniradicis. Next base: position 38,993 of record NZ_JBHSPR010000029.1, on the reverse strand, counting down.
GACAACGGTGGCAGCGCCTCGACCAGGGCGTCCCGCACCGCGCCGTATCCGGCGGCGAGCAGGCAGACCGGCCAGTCCGAGCCGAACATCAACCGGTCCGGACCGAACCGCTCGACGGCGGTCGCCACGAACGGGCGCAGGTCGGCAACTGTCCACCGTGTCCAGTCTGCCTCGGTGACGAGTCCGGAGAGCTTCGCGGTGACGTTCGGCCGGGCGGCCAGCGTGCCGAGCGGGTCGGCCCAGTCGGCGTGTCCGGCGGCACCTGCGGCGATCCGGGGCTTACCGAGGTGGTCCAGCACGAACCGCAGCTCGGGGACCGCCTCGGCCGCCCGTGCCGCGCCGGGCAACTGGTCCGCCCGGATCACCAGGTCGAAGGCGAGTCCGGCAGCCGCGACAGTACGCAGTCCGGCCCGTACCTCCGGCCGGTCCAGGTAGTCCGGGTCCGGCTCACCCTGCACCTGCGGCCGGATCCCGACCAGCCGCTCGCCGCCGGGCAGTTCCCGGTAGCCGGCCAGGGTGTCGGCCAGCCCCGGATCGGTGGGGTCGGCCCAGGCCACCACCCCGGCGATCGGCTCGGTGTCGCGGGCGTACCGGAGCAGGATCGCCGCCTCGGCCGGATCGCAACGCCCGCCCTCGACCAGCACCGTCCGGTCCACCCCGGCCGCCGCCAACTCCCGGCGCAGGTCGTCCGGGGTGAAGGTACGCCGGATCGGGGCCAGGGGCGGATCGTCGAGCCAGCCGTAGCCGTCCTCGATCCGCCACAGGTGGTGGTGGGCGTCGACGATCACGAGGAGACCACCGCTCGCGACGGCCGTGGCGCGTCCGGCCGGAGCAGGCCCCGCTCGACCAGTTCGGCCCAGAGTTCGTCCGGCGGTGTCGGGGCGGCGGCCAACTCGGCGTTCCGGGTGATCTGCTCGGCATCCCGCGCACCGACCAGCACCGAGGCCACCGCCGGATGGGCTCCGGCGAAGGCCAGCGCGGCGGCCGGCAGCGGGACGGCGTGCCGGGCGCAGACCTCGGCGATGGCCTGGGCCCGGGACACGATCGCGGTCGGCGCCTCGGCGTACTCGTAGGGCAGGCCGGCGTGGGGTCGGTCGACGGCCAGCAGGCCGCTGTTGAACACCCCGACGTTGAGCACCGACACGCCCCGGGTCAGGCAGTCCGGCAGCAGGCCGTCCAACGCGGGCTGCTCCAGCAGGGTGTACCGGCCGGCCAGCATCACGGCGTCGACGTCGGTCTCGGTGACGAACCGGTGCAGCACCTCCCACCGCTTCGAGCCGACCCCGAGCGCGCCGATCACCCCCTGGGCCCGCAACTCGTGCAACGCCGGGTACGCCTGCCCGAGCGCCTCCGCCTGGTGGTCCTCGGGGTCGTGGATCAGCAGCAGGTCCACCCGGTCCAGGCCGAGCCGGTCGAGGCTGGCCTCCAGGGTTCGGCGTACCCCGTCGGCGCTGAAGTCCCAGACCCGGCGGTGCACGGCCGGTACGTCGAAGCCCTCGTCGTCCCGGCGCCCCGCCCCGTCGGGATCCGGCACCAGCCGCCGGCCGACCTTGGTGCTGACGGTGTACCCGGACCGGGGCCGCTCGGCGAGTGCCGCGCCGAGTCGGCGTTCGGCCAGCCCGAGCCCGTAGTGCGGTGCGGTGTCGAAGTAGCGGATGCCGGCGGCCCAGGCGGCGTCCACAGTGGCGGTGGCGTCGGCGTCGTCGATAGCGCTGAAGAGGTTGCCCAGCGGCGCGGTACCCAGGCCGAGCCGACCGACCGTCACCGTCGAACGGCCCAGCCGGACCCCGGCCGTCCCCGTCCCCGTCCCGCCCGTCTCCCCCGCTCCGGCCGCCCCGCCGGACTCGACCGGCCCGGTCACGGGAGGTGCCAGACGAGGTCGAGGCCGTGGTCGTCGCCGGAGTAGTCGTCCTCGACCTCCAGCAGTTCGGCCATCCGGGCCTGCCACGGGACGTTCGCCGGATGGTCCCGCAGGGCGGCCCGCATCGCCGGATAGTCGTCGACCTCCACCAGGTGGAACAGGTCCCGACCACTGCGCCAGATCCGCCAGGACCGGACTCCGGCATCGCGCAGCGCCCCGTCCAGCGCGGCCGGGATGGTGGCGTGCACCCGCTCGTACTCCTGCTCCTTGCCCGGCTTCAGCCGGGTGTGCAGGGCGATCCGCTCCACGCGTACCTCCTCAGGGTTTGCCCGGTCCGGCGTCGGCGGCCGGCGGCCGGAGCCGCAGACCCTGCATCCCGCCGTCCACCGCGAGTACGGCGCCGGTGGTGGACGCGGCCGACGGGCCGGCCAGGTGCACGATCGCGGCGGCCACCTCGTCCGCGCTGACCAGTCGGCCGGTGGCCTGCCGGGCCCGCAGCGCGGCGAATTCGGCATCGGGATCGGCGGCGGCGGAGAGCAGCCGGCGGACCCACGGTGTGTCCACGGTGCCGGGGTTGACGCAGTTGACCCGGATCCCCTCCCGCACGTGGTCGGCGGCCATCGCCAGGGTCAGCGACTGCACCGCACCCTTGCTGGCGCTGTAGAGCGCCCGCTGCGGCAGTCCGGCGGTCGCGGCGATCGAGCAGGTGTTGACGATGGCCGCGTGCGGCGACTCCCGCAGCGCCGGCAGGCAGGCCCGGGTGACCCGGACCAGGCCGACCACGTTGACGTCGAGGACCCGGTGCCACTCGTCGTCCGGGTTGCTCTCCACGGTGCCCTGCGCGCCGATCCCGGCGTTGTTCACCAGGATGTCGAGCCGGCCGAGCGTGGTCACGGCGGTCCGCACCGCGGCGCGGACCGAGTCGTCGTCGGTGACGTCCGCACGGATGCCGAGCAGCGGTTCCGGCACCGCCTCCGGGGTCAGGTCGAGACAGGCCACCCGGGCGCCCCGCGCGGCCAGCAGCCGCGCGGTGGCCAGCCCGATCCCGGACGCACCACCGGTGACGATGGCCGTCAGGCCGGTGAACTCGGTCATCCCATCACTCCACATCGGGTCAACTGTCACGCCCGCTCACGAGGCCGCCGACCGCGATCATGCCTCGCCATACATCCGATGTCTAGCCGTCCCCGACCGCCGATCCGGCCCGTCAGGGAACCGCCTGCGAGCCGTCCCTCGGGAACCGCCTCGGAGCCGTCCCCCGGGAACCGCCTGCGAACCCCCCGGGACGGCTTCGGGCCCGCGAATAACGATCGATGCGGATAAATCACCCGAGTGCGCCCCATCGACGCGGACTGATCCGCCCCAACTGTTGACGTGGCCGTAGCACGTCTGCAACATTACGACGACGTAGCGCAAGTTCCGGGCCGGAAGCTGCCGGATAGCTTTCTACTTCCCGGAATTTCTGAACAGGCGCCCTCCGTACTCCTGCCCGGCCGCCACGGGAGGAGCGGCCCTCGGCGGGGTCGCGGCGGCGGTGGACGGACGACGGGCGGCGTTGCCGCTCGCCCCCGGCGGTGGGCGGCAGCCGGGCCAGACGCCGACTGGTCCGGCTGCCGCCCGCGACCGGCGGCGAGTGGCAGCCGGGCCAGACGCCGACCAGGTCCCGGCCGTCCCGCAGCACCCCTGTCGGTTCCGACGAGCGCCAAAGGAACGCAATGAGACAGCAGCAGGTAAGACCGCGCCTGGTCGCGGCGACGCTCGCCACCGGACTGGTCGTGGTCGCCGGATCGCTCTTTCCGACCTCGGCCTCGGCCCGCCCCGACAACCCGGCACAGCGGGCCGAGATCGCCGCCGTTCCCGCCACCATGACCGCCAGCAGCTCCCACCCGGAGTACCCGGCGAGCAACGCCGACGACGGCAACCAGGCGACCTACTGGGAGAGCAACAACAACGCGTTTCCACAGTGGATCCAGGCCGATCTCGGTTCGGCCGCCGACGTGAACCGGCTCGTGCTGAAGCTCCCCACCGGCTGGGGCACCCGGACCCAGACCCTGTCGGTACAGAACAGCAACAACGGAACGACGTTCAGCACCCTGGTCGCCGCCGCCGGCTACACCTTCAACCCGGCCAGCGGCAACACCGTCACCATCAACCTGCCGGCGACCAACACCCGGTACCTGCGGCTGCACATCACCGCCAACACCGGCTGGGCGGCCGGTCAGCTCTCCGAATTCGAGGTGCACGGCCCGACCGGCGGCGCCGACACCCAGGCACCGACCGCGCCGACGAACCTGGCCTACACCCAGCCGGCCAGCGGGCAGATCCGGTTGACCTGGTCCGCCGCCACCGACAACACCGGGGTGACCGGATACGACGTCTACGCCAACGGCACGCTCCGGGCCAACGTCGGCAACGTGCTGACGTACACCGACAGCCAGCCGGCGAGCGCCACGGTCACGTACCAGGTGCGGGCCCGGGACGCCGCCGGCAACGTGTCTCCGAACAGCAACAGCGTCACCAGGACCGGAACCGGTGGACCGAGCGGAACGAACCTGGCCGTCAACCGGCCGATCACCGCCTCGTCGACGGTGCACACCTTCGTCGCCACCAACGCCAACGACGACAACGTGGCGACCTACTGGGAGGGCGCCGGTGGGGCGTATCCGAGCGTGCTCACCGTGCAGCTCGGTGCGAACGCCACCGTCAGCTCGGTGGTCGTTCGGCTGAACCCGGACTCGGCCTGGGGGCCGCGTAGCCAGACGATCCAGGTGCTCGGCCGCGAGCAGAGCAGCTCGTCGTTCACCTCCCTGGCCGCGGCGACGCTCTACAACTTCAACCCGGCCAGCGGCAACAGCGTGACCATCCCGGTCAGCGGCAACGTCGCCGACGTACGCCTGTCGATCACCTCGAACAGCGGAGCCCCGGCCGGACAGGTCGCCGAGTTCCAGGTTCTCGGGGTGCCGGCGCCGAACCCGGACCTGACCGTCACCGCCGCCACCTGGAGCCCGGCCGCCCCGGTCGAGACCACCGCGATCAGCGTCTCGGCCACGGTCCGCAACGCCGGCACCGCGGCGTCCGGCGCGACCAACGTCAACTTCTACCTGGGTACGACGCTGGTCGGCACCGCCGCCGTCGGCGGGCTCGCGGCCGGGGCCAGCAGCACCGTCACCGCCAACGCCGGACCACGCAACGCCGGCAGCTACCAACTGACCGCCAAGGTCGACGAGTCGAACGCCGTCGTCGAGCAGAGCGAGACGAACAACAGCTTCACCAACCCGTCCTCGCTGACCGTCTCCCCGGTGGCCAGCTCGGACCTGGTCGCCACGCCGACCTGGACCCCGAGCACCCCGGCGAACGGCCAGCTGGTCACCTTCTCGGTGGCGATCCGCAACCAGGGCACGGTCGCCTCGGCCGGCGGCGCGCACGGCATCACGGTGACCGTGCTCAGCGCCACCGGTGCGACGGTCCGGACCCTGACCGGCTCGTACAGCGGGACGATCGCCGCCGGTGCCAGCACCGCACCGGTCAACCTCGGCACCTGGACCGCGGCGAACGGCCGGTACACGGTCCGGACCGTACTGGCCGCCGACGCGAACGAGTTGCCGGTGAAGCAGGCCAACAACACCAGCGACACCCCGTTCTTCGTCGGACGCGGCGCCAACATGCCGTACGAGATGTACGAGGCCGAGGACGGCGTGCTCGGCGGCGGCGCGGCGATCGTCGGGCCGAACCGGATCGTCGGCGACCTCGCCGGTGAGGCCTCCGGCCGGCGCGCGGTGACCCTGAACAGCAACGGCAGCTACGTCGAGTGGACCACCCGGGCGCCGACCAACACCCTGGTCACCCGGTTCTCGATGCCGGACAGCCCCGGCGGTGGCGGAGCCAACTCGACGCTGAACATCTACGTCGACGGCACCTTCCACAAGGCGATCGACCTGACCAGCCGGTACGCCTGGCTGTACGGCAACGAGGCGAGTCCGAGCAACTCGCCCGGCTCAGGTGGCCCCCGGCACATCTACGACGAGGCGAACGTGCTGCTCAACTCGTCGATCCCGGCCGGCAGCCGGATCCGGCTCCAGAAGGACCCGGCCAACAACACCACGTACGCGATCGACTTCGTCAACCTCGAACAGGTCTCGCCCCGGGCGAACCCGGATCCGGCCCGCTACACCACGCCGACCGGCACCGGCCAGCAGGACGTACAGAACGCGCTGGACCGGGTCCGGATGGACACCACCGGCAACCTGATCGGGGTCTACCTGCCGGCCGGCACCTACAGCACCTCGAACAAGTTCAACGTGTACGGCAAGGCGGTGAAGGTGGTCGGCGCCGGCATGTGGTACACCCGCATCCAGACCCCGCCCACCGGCTCGAACACCAACGCCGGCTTCCAGGTCGAAAGCTCGGCGAACGGCTCGTCCTTCGAACACCTCGCCTTCTTCGGCAACTACGTCGAGCGGATCGACGGCCCCGGCAAGGTCTGGGGCGAGCTGTCGAACGTGCAGAACCTGACCTTCGACAACGTCTGGGTCGAGCACACCGTCTGCATGTTCTGGGGCGTGCACGTCAGCAACATCACGATCAAGAACTCGCGGATCCGCAACACCTTCGCCGACGCGATCAACATGACCAACGGCAGCACGAACAACCTGGTCAGCAACGTCGAGGGACGCGGCAACGGCGACGACGCGTTCGCCCTGTTCTCGGCGACCGACTCCGGCGGCGGGGCGAACACCGGCAACGTCTTCGAGAATCTCACGGCGACGCTGACCTGGCGGGCGGCGGGCGTGGCGGTGTACGGCGGAGAGAACAACGTCTTCCGCAACATGTACATCGCCGACCAGCTCGTCTACTCCGGAATAACCATCAGCTCGCTCGACTTCGGGTACGCGTTCGTCGGGTTCGGGCCGGGCCTGACCCGGATCGAGAACGCCTCGATAGTCCGGTCCGGCGGCCACTTCTGGGGCGCGCAGACCTTCCCCGCGATATGGGTCTTCTCCGCCTCGAAGGAGATGCGCGGGATCCGGGTCAGCGACATCGACATCGTGGACCCGACCTACCACGGCATCATGTTCCAGACCAACTACGTGGGCGGTCAGCCACAGTTCCCGGTCACCGACACGATATTCACCAACATCTCGATCAGCGGCGCCCAGCGCAGCGGTGACGCGTACGACGCCAAGTCCGGGTTCGGCATCTGGGCCAACGAGATGCCCGAGCCGGGCCAGGGTCCGGCGCGCGGCTCGGCGGTCTTCAACAACCTCCGGCTGAGCAACAACTACCAGGACATCCGCAACACCACGTCCACGTTCACCATCACCGTCAACCCCTAAGTGTAAGGAAGGGCCCCTTCTTATCGTTTTCTGTAGAAGAAGGGGCCCTTCTTAACACCGCTCCTCAGGCGCCGGCTGGGCCGAGGCAGAGGATGAAGCCCTTCCGGAACCGCCGCCCGTCCTCGTAGAACGAGGCCTCGGTCTCCGGGTACGCCGCACAGGCGGCATCGTTGTGGTCGGCCTCGGTCTTGCCGGTCAACCGACCCAGGACCTTCCACTCCGCCGCCGCGTCGGTGCACTCGACGGTCCGCAGCTCGGACGCGCTCTGCCCCGCCATGCAGTCACCGACCTCCGCCTGGTTGGGCTCGTCGAGGCCGAAATAGATGGCGAACGGGGCCACCAGGATGGCAATTCCGAAAAGGACCACCCGGAACTTGCTGATCGGACGTAGACCTCGGAACCACGTGCCGATCGACCTCTTCGACTTCTGTTCCGGACCGGTGAAGTGGGACATCAGTGTGCGTACTCCTGTCAAGATCGGTCAGACCGGCAGAGGATAGCGGGGGTCGACGCGGACCGGAAAGGGGATGGGCCACGGTTTTCCCGTCGAATGGCGGGAGCGTTTTCGACAGCCATTCCGTTACATCACGAGGGCGGCGGTGACGTGAATTACCGTGGCGGCTCGTGCCGCCGGGCGATGGACAGGTCCCGCCAGGTGGCGAACCGCCCGGCCGGGTCACTGCCGCTGGAGTAGTACCAGGGCCACTCGGTGACGTTGTCGCCGATCGCGTCGAAGACGGCCGCCGCCGCCGGGTAGTCCTCGGCGAAGGAGAAGGCGAGGGCGAACGAGTTGAACGGGCTGGGCCAGCCGGGCCGGCGCTGGTAGTTCGGATGCCAGATCGACCGCTCGGCCGCCGCCCGCAGCTCGGTACGCACCGCCGAACTCATGATGTACGGATCCTTCTCCTCGCTCGGCAGGTCGAGCCAGTGCTCGATGTGCGCCACCGCGACGAGTTCCGGAAGCAGGCTTCCCTCGGGCGCCCGGGCGGCGGCCGTACGCGCGAAGTCGAACATCTCCTCCGTGCTGCCGAACCACTTGCGGCAGAGGAACTGGAGCATCTGTTGGTGCGCGATCAGATGGTGCGGATGCCGGCGTACCACCTGGTCGAAGCGGCGTACCGCCTCGTCCCGGCCGACCTGCCGGCCCCGCGCCGCCGTCACCAGGAACGTCCAGGCGGTCGTGTCGGCCGGATCGCGGTCCACCACCTCGTCGAGGCAGTTCTCGGCCAGCCGCAGCCGCTCGAAGAAGCCCTGGAACTGGCTCTGACTGGTGTTGTCGGCCGTGGCGCCGCCCCGGGCCTCCCACGCCCAGTAGACGGCGTGACAGCCGCGTACCAGCAACGGCAGCGTCGAGTGCCGTTCGGCCGCGATCCAGTCCCCGATCCAGTCCTGCACCCCGGCCGCGTCCGCGCAGATGCCCAGGTAGAAGGCCCGGTCGTCCGGGTGCTCGATCGAGTTCAGGAAGTCCCGGACGCCGGCCCAGTCCCGCTGCTGGAGCGCGGTGTGCAGATGCCGGGCGCCCGGATCACCCTTGGCCTTGTCAACGGTCGGCCCGGTACGTGGAGCCGCCTGCTGAATGTGCACACCTGTCGGCGGTCGCTGCTTCTTTCGGAATGGCCACATCACCGTCTCCTCCCGTGAATGACCGGACGAGGCTAGCGGGAGTCGGCATCCGCCGCCGATGCGGGTTGGCCGCCGCACTCGGGTACACAATGGCGGAGACAAAGACGTATGCCGCAGAACGGAAGGCAGAACGACAACGGCAGCGTCGGCGGGCAAAATTGTGTTACATCGACTCGCGGGACCGGCTACCGATATATCTCACTGAATCCGGCCCCCGAACGACTTGAATCTGCTCCCGGCCCACGCCTAACCTAGGGCCGCGATCAGATGGACCGGCGAGCCGACCGGCACGGGTCGGAAGTCGACGGCCGCGTCGGAAGTCGACGGCCGCGTCGGAAGTCGGCGGCGAGGCCCGGAATGGCTCCACGCGGCGGGGAGGGTTGTGGAAGGGTTCGGACGTTCGGCACCGGTCGCCGTACCCCGCACGGCGCAACGACCTGTCACCGCCGCGCACCGGTCTGACCGGAACCCCGCGACCCGGACCAGGGCGGGCCGTGCCGGCTGACCTGGCCGAGACGGTCCGATCGGCCCAGGACGGGGACGAGGAGGCGTTTCGCCTGCTCTACCGGGCCCTCCAACCAGGGTTGCTGCGCTATCTGACCGTGCTCGTCGGTGCCGATGCCGAGGACGTGGCCTCCGAGACGTGGTTGCAGATCGCCCGCGACCTGGCAACGTTCGCCGGCGGACCGGGCTTCCGGGCCTGGGCGACCCGGATCGCCCGGAACCGTGCACTGGACCACCTTCGGCTCCAGCACCGACGTCCGGCGCTGTCGGTGCCGGTCGAGCAACTGTCGGAGATGCCCTCCGCCGAGGACACCGCCGAGAGCGCCAGTGCGGGGTTGGGTACCGACGCGGCGATCGCGCTGATCGCCACCCTGCCCAGGACGGAGGCCGAGGCGGTGCTGTTGCGTGCGGTGATCGGTCTGGACGCCGAGAGCACGGCGCGGGTTCTGGGCAAGCGTCCCGGGGCGGTCCGTACGGCCGCCCACCGGGGGTTACGCCGACTGGCCCGGATGCTGGAAGGGGAGGAGCCGTCCGGGCCGGAGACCCGGGGGCAGTCGGCTACCGGGACCGGGCCGGCCACCGACGGCCACCCCGGCAAAGCTGTCGAGGCGAGGCAGGGATGGCGCTGAGAGGGGCACGGATGGGCTGGCGCCGACGCCCTCGGCCTGAGCCGGACGAGGTCGACCGCTTGCTCGACGCCGCCGCCGGAGACGTCGACCGGTTGCTCGACGCAGCTACCGGAGGGGTCGACCGGTTGCTCGACGCAGCTACCGGAGGGGTCCACCAGTTGCTCGACGCCGCCGCCGGAGGGGTCACCGAGCCCGGACAACCGCTCCGGAACGCACCGGACCCGGTCGCAGGACTGCTCGCCGCCGCGGCGGCACCGGCCCGGCCGAAGGAACTCGACGGTGAGGAGCCGGCGATGGCCGCGTTCCGGGCGGCCCGGCACGCACCGGCCGAGGCCGCCCGGAACGCCCCCTTCCCGACAGTTCTGCGCGTCCCTCGGCCGGCGTCCGGGAACACCACGGTCCCGGTGCCGGCCCGGCCCCGGCGCTCCCGCCGACGGCTGACCGCCGGAGCGGGTGCCTGGATAGCTGTCGCCGCCACCACCCTGACCGCCGGCGCGGCACTGGCCGCCGACGCCCTGGTCACCCGCCCGGTCCCGGCACCCCGGCCCGAATCGAGCATCGGCACGAACACCTCGGATCCGGGTACGTCGCCGACCGTGCCGTCCACCGCCGTACCCGGCTCGGGGATCCCCGGGCCCGACAGGTCCGGCGCCGCCCCGGCGATCCCGGCACCGCCGGTCTTCGGGCTCTGCCGCGCCCACCTCGCCAGGAGCGGGGTGGACCATGGCCGGGCGGCCGAGAGTGACCCGCCGGCCGCGTTGGTCGAGGCGGCCGGCGGCCGCACCGAGGTCGAGGCCTACTGCCGCGAACTCCTCGCCACCGATCCGAGGCCCGACAACGGCGAACCCGGCAACGGCGAACCCGGCAACGGCGGACATGACACCGAGCACGGTCCCGACCACAGCCCGCCCGGCAGGGACGACCCACCCGGCAAGGGCGATCCGCCGGGTAAGGACGATCCGCCGGCACGCGGTCGCGGCTGACCGACCGCGCGGTTTCGTCATGGCCCGCCGTCCCCGGACGCCGGGGCCGGGCGGCGGGCTCGCCGAACGCGCCATCCTGACCCCGGACCGGTACGCGGAGGCGCCAGAGCCTGTGTCGATCCTGGCGCCGGCGGCGTGCTGGTGGGCTCGGGCGGTGGTCGAGTCCACGGACACGTCCCAGGTGATCTGGCCGGCGGCGTCAGTGCGGGCCCTGCAACGCGGTGAGGACCTGCTGCCAGGTTCCGTCGCGCTGCCAGCGCCATAACCGGGCGTACACCGCCGACCAGGACCCGTACTGGTGTGGGACGTCCCACCAGGGGGCGCCGACCCTGATCCGCCACCGGATCCCGTCGATCAACTGGCGCCTAGCGGGCCAGAGGGCGGCGAGAACACCAGATCGGTGTTCCAGGCCGCCGCACTGATCAACCGAGCGGCTGATCAGGTGGCGGCCCGTCTACCAGGCGCGCAAGTTCCACTGCTGGGCGGCGGTGTTGTTGCAGGTCCACTGCCACAGGGCGTTGCCCGCGATGGGGTCGCCCCAGGGGACGTCGACGCACTGCCCGGTCTGGAGGTTGCGCAGCGCGTAGCCATTCACGCCGGGTACCTGCGTGACGGACCAGAGCTGCCGGGCGACGCCCAGGCAGTCCCACAGTTGTAGCGTCTGGCCGGCTGCCGGGTTGCCCCAGGGCAGGTCGAGGCACTTGGGGCCGTCTGGCGACCAGAGGGAGCTGACAAGCTGGTAGTAGACGACGCCGTCCCACCTTCCCTCGTAGACCATGGTCCATTTCTGGGCCGGGCCGTCGTAGCAGGGCCACTGCTTGATGGCCGTGCCGTTGGCGGTGCTGGCGTACGACACGTCGATACACAGGCTGCCGAAGGGGTGCTCGCTGGTGGCGGAACTCTCGGATCTGAATGAGTACTCGGTGGCGGCGCTGGCAGGCGAGGCGACCACCAGGCTGGCGGCTACGAGTCCGAGGCACACCGCGAGCACCATGGACTTCCGGCTGAGGATGTTCAAGACCGTTCCTTCCAGTGGGAGTTGGAGATATCGATGAAGGGGTAGCCGGTCGGCGCCAGATACGTCCGCGTCAGATACGTCCGCGTTGGTTTGTATGACGAGCCGCGTCCGGGTCGTCCGCGCCAGGTCAGTGACGCGGACGTGGAACGGGTGATCGTGGAGACGTTGGAGTCGACGCCGCGTAACGCGACGCACTGCTCGAGCCGTTCGATGGCGGCGGCGACGGGGCTGTCGCAGTCGACGGTGTCGCGGATCTGGCGGACGTTCGGTTTGCAGCCGTGGCGGGCGGAGTCGTTCAAGCTGTCGACGGATCCGTTGTTCGTCGACAAGGTCCGTGACGTGGTGGGGTTGTGTCTCGACCCGCCGGAACGGGCTCTGGTGCTGTGTGTTGATGAGAAGTCGCAGATCCAGGCCCTGGACAGGGCGCAGCCGGTGTTACCGATGCAGCCCGGCGTGCCGGAACGCCGTAGTCACGAATACCTGCGGGCGGGTGTGACGAGCCTGTTCGCGGCGTTGGACCTGGCCACCGGGACGGTGATCGGGTCGGTGCACCGCCGGCACCGGCAGCAGGAGTTCCTGAAGTTCCTGCGGAAGATCGACGGCTCGGTGCCCGGTGATCTGAACGTGCACCTGGTGTTGGACAAACTACGCCACGCACAAGACCCCGCTAGGGTGTCCACGAGGTCTCCGGTTTCAGGTTCTGCTGGTCGCTGAACCATCTACCGGAGACCTCGCTACATATCGACCTCCGACACGCGAAGATCCTTAAGCCAGCTCAAACCCTGGCACCGACTTCGACACAGGCTCTAAGGCCGTCCGGGTACCCGGCGGGCCCAGGGTGGCAACTCCTCGCGGGCGGCGAGCCACGACGCCGGTACGCCGACCGCGTCCGGCCCGTCCCCGATCCCGGTGTACGCCGCCACCACGCCACCGACGATCGCCCCGGTCGTGTCGACGTCCCCACCGGCCGCCACGCAAGCGGTGATCGCGGCCGGATAGTCCGCCAGCCGGGTGGCGGCGACCCAGAGCGCGAACGGAACCGTGTCCTGGGCGGTCACCCGGGAGCCGTTGCCGAGGTCGTACGCCGCCTCCTCGACCGTCACCGGCTCCGCCGACCGCCGCGCCAGCAGTCGCCGGGCGCGGTCCATCCCCCGGCGTACCTCCCCGTCGATCAGGTACGGCTGGAACCGGTCGAAGAACGCGGACGCGGACGGGCGTACCCCGGTGAGCCGGGCGGCAGCGGCGTACGCGGCGGCGACCGCGACCAGGACCGCCCCGGCGATTCCCTCCGGATGTGCGTGGGTGACCTCCGCCGACCGGATCGCCTGCTCGGCGGCCCGGCGCGGCCGGTCGGCGTGGTAGGCGCCGAGCGGGGCGACCCGCATCGCCGCGCCGTTGCCGCAGGAACCCTCCCCGCCGAACGCGGCTCCGGCCGCGTCCCGCCACGGCACGCCGTCCCGGATCTGGTGCAGGATCACCACCGCGCCCGCTCCGTAGCCGCGGTACGGGTCACAGCGGTCCGCGAAGACGTCGGCGAGCCGATCCTGTTCGATCGTCCCGTGTTCGCCGAGTTCGGCTACGACCGAGCAGGCCATGTGGGTGTCGTCGGTCCACTCCCACGGACCGGCCGGCGGGCGTCCCTCCACCAGCTCGGCGAGCGACCGTCCGACCATGAAGAACTGGGCGCCGAGCGCGTCGCCCACCGACAGCCCGTGCAGGCTGTCGTAGCAGAGGTCGAGCCGGGCCGGGTCGTGCAGTACGAAGGTCATCGCCCCCGATCATGCCCCAGGCCGACGCGTTCGAACATGACCGGGCGCGACCCGAAGGGGCCCAGCACGCCTCCGAAGGGGCCCGGGCGCGGCGCCGCCGCGCCGGTCAGTCCCCGGCGAGCAGGTCGACCGACGCGACCGCCAGGGCGGCCACCGTCGGGTCGTCGCCGCTGCGCGCGTACGCGTCGACGGCCGCGTCGGCGAACTTGATCGCGTGCTCGTCGCCCGAGTCCGCCGCCCGGTGCATCACCTCCGCGATCTGCGGGGCGGACCGCCGGATCAGCGGCGGCCTGGCCCGCGCCGGAGAGTAGGCGGCCGTGACGGCGGCCGTCGCGGCCCAGGCCGCGTCGAGACTCGGTGTCCAGAGTGGCGTTGGCAGCGCGGGCAGGGTACGCAGCACCGCGTTCGGGGCCGTGGCGGCGTGCACCAGCATGATCGGACTGGCGTACCCGTGGCTGGCGTACCGGGCGACGGCGGCGTCGACGATGGCCGCGAGCCGGGTCGGCACGTCGGCACCGCGCTGACCGGGTACCGCTCCGGCGCTGGCCGGCCACTGCGTCGACTCGGCCAGTTGCGCCAGCCTGGCCCGGATACCGAACCGCTGATCCGGCACCCGTGGTACGCGGTCGAGCGCGGATCGCGGATCGGTCGTCGGGTACGGACCCGCGCCCGGCGGAGCGAGCGGCTGCCAACGGGCGGCCCAGTAGGCCAGTCCGGCGCCGAGTTCGGCGATCCGCCCGTCGGTCTCGGTGTCGAGCAGCGCGCGTACGGCATGACCGACCCGGATCACGCCGTGGGTGGCACCGGCGGCGATGCCGGGCAGCAGCCGTGGCCACCAGCGGACCAGCACGGTACGCCAGGGCTCGCCGGCCAACTCCCGAGCGAAGTAGTCCAGCCAGTCGCCGGCCCGGCTGGGGTCGCCGAGCGGGTCACGCCATTGCGCGGTCTCGATGGTCGAGATGCCGCGCGGGCGCTCCTCCAACCGGTCCGCGTAGGTGTCCAGCCACGGGTGGACAAGGTGCCCGTACCCGTGCCGGACCAGGACCTCCGCCGCCATCGGCGCATGGTTCGTCAACCAGCCGTCCCGTTCCGGCCCGGTGTGCCGAATCCGTTCGTACACCTCGTCGAGGATGGAATCTGTCATGGTCGACAGGTTGTGATGTGAAGCGAGGTTGAAGTCAAGCCGGCCGTGCCGGAGGTAACACCGGGTGCGGGACCGGCCCGGACGTCAGCGCCGGCAGGCCTTGAGCGAGGTGGTGGTCCTGGCGGTGCGGGTGGAGCCGTCCTTGAACTTCGCCTCGGCCGTGACGTTGATCGCGCCGCCCGCCGAGTTGCGCGGGTCGGCCCGGAACGGCCCGAGGCTGGCGAGCCAGGAACCCCGGTCGTTCCCGAGCGTGCGGGCCGATCCACTGCCGCTGAACGGCACCGGGGTGCGTACCTGATAGCGGAACGTCACCGACGAGACGTTGGCGGCGTTGTTCACCCGGACCGTCAGCAGTCCCCAGCTTGGATTGCCACAGCCGTCCTGGTGGAGGCCGGTGAACGTCTGGGACTGGGCCAGCCCGCCCGACACGCTGACCGTCACCGTCGACCGCTGCCCCATCGTGCGGGGCCGGCTGGCCGGCGCGGTGGTGGTGGCCGCGGGTCGGCTGGTCCGGACCGCCGTGGGGGTCGGCGCCGCCGACGTCGTCTCCACATCGGTCGGTGTCGGCAGGGGTGACGGGGACTCCGAGGCCGACACTCCGTCGGCCCACTGGGGAGGCTCGGTGCCGCCCCCTCCACAGGCCGCCGTGAGCGGCAGGACCGCCACGCACGCAACGGCGAGCGCGGCACCGGATCGGATACGCCGGGGGTTGAGGACAGTCACCATGATCCCATCAGTCGTGTTGGCCCCATTTCGCGGCATCAGCCGGCCTTGACCGTAGTCCTATCCCTCGATGTCACCAAATCCGCCCCGGTGTCCGGCGCCGGCAGCCGATCGGAACACCGGGACCGTCGACCGGACGCGAAGGTACGGCCGCCGGAGGAGGGTCGGCCTACGGCTGCCAGACCACCAGCTCGATGGCTCGGGTGCGCTCGGAGAAGCGCCCGTTCGGCGACGCCATACGGAGCAACGCACGCAGGTCCCGCTCGAACTCGGGTCGGCGCTCGGCGAACAGGTGCGGCGCGGCGTACGACAACGAGAAGACCGCGCTGACCACCTCGTCCTCGGTGCGTTCCCGTACTACGCCCCCGGCGACCTCGAAGCGGCGCGGCCCCTGGTAGCCGGCGGACCGCATCACCTCCTCCTCCCCGCCCGCCGTCCCGTCCGGCAGCAGGCTCCGGCCGGCTCTGCGGACCGGGCCGAGATACCGGGCCACGAGCGCGTCGACCTCGTCGTGCGGCGGGCGGGGATGCGGCAGCGGATCGTTCCCGGGCTCTCCCCGGTGCGTGGTGGCGCCCACGTGCACCCAGGCGCCGCCGGACGCCACCATCGGCCGTACGGCGGCGGCCACCCGGGGACGGTCGAGCCAGTGGAACGACTGCGCGAAGGTGACGACCCGGAACGTGCCGAGCCCGCCGGGCAGTTCCTCGGCGCGCAGGTGGTGCCAGCGCACGTTGTCGATCCCGGCCCGCTCCGCCGCCCGGTCGGCCCGCCGGAGCATCTCCGGGTCGGCGTCGATCCCCACCACCGCGTCGAACAGGGGCGCCAGCAGAAGGGTCAGCGAACCGGGTCCACATCCCACGTCGAGCAGCCGACCACGGCCGTCCAGCGCCAACTCCGTACGCAGCACGTCCGCGACCGCTCCGGGGTACGGCATCCGGCCGATGGCGTAGTGGTCCGCGCTGCCGGCGTACAGGGTCTCGTCCCAGTGGAAAGCCGCCCGATCCGTCACGGTGTCGAAGCGTACGTCCCGGAGCCGGCAACAGACCCTCGTCCTGACCGCGCCGGATTCTCGTTTCCGGGCCGTCCCACGCGCCAGTCAACTACTTGTTGTGGTGGACTTGTTTGTGCTACAAAGTTGTCCGTCGCATGAAGTACGGGGTCCGGCCAGCTCCACGGGCCGGACCGCACTCGGGAAGGAAGCACGATGAGCAGCGCCACCGCAGAACCCAGCAGCGCCGAGGTCGGAGCCGGCAACGCCGAGGCCGGAGCCGGCAGCGGCTTCACCCGGGAGGACATCCGGGGACGAGCCGTCGGGATCGTGGTGATGGCGTTCTTCGGCCTGGCCTGGACCAGTTGGGGCCTGTCGGCCGACCTCCCGACCCCGGTCGAGACGACGCTGACCGTGGCAAGTGTGCTGGCCACGCTGCTGGCGATCGGCAGTGCCGGCTACGTCTTCCGGCGCTCCGCCGCCGTACCGGCCGGTGGTGCGGCCGGACGCGACCGGACCGCCGGCCGCCGCTTCGGGCTCATCGTCGCCGCCGAGTTCATCGGCATCTACGTCGTCGCCCGGGTTCTCGCCGCCGTCGACCACACCGAACTCATCCCCATGGTCGTCTGCCTCGGCGTGGGGATCCACTTCTTCCCGCTCACCCGGCTGTTCAAGGTCCCGCTCTACGACCTGACCGGCATCGGGCTCTGCCTGGTCACCATCGGCACCGCCGTACTCGCCCCGCTGACCGGCCACCCGGCGCTCTGGACCATCCTGCCGGGGTTCGGCGCCGCCCTCCTGCTGTACGCCACCGCCACGGTCCTGTTCCGGGCCGCCGTCACTGCCACCCCCGGCCGGTGGGCCTGACCGACCGGCACCCACCCCGGAACGGCTCAGCCACGCAACGCGGGTGGCAGAGCCCGGTGGTGCAGGACGTCGAGCCGGGACACGGCCCGGGTGAGTACGACGTAGAGGCGGTGCGGGCCGCGCGGTTCCGCCTCCACGATCTCGGCCGGCTCGACGACGATGACGTGGTCGTACTCCAGACCCTTCGCCAGGGTCGCCGGCAGCGCCGTCACCCGGAGACCCTCGTCGTCCGCGTCCGGATCGGCGACGGCGATCCCGGCGGACCGCAGCGCCGCCACCAGCCGGGGCAGTCGCGCGTCGGCCGCGATCACCCCGATCGAACCGGCGTACCCGAGCGCGGCCGCGACCGCCTCGGTGGCCGCGGCCCCGAGGTCCGCCGCCGCCCGGACCCGCAACGTCCCGTCGGTACGCACCGACCGGGTCGGCGGAACCGTGACCGCCAGCTCCGGCAGGAGCCGGTTGGCCAGTTCGAGCACGACGGCCGGAACCCGGAAACCGGCGGTCAGCGGTACGACCGTGGCGGCGGGCCGACCGAGGTGCGCCAACTGCTCCCGCCAGTCCGACGCCGCCCACGGCGTGGTGCCCTGGGCGAGGTCACCGAGGACGGTCAACGAGCCGTGCCGGCTGCGCCGGGCGATCGCCCGGCACTGCATCGGGGAGAGGTCCTGGGCCTCGTCCACCACGATGTGCCGGTAGCCGGCCGGATGGTCGAGCAGCCCGGCGACCTCGTCGAGGAGTACCCGGTCGGCAGCCGACCAGCTGGCGGTCCGGGCCGCACGGGGCCGTCCCGGCCACCGCAACACCGCCTGCTCGTCGGCACCGAGCACCCCGGCCGACGCCCGGGCCAGTGCGGCGGGGTCGCCGAAGAGCAGGGCCAACAGCTCCTCCGGGCGGGTCGCCGGCCACACCTCGTCGAGAAACGTGGTGACCGGACGGCAGCGGGCCATCCGCCGCAGCCAGGCACCGCTCGGGGTCTCCGCCCGGGTCTCGGCCCGGCGCTGCAGCAGGCCGACGACGCGGGACCGGAGCCGCTCCCGACCGATGGCGTACGGCAGCTCCTCGGCCCGTACCTCGGTGACGATCCGACGTAGCCACTCGACCGGCAGTCGCCACCGGTACGAACCGTCCGGAACGACGAGCGGGCCGGTCGGCTCGCCGATCCGCTGGCACAGGGCCCGGCGCAGCACGGTGGCCATCCGGGGGTCGTGCTTGACCACGGCCGCCGCCTCACTGTCGCTGGCACCGACCGGGTGCCCGCCGACCAGTTCCGCGAGGGTCTGCTGCTCGACGTCGACCTCGCCGAGGGCGGGCAACACCGCGGAGATGTAGCGCAGGAAGGCCGGGTTCGGTCCGACGACCAGGATGCCGCCCCGCTTCATCTGCCGCCGGTGCGTGTAGAGGAGGTACGCGGCGCGGTGCAGTCCGACGGCCGTCTTCCCGCTGCCCGGACCGCCCTGTACGCAGACCGACCGGTCGAGGTCCGCCCGGACCAGGTCGTCCTGCTCCGGCTGTATCGTCGCGACGATGTCCCGCATCGGCCCGACCCTCGGACGTTCGATCTCGGCGGCGACCAGTCGGCTCGTGACGTCCGCCGACGCGCCGCCGCCGTCGAGGAGTTCGTCCTCGAAGCCGGTCAGCTCGGCCGGGTGCCGGCTGGTCCAGCCGTACCGCCGGCGCTCCCGGACGCCGAGCGGGTCGCGGGTGCTGGCCCGGTAGAAGGCCCGGGAGACCGGCGCCCGCCAGTCGATCACGATGGGCCGGCCGGACTCGTCGGTGATGTGTCGCCGGCCGAGGTAGTAGCGCTCGTCGCGATGTTCCCCGGCCGCCGGGGAGTCGCCGAACCACAACCGGCCGAAGTACAGCGGGCCGTCGGGCTCCTCGGTCAGTTCCTTCACGTGGCTCTTGAGCATCCGGCCGAGCGTCTCGGCCGTGTAGCGGTCCCCGGCGACGCTCTCACCGGTCGCGACCCGCAGCCGGGCGGTGTCCAGCATCCGGGCCAGCGCCTTCCGGGCGACGGCCAGCCGGGCCTGCTCCTCGGCGAGCGCGGCGGCCGGCTCGGTGGGCGTCGTGGGGTGGGCTGAGGTTGGCGGGGCCATGGTGATCGATCTCCACGTCGTCGAGCCGGGACGTTCACTTGACTCGGTAAAGAATACAACTCGGTAATGATATTGACCGAGTCTGAGGAGTGTTAGAGTGGATCTCATGGACGAACCGCGTGGCCTGCGGGAGCGGAAGCGGCAGCGCACCCACGACGCGCTGTCGGAGGCGGCCATCTCGCTGTTCCTGCGGCACGGGTACGACCAGGTCTCCGTCGCCGACGTGGCCGCCGCCGCCGAGGTCTCCAAGCCCACGCTCTTCAAGTACTTCCCGAGCAAGGAGGACCTGGTCCTGCACCGGATCCTCGACCACCGGGGCGAGGCCGCCCGGGTGGTCCGGGACAGATCACCCGGCGAGGCGCCGCTCGCCGCGCTGCGCCGGCACTTCCTGGCCGGGCTGGACCGACGGGACCCGGTGACCGGGCTCAACGACCACCCGGAGGTCCTCGCCTTCCACGGCATGGTCTTCGGCACGCCCAGCCTGGCGGCCCGGGTGGCGCAGTACGCCACGCACGACGAGGAAGCCCTGGCCGAAGCCCTGGCCGAGGCGGCACCGGCGGCCGACGCACTCGACGCCCGGCTCGCCGCGAGTCAGATCGTCGCGGTACAGCGGGTACTCGCCCGGGAGAACTGGCGCCGGCTGACCGAGGGCCGGACGGCGGCCGAGGTGCACGCCGACGCCGTCACGGCGGCCGACCATGCCTTCGACCTGCTGGCCGGCGGACTCACCGGGTACGCCGAACCGGGTGGTGCGCGCACCGACGACGTCGGGCCGCCGGGCCGACCCACCGGCGGTCGGTGACCGCTACCGCTCCGGATCCGGACGGAGCGGCCGGGACGGTGGCGACATCGCCGGAGCCCGGAGCACCCGCGAGATCCCCCGGGCGGCGGCCCGGACCACCGGAATCAGGCTGGCCCGCTGCGGCCGGGGCGCCCGGACGACGATCGAGACCGCGGCGACGACATCGCCGGTCGCGCCGTAGACCGGGGCGCCGATCGACAGCGCGTCCATCGTCACCTGCCGGTCGCTGATCGCGATCCCGGTCCGCCGCACCTCGGCGAGCACCCGGCGCAGTTCCCGGGGCGAGGTGATGGTCCGCTCGGTGAACCGCTGCAACGGCGACTCGAGCACCGTCTCCTGTACGTCGGCCGGGGCGTGCGCCAGCAACACCAGCCCGACCCCGGTGGGCGGCATCGCGAAGCGCCCGCCGACCCGGGTCAACACGGGTACGGCGCTGTGTCCGGCGATCCGCTCGACGTACACCACGTCGAGGCCCTCCCGGACGGCGAGCTGGACGTTCTCCTGCGTCACCTGGAACAGGTCCTCCAGGAACGGCAGCGCGGCCTCGCGGAGCCCGAGCCCGCGCGGCGCCAGCGAGGCGATCTCCCACAGCCGGAGCCCGATGCGGTAGCGACCGTCCACGTCCCGTTCCACCGCACCCCAGCCGGCGAGGTCGTTGACCAGCCGGTGGGTGGTGGTGAGCGGCAGCCCGGCCCGGTGGGCCAGTTCGGTGAGGGTGAGTTCGCGGCGGTCCGGGGTGAACGCCTCGAGCAACCTCAGTGCCCGTACGGTCACCGATCCTGTCCCCGACGGCGTCCCGTCCGGCACCGACACCCTCCAGCCCTCGCCACCCGTGGCCACCAGCATATTTCCACCGGAACTCCGGCGGCACGCGCACGGCGTTCCCGCCGGGGGTGGCTGGTTCAGAGGTCGAGTACCAGCTTCGGCGAGCGGGACCGGGACACGCAGATCATCATGGTGTCGTTGGCCGCCTGCTCCTCGTCGGTGAGCAGCGAGTCGCGGTGCTCCGGTACGCCGGACAGCACCGCCGTCTCACAGGTTCCGCAGGTCCCCTCCTGGCACGAGGAGAGGACCGGGACACCGGAGTCCTCGACCACCTGGAGGATCGAGGAGCCGGGCGGCACCTCCAGGGTCCGGCCCGACCGGGCGAGTTCGACCTCGAACGACTCCCGCCGGACCGGCTCGTCGAACGTCTTCGGCGCGAACCGCTCGACCCGGAGCGCGCCGGAGGGCCAGTGCCCGCAGTTGGCCTCGACGGCCGCGAGCAGCGGTTCGGGACCGCAGCAGTAGACCAGGCGCTCCGGATCGGGCTCGGCGAGCAGTGTCGGCAGGTCGAGCAGCCCGGTCTCGTCCTGCGGGTGGATCGAGACCCGGTCGCCGTACCGGTCCCGCAGTTCCGACCGGAACGCCATCGAGGCACGGGACCGCCCGCCGTACACGAGTCGCCAGTCGGCACCCGCCTCCTCGGCGGCCGCGACCATCGGCACCAGCGGGGTGATCCCGATCCCGCCCGCGATGAACAGGTACCGCCTGGCCGGCAGCAGGGCGAAGTGGTTGCGGGGGCCCCGGACCCGTACGGTCGCTCCTTCCGGCAGCTCGTCGTGCACGTACGCCGAACCGCCCCGACCGCCGGCCTCCCGCAACACCGCCACCTGTAGTGCGGTGCGGTCCGCCGGGTCACCGCAGAGCGAGTACTGCCGGACCAGATCGGGTCGGAGCAGCAGGTCGAGGTGGGCGCCCGGTTCCCAGGCCGGCAGCGGTGCCCCGGTGGGATGGCGCAGCGTCAGTACGACGACGCCGTCCGCCGCCTCGCGCTTCGCGGCCAGCAGCAGGTCGAGTTCGACCTCGGTGGCGGGTTCGGGGTTGCTCTGCATTGGTCGGCCATTCGGGTCGGCGTCGTTCGGGATTGGGGAGGCCGGCGGGGGGCCGGTCGGGGCGGCGCCGGTCAGGCGGGCACCGGCTGGCGTTCCCGGACCGCTCCGGCGGGGCCCCGGTCGACCGGCGCCGGGGTCTCCGGCCGGTCCCCGCCGTGGCTGTCGGGGTGCGCGAGCAGCCAGGACCACAGCTCGATCGGGTCCTCGGCGTCGTAGGAGGTGCCGCAGTAGCAGTGCCCCCGGAGCCGGTCGGTGCCGAGCACCCACTCGATCCGGTAGACCCGGGGACCGGTCAGCATCCGCTCGCCGGTTCGCTCGGTCACGACGCCACCGCGCCCTCCGGCTGGCTCCGCTCGGCCATCCGCTTCAGGATGCGACGGGCCGCCAGGCCACCGGTGTCGATGTTGATGCTGAGTTCCTGGTAGCCGTCCGCCTCGGTGGCGATGACCTGCTCCAGCAGGTTGAGGGCGACCACGTCCTGCATCACCACGGTGTGGTTGTTCGACCGGAGGAAGTCGGTGACCTGCGTGTCGTCGAGCGCGAAGTCCCGTGCCACGGCCCAGAAGTCGTACGTGGTGTTCTCCGTCGACGGGGTGATGCCGTACACGACCTCGACGTGGAACGCCTGGTCGTCCGGGCCTTCGGCGGGCGGGTACACGCCCTGCGGCGCAATCCGGCTGTGCAGCACGTAGAGGCACGGCGGGTGGTACTCGATGTCCTGCCAGCGGGTGATCCGACCCTCGATGCCGGTCGACTTCGCGTAGAACGGGGGGCAGGCCGCGTCGTCCATGTGCCGGCTCACGTAGACGATTCCGGAGTCCTCGTCCACCTCGGTCTGGATCGGCGTCTCGGCGACCTCCGGGGTCCCGATGTACCCGCCGTGCAGGTACGTCTCGTGGGACAGGTCCATCAGGTTGTCGACGAGCAACATGTACCGGGCGTTCAACGGCTCCATTCCGGACACGGTGGTGTAGTTCGGGTCGGCCAGCCAGGGCGCCCGGGGGATCCGCGTCGGGTCGGCCTTGGCCCGGTCGCCGATCCACACCCAGACGAGCGAGTCCTGCTCGACCACCGGGTACGACGCGACCCGCGCGGTACGCGGGATCCGCTGCTGGCCGGGGACGAAGACGCAGGAGCCGCCCTGGTCGTAGGTGAACCCGTGGTACCCGCAGACGATGTTGTCGCCGTCGAGGCGGCTCTCCGACAGCGGGAAGCGGCGGTGCACGCACCGGTCGGCCAGACCGATCGCCTCGCCCTGCTCGGTGCGGTAGAAGACGATGGGCTCACCGAGGATCGTCCGGCCGAGCAGTTCCCGCCCGACCTCCCTGCTGTAGGCGGCGACATACCACTGGTCGCGTACGAAGGCCGACATGGCGACTCCTTGGAGAAGCGGTTGTACCCGTTCTCCGGAGCATGTCGAGTGCCACGCCGGCCCGGAAGTACTACTTCCGGATAGCGGAAGGAGCGTCCTATCGGTTCGCCAGCCTCAACTCCTCGGCGAGAGTCACCAGGACGAAGACGTTCGGCACCTGTTGGATGAACCTGGCGCCCACCTTCCGCCCGTTGACCAGCACTTCGAGGCTGCCGTCGCGGAGCCGGACCTCCGACACCTCCGACCAGGGCGTGACCGGCAGGTCGGCGTCCAGACGGAGGCCCTGCCGGTTGATCGCGAACGGGGCGAAGTCGAGCGTCTCGCCGCGGTGCAGCCGCTCCCGCCCGCCGGCCACCTGCAGGGCGGTCACCGCGCTCATCACCCGGTCACCGAGTTCGACGACATCGCGGAACGCGTCGTTGATCAGCAGCCTGCTGCCGTCGGGACGGATCACGGTGTAGTGGTGCGAGGTGTACCGCACCGCTCCCCCGGAACCGAGGTGCTGGGTCACGTTGCGGCGGACGTCCGCGATCTGGTCGAACGGCACGACGTCCGACTCCCGGCCGTCGTCCCAGACGAAGCCGCCGGAGAAGAGGATGACGCCGACCCGCTCCTTCGGCTTGGTGGCCCGGTACATCAGCACCGCGATGCCGGTCGCCACGATCCCGACGAGCGCGACCAGGACTCCGGCGCCGTACGCCTCGGACATCAGGGTGTACGGCACCGCGCAGAGCACGGCGGCGAGCGCGATCGCGCCGGGCACCGCGATCAGCCGGCTCTGCGAACGCCGACGCACCTGCCACCAGTACGTCGCCTGGGGCGGGCCCCAGTAGCCCTGGGCCGCCCGCACCGCGCGGTTCACCGCAGCGGCCTGCCAGTCCTGTTCGGTGTCCGCCACCACGTCGCTTCCGCTCACGTCTTTCCCCCGTTTCGTCCCGCCTTATTCGGCGGGGAGTCTACGGGCTCGGGCGGGCAATGTGGATCACCAGGGCAGCCGGATCCGAACGTATGTCCGAAGTGGAATCGCCTATCCGCCCTGGTCGTCCACGGCGACGCCGGACGGCGGTCGCCGGGCGAACGGTGGGGCGTGCTCGGGGCGTACGCCGATGCCGATCAGGTAGGCCGGCACGAGCGAGAGGGCCGGGAAGCGCCGCAGCAGGCCCAGCACGACGCGGGGCGGTCCGGCCCGTCGACCGTCGAGAATCGGCTCGACCAGATTCCGGTGCATGATGCGTTGCAATCGCTGCACGAGGATGGTCGGCAGCAGTCGCCGCTTCCGCACCGCGGCCAGCTCGGCCGGGGTGACCCGGCCGCGCCGCAGCGGCTCGGCGAGCAGGGTCGCGGCGGCGACGGCGTCCTGCACCGCGAGGTTGATACCGACCCCGCCGACCGGCGACATCGCGTGGGCGGCGTCCCCCAGGCAGAGCAGCCCGTCCACGTGCCAGCGGTCGAGCCGGTTCAGGCGTACGTCGAGATGTTTGACGTCGTCCATCGACGCGAGCGCGCCGACCCGGTCCGCGAACGAGGGCGACAGTTCCGCGATGTCCCGCCGGAAGTGTTCGATTCCCCGGGCCCGCAGCTGTGCGTCGGTTCCCTTCCGGGCGAGGTAGGCGATCTGGAGGTAGCCCTCCCGGGGGATCACCACGGCGAACCGGCCCTGGCCGACTCGCGGGGTGAGCCCGGCCGGATCGTCGTCGGGGTCGCGCGGCAGCCGGAACCACCACGCGTCGATCGGCACGGGGAACTCCCGGGGCCGCAGCTCGGCCTGTCGGCGGGCGATCGACCAGCGGCCGTCGCAGGCAACGGTGAGGTCGGCCCGGATCTCCCGGGACTTCCCGTCCGGTCCCCGGTAGCGCACCCCCTGAACCCGGCCCGCCTCCTGGATCAGCTCCGTCACCTCGGCGCGCATCCGCAGGGTGAAGGTGGGCTCCGCCGCGCCCGCGTCGGCGAGCAGGTTGAGCAGGTCCCACTGCGGCACCATCGCGACGTAGGGATGCGGGGTCCTCAGTCGACGGAGGTCGGCGATGACGATCTGCGGACCGTCGTCGACCGGAAAGGCGACCTCGTCCAGCCGACTCTGCGGCAGGCTTGCGAACCGCTCACCCAGGCCCAGCTCGTCCAGGAGGTGCAGGGTCGACGGATGGACCGTGTCGCCCCGGAAGTCGCGCAGGAAGTCGCCGTGTTTCTCCAGCACCGTCACCTCGACGCCGGCCCGGGCCAACAGCAGGCCCAGCACCATCCCGGCCGGTCCGCCTCCGACGACGACGCAGGTCGTTCGCTCGTCCACCTCGATCACCTTATTCAACGATCGATGAATTATGCGCCCACGGTACCTCCCGAACAGTGATGATCACAACTACGCCGCGCGACGACCGCCCTCCGTCAGCGCTCCTGCACGCGTACGACGTTCGGGCGGTCGCCCCTGGGTCCGAAGGTTTCCACCACGGCGGACACCCCCGAGTTCGACGCACCGGCGACGACCACCAGGACCGCGTCCGGGGAGTTCAGCACGTGCACCCGACCGTCGCCGACCGTCGAGTCGGGATCGGACTCCGCCTCCCGGTCCGGAACGGCGTCCGGATGGTCGGCGGGAACCCGCCACCGGGACTTGCGGGACACGCTGCCCTTGCCGGCCAGGTCGAGTTCCACCCGGCTGCGCACCGCCGCCTCGAAGACGTACCCGCTGATCCGCCGCCGGTCCCAGCCGGCGTCCGCGAGCAGACGGGCGTGCTCCGGGCTCAGCACCAGACAGGCGCTGATCGTCTCGTGCAGCAGCGCCCCGGTCCGGGCCACGGTGTCGGCGAAGTCCCGCAGCAACTGCTCCGGTACGCCCGTGTGCCGGGCCTCGACGTGCACGACCGATCGGATCGTCATCGCGGTCACCGTGCTCTCCCCGGCCGCGAACCCGAACTGCTCGGCAAAGGGCGTCCAGGGACTCTCCTCCTCGTTCTCCGCGATGCAGAGGGTGTACTTCGCCGGGGTGCCCTGGGTCGCCTGGTCGAGTTCCCGGGGACGCAGCCCGAACGCGTTCAGCGCGGTCAGCCGGAGCGCCCGGCCGATCGTCGCGTTGGCCCGGAAGCCCGGCCCGAAGACGTTCCCCCGGCCGTTCAGCCCGATCCGCTCCCGCACCGGCCCGTTCACCAGCACCAGCGGCGCCGTGCCGGTGGTGCTCTGCCAGATTCCCTTGGCGAGGTAGCCCTCGGCGGCCAGCGAGTCCCAGGCCGCGAGCACCACCGGAAAGTACTCCGGCCGGCAGCCGGCCATCGCCGCGTTGAGCGCGGCCAGCCGTACCGTGCACTTCCGGTTCAGGTGCGGCATCGCGAAGACGACGTCACCGGGGTCACGGTCCGTCTGGGCCAGGAACCGGTCGAGCAGCGCCTGGTCGCACGGCACCACCGGAAGCCCGTCGGTCCAGCCGCGTTCGTAGCAGTATTCGATCGCGTCCTGCACGGCGGCGGGATCGGACACCCCGCCGCCGTCGGACACCCCGCCGCCGTGGGACACCACCGGCGAACCGGACGTCGTCACTGTTCCACCCCCAGGATCTCCAGGATGCGCGGCGTCATGCCGACCACCCGCTCCCGGACCTCCGCCAGGGTGAGACTGGCGACCGGGTGCGGCGTCAACAGGTACTGGAAACCGGGAAAGCCGTACGCCTTCGCCATGGCGTCGGCCGGAATCCGGAATGGCTCGGTGCAGATTGAGACCGCTGGGATGCCACCACGTTCCAGCAGAATTCCGTCGGCCAAACTGGCCGCGCTGCACGAGCCTCAATCACCGATCGCCGCGATGGCGAAATCACACTCCTGCACGATCCGCTCGGTCAGCGTCTGGTCCACCGGCGTGCCGAAGTAGGACTTGGTGTACATCAGCACCTCGCGCACGCCGTACCGCTCGCGCAGGTGCGAACCGATCTCGCTGAGCAGCACCGAACCGTTCGGCTTGCCGTTGTCGAGCAGGCCGAGGGTGGCACCCCGGAGGCTGCCCAGCCGAGGCGCCAGCGTGGTGTCCGCGCCCTGGTCGGTGTCCCCGGTCGGGTCCAGGATGGTTCCCGCCCAGTCAGTCATCGTGTCCCTCCGTCTCCGCTTCCGGTCGCCCGGTCTCCGCCTTCGCCGCGCCGTCTGCCGGCCCGCCGGCACCCCCTCCGGGTCGGCCGCCCTTGGTCACCACGACGGTTCCCGTGTCGGCGTCGACGCGTACCCAGTCGCCGGTCTCGATAACGTCCAGCGGGTTCTGGTCGAGGTCGGTGACGGCCGGCACCCGGGTCACCACCACGCCGAGCGCGATCTTCGTGTTCATGTAGTTGAAGATCATCGCCTTGGGCGCGGAGCCGGCCAGCCGCGACATGTGGAACATGCCGGACCAGCCGGAGGAACCCTTCGCGCCGGGAAAGACCAGGATCTTGTCCTTGAACGACTGGCCGCTCAGCTCGTGCCGGGACTCGATGATCCGGCCGCCGGTCGGCTCGATCCCGCCCCAGCCGGAGATGCTGTCCCGGGTCACCAGCGCCTCGCCCTCGACCACGCCGCCGACCAGGCCCCGGCCCCGCAACGTGACGATGTCGCGCTCGCTCATCACAGGCTCCCCTGCCAGGTGCCGGTCAGCGCCGAGTTGACGCACTCCTCGGTGGTGCCGAACCAACCCTGCACCTTCATGATCGCCGGCAGGTAGTGCACCTGCTTGGCCGAGTCGGTGGCGATCACCCGGGTCCCCTTCGGCAGGAACTGCCCGATCGCCGGGCAGGTGTCGCTCATCAGCAGCGCCCCGGCGTCCCGGAGGATCTGCGCGTAGCCGTTCTGCTCCGCCACCTGGCGGATCGCCCGGGGCGTGAAGACCCAGAGCGCGCTGTCCGGATGGACCTTCCGACCCTGCACCAGCCGACAGACGTCCCGGATCTGACTCAGCGTCGCATGCGGACAGCCGATCATCACCAGGTCGACGTCGCTGTCCCGGGCCGTGTGGTTCAACTGCTCGTACGTCTGCCGACGCTCCCGCGCCCCGTACCGGAGGGTCTGGACCGGCCGGCGCGGGCCGAACGCCTCGTCGACGGTCCGGGCCTCCACGGTCGTGCCGGGGATGTGGTACATCTCCACCCCGCCCGACGACGCGGCGGCGGCCCCGAAGTGCTTGAGCTTGACCAGGTTCGGCACCTCGGCGATGCCGTCCAGCACCGGCACGCCCTCCTGGACCAGCTCGCCGACGTAGTAGCCGAGCAGGCCCCAGTCCAGGCTGCTGCTCACCGGCTCGGCGACCTCCACCAGGTGGCTGCCGAAGCGGTTGGAGTCCAGGTGGTAGCCCCAGTACGGGATCTTCCCGGTCAACATCGCGGCGGCGGTGCTCTCCCGTCCCTCCACATTGGTCCGGGCACCCAGCACCGAGTTGACGTAGACCACCGCCGACGACTCCATCCAGGCGCAGTGCTCCCCCTTCACCGGCACGTTGCCGACCTGGTACGGGGTGCACGTGTTCATCAGGTGGATGCCGTGCCGGGCGCTGTACGACTCGCTGGACTCGATCGCGTCGTGCGCCTCCTGGCTGAGCCCCTGCACCTGCCAGTGCTGGGTGTCCATCGGGCCGATCAGCTGGTAGCTCTGCGCCTTCATCGGCGTGATCTCGACCGGCTTCGGACTGTCCAGACTGAACTCCGAGAAGACCGCGTCCGGATCGGCGGCACCGCAGAGCATCATCTGGCGCTGCCCGAAGATGTTGGCGCCGCAGACGTTGTCCGTGTCGACGAGCCGTTCGGCGCCGAGCACCTCGCCGTACCGGACCAGCAGGTCCATCGCGGCCTGTACGGCCTCGCCCTGCTCGCCGTCGAGCATGCTCCGCTCGTCATCGGTGAGTCGCATCCGTCACTCCGATCTGCCGGGACCGGTCCGGTCCCGGCGGTTCGTCACCACGTCGTGCCGAGGTAGGCACCGTCGTCGGCCAGGCGCTTCTGCAACTGCGGTACGTCGACATCGCCGCCCGCCACTCCGGCGGCGAGCGCGAGGTCCGCCGCCGTGCCGGCCGCCTGGCCCATCGCGAAGCACGGGCCGGTGACCCGGGCCGAGGACTGGCCGTCGTGGGTCATCGAGGCACACCGGCCGGCGACGTACACGTTCGCCAGCCGCTGCGGCACGATCATCCGGAACGGGAGCTGGTTGAACCCGCGCGGATTCTCACCGTTCGGCCAGCGGATCACCACGTCACCGGCGACGTGCGCCTCCACCGGCCAGCCGTTCACCCCGATCGAGTCGGTGAAGTCGACACAGTCCAGGATGTCGTCGCTGCTGAGCTGGTACGGGCCGATGATCCGGCGGGTCTCCCGGATACCGATCGACGGGGCGATGTCGACCACGTACGAGTTCGCGAAGCCCGGCACCCGCTGCTGGAAGAACGGGAACTGGTCCCGGATCTGCCGCCGGCCCTGCAACTCGCCCCGGCTGAGCTGCTCCACGTCGGTGCCGTCGATCGCGCTACCGTCGGGATTGCTGAGCTGGGTCATGTTGGCCCGCCACTCCAGCGGATTGCGCTGCGGGCGCACGATCGGCTTCTTCCGGGCGAACTGGAACGCGCCCTCCCGCTCCGCGGAGTCCATCAGCTCGGGCAGCCGCTCCCGCTCCCGGATCGCCGTCTCGGCGTCCACCCCGTTGATCCGGAACATCAGCGAGGGATACATCATCCCGGCGTCGCCCGGGGTCTTCTCGTACGGAGCACCGGCCCAGGCCGCGATGTCGGCGTCGCCGGAGCAGTCGATGAACATCTGCCCGACGATCGCGCCCCGGCCGGACTTGGACTCGACGAGCACGGCGTGCACCGCGTCGTCGGACCGCTTCACCACCCCGACCGCGAGCGCGTGGAAGAGCACCGTGGCACCCGACTCCACGACCAGGTCATCGGTTGCGATCTTGTACGCCGAGATGTCGTACGCCTGGGCCAGGATCCGGTTCTCGAAGGAGAGGTGCGGCGGGTTCAGGCCGCCGAGCGCGTCCATCCGGGACAGCAGGTCGTCGGCGAGCCCGTGGATCACCTGACGGTGCTCGCCGTGCACGTTCGCGTGCAGCCCACAGAACGTGCTCAACCCACCGGCGCTGCCCGCTCCGCCCAGATAGCCGTACCGCTCGATCAGGATCGTGGACCGGCCCGCGCGGGCCGCCGCGGCCGCCGCCATGATCCCCGCCGGCCCACCACCGAGTACGACGACCTCGTACTCGCCGAGCACCGGTGTGCTCCGGCCCGGCTCGACCAGCTCGGTGCTCCCCGACGTCATCCCGCTGTCCTTCCCTCGTTCGGTACGCGTTCGTTCAGTACGGCACCCTCGGCCACCGGGGTGACCAGCCGCTCGTAGATGGAGAGCCAGCCCTGCTCACCGGAGCTGGCCCTGGTCCGGAACCTGGCCCGGCGCTCCGCGAGGACGTCGTCGGGCACCAGCAGGTCCACCATCCGACCGGCGACGTCGATCGAGATCCGGTCGCCGTTCTCCACCAGGCCCAGCGGCCCACCGACCGCCGCCTCCGGCGACACCTCGGCGACCACGATCCCGGTGTTGACCAGGCCCGACATCTGCCCGTCGGTGACCACCGCGACCGTTTCGCCCAGGCCGGCACCGTCCAGGGCGAAGACCACCGCCGAGGCCATCCCCATCCCCGGGCCGCCCTTCGGGCCGAGCCCGGCCACCACCACCACGTGCCCGGCCCGGATCTCGCCGGCGGCCAGTCCGGCCAGCGCGGCGTCCCGACTCGGATAGACGATCGCCTCGCCCTCGAACCGGCTCGGCCCCCGGTCGTCGACCGGTCGCTTGACCGCCGCGCCGTCCGGCGCGAGCGAGCCGCGCACCACCACGATCCCGGGCCGGCGCCCGAGCGGGCGGTCGACCGGACGGATGATCTCCTCGTCCGCGACCGTGACGTCCGCGAGCACCTCGCCCAGGGTCTGCCCGGTGACCGTCCGGGCCGACAGGTGCAGCTGACCGGAGAGCTGCTTCAACACCGCCAGCGCGCCGCCGGCCGCCTCGAACTCCTCGATGAAGTGCGGCCCGTTCGGCCGGACCGCGCAGAGCAGCGGCACCGCGTCGGCGAGCCGCTCGAACAGCGCCGGGATGTCGACGTCGCAGCGCGCCTCGACCGCCACCGCCTGGAGGTGCTTGATCGCGTTGACCGACCCGCTCACCGCCAGCAGCACCGTCACCGCGTTCTCGAACGCCTCCCGGGTGAGGATGTCGCTGGGCTTCAGGCCCTCGTCGACCATCGCCACGATCCGCGCGCCGGCCTGGCGTACCGCGTCCCACATCCGGGGACTGTTCGCCAGCACGGGCGTGCTGCCGGGCAGGGTCATCCCGAGCGCCTCGCTGGTGATGTGCATCGAGTTGGCGGTACCCATCCCGGCACAGACCCCGGGACCACGGATCGCGTTGTCGCTCATCTCGGTCAGGTCCGGCAGCGAGAGGTGCCCCGCCGCGACGTGCCCGGCGGCGAGGAAGACCTCCTCGATGTCGACGTGCTCGCCCCGGAACCGGCCGCTCGGCTGGTAGCCGCAGCCGACCACGATGGTCGGGATGTCCAGCCGGGCGGCGGCCATCAACTGGCCGGGCGCCGTCTTGTCGCAGGACGCCAGGCAGACCATCCCGTCCAGCAACGCTCCCTCGACCGCGACCTCGATGTCGTTCACGATCAGGTCCCGGCTCGGCAGGATGTACCGGCCGTCCCGGCCCGCGCTGGTGATGAAGTCGCTCGGCGCGGCCGTCCGGACCTCGAACGGCACCCCGCCGGCCGCCCGGATCGCCTCCTTCAGCGGCGGCACGATGTCGTCCAGGTGGCTGAAGCAGATGGCCAGGTTGGACGAGGAGTTGACGATGGCGATCTTCGGCTTCGTCATGTCCTCGTCGGAGAGGCCGAGGGCCCGCCACTGGGCGCGCCGGACGGCCCAGCGCGAACTGCCGACCGCGAGGTTGCTGCGCAGGGTCACGGATTCTCTTTTCCTGTGGTGGTCAGGCGTTCAGTGCGCCGTCGATCAGGTGGGTGGCGCCGGAGACGTAGCTCGCCTCGTCGGAGAGCAGCCAGGTCGCCAGGTTCGCCACCTCCTCGGCGGTGCCGTACCGGGCCAGTGGGATCCGGGCCACCGCCCGCTCGTACGCGGCCTGCGGGTTGTCCGGGTCGACCTGGTGGGTCAGGTCCCGGGCCATCCGGGTGTCGATGTGCCCCGGCGCGATGGTGTTCACCCGGATCCCGAACGGCGCACCCTCCAGCGCGGCGCACCGGGTCAGCCCGATGACCCCGTGCTTGGACGCGACGTACGGGCTGAACGTCGCGCTGCCCCGGATGCCCGCCATCGAGGCGGTGTTCACGATCGCGCCTCCGCCCTGGGCCTTCATCACCCGGAGTACGTCCCGCAGCCCCAGGAACACCCCGCGCAGGTTCACCGCGATGACCCGGTCGAAGTCGTCGATGCTCAGCTCGGTCATCGGGGCCATCCGCCCCTCGATCCCGGCGTTGTTGAAGAAGGCGTCGATCCGGCCGTGCGCGTCCAACGCCTCGGCCACGTACCCGGCGACGTCGGCCTCCTGGCTGACGTCGGCCCGGACCGCCCGGACCGGGCGTACCTCGGTCAGCTCGGCGGCGGTGGCGGCCAGCGCCTCGGCGTCCCGGTCGACCAGGACGACCTCGGCGCCGTCGGCCAGCAGCCGCTGCGCCACCGCCTTGCCGAAGCCGGCGGCACCGCCGGTGACGACCGCGACCCGGCCGTCGAATCTGCCCTCTGCCATGGTGCTCAACCCACTTTCCCGTTGCCCGTGGAGGTTTGCGGTACGGCGTCGACGACCGGGTTGACGCCGCCGAGGATGTTGCCGAACCGGTCGGAGATCCGGTCGTCCCAGTCGTGGTCGGTGAGGGCGTACAGCCGGTCCGCCCGGATCGCGGCGACGAGTTGGTCCGCGACCTCCGCCGGGGACATCCCCTCGGCCAGCCGCGCGTGCATCAGGTCCCGCTTCTCCCGCCCGGCGACCGCGCCCGGCGTCTCGATCTCGTTGCGCAGCTCCGCCGGGCGGTTCCGGCTGCCGAGGAAGAGGTTGGTGGCGATGATCCCCGGGCAGAGCGCGGTGGCCCCGACCGGTACGCCCCGGCTCCGCAGGTCCGCGTACAGGGTCTCGGTGAGCGCCATGACGGCGTGTTTGGTGATCCCGTACATGTTGGCCGGTCGGGTCACCGCCGTCATCGAGGCGGTGTTCACCACGTGCCCCGGCTCACCGTGGGACAGGATCAGCGGCAGGAAGGTCCGGACGCCGTACACCACGCTCCAGAAGTTGACCCCGACCGTCCAGTTCCAGTCCCGATCGGTCGCCTCCCAGATCGGCCCGTCGAGATAGCCCTCGACGCCGGCGTTGTTGCAGATCACGTGCACCTTGCCGTACGCCGCCACGGCCTGCTCGGCGAGGTTGCGCACCGAGACCGGGTCGGAGACGTCGGTGCGTACCCCGACGACCTGGTGGCCGTCGGCGGTCAGCTCGGCGACCGCCCGGTCGAGCGCGTCGACCTGGACGTCGGCCGCGACGACCCGCATCCCCTCCTGCGCGAACCGCTGTGCGAAGGCCCGGCCCATCCCGCTGCCGGCACCGGTCACCACGGCGACCCTGCCACTGAAATCCTTCACCTGACTCCCTCCCTCGGTACGCCCACGTCGGTCGGTCGGAGCCGGCACGCCGGCCGGTGCGGCACCGCCCCGGCCGTCACGGGCGCACCAGCACCCGGACCAGGTCGCCGGGGCGACGCAGCCGGACCAGCGTCTCCGGCACCTGCTCCAGCGACACCCGCTCGCTGATCAGGTCGGCTCCGGCCACCCGGCCGGCGAGCAGGTGCGCCACCGCCTCCTGGTAGTCCGCCGCGTCGAAGGCGCAACTGCCGACCACCGTCAGGCCACGCCCGACCAGTCCCCGGGCGTCCAGCGACTCCGGCGCCGAGTTCAGCGCGACCTGCACGCCGACTCCACCCGGCGCGAGCACCGCCACCGTCTCGGCCAGCGCGCCGACCGCGGCCGAGCACTCGTAGCCGGAGCCGAACGCCAGGCCCGCCTCCGCCGCGTAGCTCGCCAGGTCGGTGACCCGGCTGTCGAGGACGACGTCCGCGCCGACCGCCTCGGCCGCGGCCCGACGCCCGGCCGAGCGCCCGACCGCCACGATGGTGCCGGCTCCGGCCTGCCGCAACGCCATGATGACGTTGAGACCGATCGAACCGACCCCGTACACCAGCGCCGGCTCACCGGGCTCCGGCCGGCCGAGGCGCACCGCGCGCAGCGCGACCGCCAGCGGTTCGGCGTGCGCCCCCACCTCCGGGGAGACCTCGTCCGGCAGCGGCACGAGCTGCGCCTGCGGTACGGCGACGTACTCCGCGTACGCCCCCGGCGCGGTCAGCCCGAGGTTCGGCACCGCCTGGCAACGGAACGGGAGCTGCCGCCGGCACGGCTGGCAGGTCCCGCATCCACCGAGCGGATTCACCGCCACCGGCGCACCGATCCGCCACCGGCCGGCGTTCCGACCCACCGCCGCGATCCGGCCGGCGAACTCGTGCCCGAGCACGTGGCCCGGAACGGCCCGGCCGTGCTCGACCATGTGCACGTCCGAGCCGCAGAGCCCACAGGCGTCGACCGAGACGACAACCCCGTCCGGGGTGGGTTCCGGGTCCGGCAGCTCGGTCAGCTCGGTACCGCCGGGAACGCAGACGACGGCGCGCATCGGCGTTCAGGCCCCGACCAGGGCCCGGGCCCGCTGCGCCACCCCGTCCGGGGTGAGGCCGTAGTGCGCGTGCAGCGCGGCCGGCACCCCGACCTCCAGGTCGACGTCCGGCAGCGCCAGGGTGTCCAGGTCCGCCGGTACGCGGTTCCGGCCCAGCGCCTCGGCGACGATCGAGCCGAGCCCGCCGATCTCGTTGTGCTCCTCGACGGTGAGCAGCTTGCCGGTGTCCCGGGCCGCCGCCAGCAGCGCCTCGGAATCGAACGGCTTGAGGTAGAGCGCGTCGAGCACCGCCGCGTCGATTCCCTCGGCCGCCAGGATCTCGGCGGCGGCGAGGCCGAGGCCGACCCCGATGCCGTACCCGATGATGGTCAGGTCCTTGCCGGGCCGGACCTGGACCCACTTGCCGTAGGAGAAGGTCGGCGGTTCCGGATACACCGGCGACGTTCCCTCGCTGATCCGGTAGAACACCGGCCCGTCGTGGTCCACAGTGGAACGGAGCAGCCCGATGGTGGCGTTGGCGTCGGCCGGCGCCACCACCGTGAGGTTGGTCAGGGTACGCGCGATGGCGATGTCCTCGACCGCGTGGTGACTGGTGCCGAAGAAGCCCATCGCCAGTCCGGACAACCGGGCGACGAACCGCACCGGCAGGTGGTTGTACGCCACGTCGGTGCGCAACTGCTCCGCGCACTTGATCGCCCCGAACGGCGCCATCGACAACACGTACGGCCGCAGCCCGCTGGCCGCCATGCCGGCCGCCGCCGAGATGGTGTTCGTCTCGGCGATGCCGAACTCGAAGTACCGCTCCGGATGCCGCTGCCGCAGGTCCGCCAGGACGGCGCTCATGTCGGCAGAGAGCGCGACGACCCGGTCGTCGAGGTCGGCGAGCCGGGCGATCTCCACGCCCACCGGGTTGGTCTTCGCCACGGTGTGACCCTTGTCGTCGGCGAAGACGTCGACCATCTTCTCCTGCGACTCCGGCGCCTGCCCTCCGGCGTCCGGTCCGGTCCCGGTTTCCGGTGGTGCCTGGGTGTCCGTCATCGCATCCTCGCTTCGATCTCGGCGCGAGCCCCGTCGCGCTGCTCCGGGGTCAGATGACCGAGGTGCCAGGCCTGCGGCGCCTCCTCCATCATCGCCAGGCCCTTGCCCTTGCGGGTCCGGGCGACCACACAGACCGGCCGCCCCTCGCCCACCGGAGGCAGCGCGTCGAACGTCTCGCAGAGTGCGCCGACGTCGTGCCCGTCGACCTCGATGGCCTGCCAGCCGAACGCGGTGAACCGGTCGGCGACCGACTCGATGTTGATGGCGTCGGAGGTCGGGCCGTGTCCGGAGAAGCCGTTCGCGTCGACGATCGCGACCAGGCCGCCGCCGAGGCGGTAGTGGCCGGCGGCCATGATCGCCTCCCACACCTGCCCCTCCTGGATCTCACCGTCGCCGGTGAGCACGAACGTCCGGTAGTCCCGACCGGTCAACCGCCCGGCCAGGCTCATGCCCAGACCCACCGAGAGGTTGTGACCCAACGACCCCGAGCTGAAGTCGACACCCGGTGCCAGGCGCATGTTCGGATGGTCGTTGAGCGGGCTGCCGATCTGCCCGAACGTGGCCAGCCAGTCGGCGGGGTAGTAACCGAGGTCGGCGTAGACCGGCCACAACCCGGTCGCGACGTGCCCCTTGCCGAGCAGGAAGCGGTCCCGGTCCGGCCAGTCCGGCTGGCCCGGACGCAGCCGGAGGGTGTGGTAGTAGAGCACCGAGAAGATCTCGGCGCAGGAGAAGGTGCTGGAGTAGTGGCCCAGCCCGGCCTGGTCGATCAGGTCGATCGTCGCCAGGCGGATCCAGTCCGCCCGTCGGGCCAGTTCGGCCCGGCTCGCCGGCCGACCCCGTTCCAGCTCGCGACCGTCGCTGTCGGAAGGTCTCTCGACCACAGTTGTCATCGCCCCATCCCTGTCGTTCGCGCTGGGCAAACTCGCACGTGGCAAACTCATCGAGCCGGCTTCCCGGCGGTGACGTACATCGACTTGACGTTCTCGTACGAGGCGATCGCCTCGGGGCCGTTCTCCCGACCCAGGCCGCTGGCCTTGTAGCCGCCGAACGGCGCGGTGACGTCGGGCGCGTAGCCGTTGATTCCGATCGTTCCGGTCTGGATCCGGCGCGCGACGTCCAGCCCGTGCTCCAGGTCGCTGGTGAAGACGCTTCCGCCCAGGCCGTACTCCGAATCGTTGGCGAGCGCGACGGCTTCCTCCTCGCCCTCGTAGGGCAACACGCAGACCACCGGACCGAAGACCTCCTCCCGGGCGATCCGGGAGCCGTTGTCGACATCGGCGAAGACCGTCGGCTCGAAGTAGAAGCCGCGATCCAGCTCCGCCGGTCGGCCGCCACCGGTGACCAGTCGGGCGCCGCCGTCGAGACCGCTCGCGACGAGCTCGGCGACCCGGTCACGCTGTCGCCCGCTCACCAGGGGACCCATCGTGGTGCGCTCGTCGAACGGGTCACCGAGGACGAAGCCGGCGGCGACCTCGCGCAGCGCGTCGACCACGTCGGCGTACCGGGACCGTGGCGCCAGCACCCGGGAGAGCAGGAAGCACGTCTGCCCGGCGTTGCCGAACGATCCGACGGCCAGCTGCCCGGCGACGGTGTCGAGATCCGCGTCCGGCAGCACGATCGCCGCCGACTTGCCACCGAGTTCCAGCGACACCGGCCGGAGCAGTTGCCCGCAGACCGCACCGATGAGCCGGCCGGCGGCGGTCGAACCGGTGAACGCGATCTTGTCCACTCCGGGATGCCGGACCAGGAACTCGCCGGTGTCCCGTCCGCCGGGCACCAGGTTGAAGACCCCGGGTGGCAACTGTGCCTCCTCGGCCGCCTCGGCCAGCAGGTACGCGTCGAGCGAGGTCTCGGCCGCCGGCTTGAGCACCACGCTGCATCCGGCCGCGAGGGCGGGGGCGAGCTTGGCCATGGTGAGCGCCTGCGGGTAGTTCCACGGAACGATCAGGCCCACGACGCCGAGTGGTTCCCGCCGGACGATGCTGTGGCCCGGCCGCATAACCGCCGCCCGTACCTCCTCGGTCGGGCGCTCGCGAAGCAGCGCGGCGTAGTAGCGCAGCACCCCGACCGGGCGTTGCACGCTGTACCGCTCGGAGACCGGGAGCGGCTGCCCGATCTCCTGACTCACCAGTCGGGCCAGCGCGTCCGCCCGAGCCTCGATCGCCGTGGCGAGCCGGTCCATCGCGTCGGCCCGGTCCGCCGCCGTACTCCGGGCCCACTCCCCGGTGTCCACGGCCCGGCGGGCGGCCCGGACCGCCGAGTCCACGTCCTGCTCGTCGCCCCACGGCACCGAGCCCAACGGCTCCTCGGTGCTCGGGTTGACCAGGGGCAGGGTCCGGACGGTTGCCGGCGGTTGCCAGGCGCCGTCCCAGAAGACGGACGTTCCCGCCAGCATCAGGCCCACACTCGCAACAGAGCCACCACGACTCTCCTTTCGTCGGCTGGCCGCGCCGATCCACCGGAACGGGCGTGCCATTCATCCCGGTACGGGCTGGAGGATGGATGTGCGGGCCGAGCGGGGCGCTGGCCTGGCGTCGGTTCGGGCCGGGGCCAGCGCCGGGCATCGGCTACTGCCTGACGTCGTCGGTGCACTGCCCGACGACCCGGTCTACTGCTTGGCGATGGAGTCGTGCCAGGGGATGATGAACCGCTTCGCGGTGGTCAC
>NZ_JBHSPR010000028.1:0-613 GCF_042658085.1 Plantactinospora solaniradicis | reverse complement strand
ATCCCCACCGACATCACCACCGCACTGCTGACCACGGTCCCGACAGCGTTCCACGCCGGTGTCGACGACGTACTCCTGACCGGCCTCGCCACCGCCGTCACCGAATGGCGTGGTGACAGCAGGACCAGCAGCGTCCTGGTCAACGTGGAGGGACACGGCCGGACCTCGGCAGACGATGACATGGACCTGTCCCGCACCGTCGGTTGGTTCACCAACAGCTACCCCGTCCGGCTCGATGCGGGTTCCGTCGACGTTGCCGAGGTGCGAGCAGGTGGCCCGGCGGCCGGGCGGGCGGTGAAGCGCATCAAGGAGTTGTTGCGTGCCGTGCCCGGCGACGGCCTCGGCTACGGCCTGCTGCGGTACCTCAACCCCGACACCGCACCACAACTCGCCAACCTGCCCACCCCACAGATCGGCTTCAACTACCTCGGCCGGTTTACGACCGACGGGACCGGTCAGACGGCCGCCCAGGACTGGACGCCTACCGGCGCCGTCGCAACAGGTGGCCCGGGGGAGAGCCTGCCCGTCATGCACGCCCTCGAAGCCATGGGCATGGTTCATGACCTGCCGGATGGTCCGCAGTTGACGCTGAGTTTGGCGTGTGCTGAGGGGT
>NZ_JBHSPR010000027.1:0-4717 GCF_042658085.1 Plantactinospora solaniradicis | reverse complement strand
CCGCCGTCACCGAATGGCGTCGTCGGCAGGGTCAGGACGGTGGTGGTGGGTTGCTGGTGGACCTCGAGGGCCATGGACGTATCCCACTGGCAGACGGGGTGGAACTGTCCCGCACCGTCGGCTGGTTCACCAACAGCTATCCGGTCCGGCTCGACCCCGGGGCGGTCAACTTCACCGAGGTACGAGCCGGAGGCCCCGCCGCCGGCCGAGCCATCAAACGCATCAAGGAACTGCTGCGCGCCGTGCCCGGCGACGGCCTCGGCTACGGCCTGCTGCGGTACCTCAACCCCGACACCGCACCACAACTCGCCAACCTGCCCACCCCACAGATCGGCTTCAACTACCTCGGCCGCTTCGCCAGCGGCGGAGCCGGCCAGACGGCCGTCCAGGACTGGACCCCTACCGGCGCCGCCGCAACAGGTGGCCCGGGGGAGAGCCTGCCCGTCATGCACGCCCTCGAAGCCATGGGCTTGGTCCACGACCTACCGGACGGACCCCAACTCGCTCTGACGCTGGCCTGGTCGGAGCAGCTACTCACCGAGTCGACCGTACGCACCCTGCTCGACGGCTGGGCGGCGATGCTGACCGGCCTGGCCAAGCACACGTCAGGGTCCGACAGCGGCGGCCATACCCCATCTGACTTTGCCCTGATCGCGATTGACCAGAAGCAGATCGACGAACTCGAAACAGATCTTGCGGATGAATGGAGCGCCCGGTGACGCAAATGCGAGTCGAGGACATCTGGCCGTTGTCGCCGCTCCAAGAGGGCTTTCTGTTCCACGCGACATACGACGAGCGTGCGGAAGACGTCTATGTGGAACAGCTCGTCCTGGCGCTCGACGGTCCGGTCGATGCAGGCGTGCTGCGTCTGTCATGGGAGGCACTGCTAGCGCGGCACGCGAGCCTGCGGGCAGGCTTCCGGCAGGTGTCTGGTGTCCAGCAGCCGGTACAGGTGATCGCCAGGCAGGTCAGGTTGCCGTGGCGGGAGGAGGACCTGTCCGGGCTGGGCGAGGACGCGGCGGTCGCCGAGTCGGAGCGTCTGGCGATCGAGGAGCGCGCACGGCGGTTCGACCTGGCAGTGCCACCGCTGCTTCGGGTGTTCCTCGCCAAGGTAGGCGTCGACCGGTACCGGATGGTCGTCACCCTGCATCACATCCTGCTGGATGGCTGGTCGCTGCAGGTCCTGTTGCGGGAGCTGCGGGCCACCTATGAGGCCGGCGGCAGCATCGCAAGGCTGCCGGTGGTGACGCCGTACCGGGAGTATCTCGAATGGCTCGCCCGCCAGGACGAGCAGGCCGCGCGAGAGGCATGGCGGGCGGCACTGGCCGGTGCCGACGAGCCGACCCTGGTAGCCCCCCTCGACCACGGCGCTGCGCAGGCGTTTGCCGGTGTGGTGTCGGCTGCGGCGGGTGAGAAATTGGATGGCGCGTTGCGGGAGCTGGCCCGCGCCCACGGGCTGACGTTGAACACGGTGGTTCAGGCAGCCTGGGGCGTCGTGGTCGGCCAACTGACCGGACGCCGCGACGTCGTGTTCGGTGCGGCGGTGGCGGGTCGGCCCGCCGATCTGCCCGGTATGGAAAACATGGTGGGGCTGTTCATCAACACCGTCCCGGTACGGGTGTGTTTCGGGCCGGAGCAGACCGTCGCGCAGGTGTTGGGTGAGTTGCAGGCGCAGCAGACGGCGTTGCTCGACCACCAGCACCTAGGGCTGACCGAGATCCAGCGCCTTGCCGGAGCCGGCGCCTCCTTCGACACCGTGATGGCCTTCGAAAGCTTCCCCGGCGGCCCGAACGAATTGCCGTCGACCAGCGCGGTGACGTTCACCGAAGTCGGGATCCGGGAGTCGATCAACTATCCGCTGGGCCTGGTGGTCGGTCCGGCCGGTGGCCTGAAGGTACGGCTGAACTACCGGCC
Source organism: Plantactinospora solaniradicis (assembly GCF_042658085.1). NCBI lineage: Bacteria > Bacillati > Actinomycetota > Actinomycetes > Micromonosporales > Micromonosporaceae > Plantactinospora > Plantactinospora solaniradicis. The sequence goes on along the minus strand of NZ_JBHSPR010000027.1, from coordinate 2,803 downwards.
GGACCTCTTTGACGAGCGGGCCGCTCAGGCGATCGTCGACCGGTTGGTGCGGGTGTTGGAGCGGGTGGCGGCGGATCCGGGTCTGCGGCTCAGCGATATCGAGCTGCTGGACGAGGCTGAGCGGTCGTTGGTGGTCCGACGGTGGAACGACACGAGGGTGTCGGTTCCCGACCGCATGTTGCCGGAGTTGTTCGAGGCTCGGGTGTTGGTGTCGCCGGATGTGGCGGCGGTGCGGTGCGGCGGAGACGTCTTGACGTACGCGGAGGTCGACGAGCGGGCGAACCGGTTGGCTCGGTACCTGACCGGCCTGGGCGTAGGGATGGAGTCCCGGGTGGGTTTGTGCCTGCCGCGCGGCGTCGACATGTTGGTTGGTCTGCTGGCGGTGTGGAAGGCCGGTGGCGCGTTCGTGCCGCTGGACCCGGCGCATCCAATGGATCGACTCGGCTACATGGTCGCGGACAGCGGCGCAGCGGTGGTGGTCGGCACCAGCGGGACGCTGACCGGGATGCCTCTCGGCCGGATCCGGCCGATCAGGGTCGACGAGGTTGCTGACGAGGTCGCGGAATTGTCGGCGGGTGCGTTGGGTCGGCGGGTGAGCCCGGACGCGTTGGCGTACGTGATCTATACGTCCGGTTCGATGGGGCGGCCCAAGGGGGTTGCGGTCGCGCATCGTGGGGTGGTGAACCTGGCCGAGGTGATGCGGCCGGTTCTGGGTGTGGACCAGGGTGTGGTGGCGTTGCAGTTCGCGTCGTTCAGTTTCGACGCCGCGGTCCTGGACGTGGTGGTGACCCTGGCCGCCGGTGGAACCCTGGCGATCGCCTCGACCGAGGAACGTACCGATCCTGAGGCGTTGAGCCGGATGATCCGGTCGGCCGGGGTGAGTGTGGCGAGTGTGGTGCCGTCGTTGTTGGCGGTGCTGGATCCGGAGGCCGTGCCCGGCGTGGGGAACTGGGTCCTGGGCGCGGAACGGTTGACGGCAGAGTTGGCGAGTCGGTGGACGGCACGGTCCCGGGTGTGGAACACGTACGGGCCGACCGAGGCGACCGTCATCACGACTGCCGTACCACTGCCGACGGTGAAGGCCACCGATGCGGCGCCGCCGATCGGCCGCCCGATCGGGAACACCCAGGTGTACGTGCTGGACGAGTTCCTGCGGCCGGTTCCGCCGGGGGTGACGGGTGAATTGTATGTCGCGGGTCCGCAGTTGGCCCGGGGCTACATCGCCCGCGCCGGCCTGACCGCGGAACGGTTCGTCGCCTGCCCCTACACCGACGGTTCCGATGGTGGCCGGATGTACCGGTCCGGTGACCTGGCCCGGTGGACCTCGGACGGGCAGCTGTTGTTCGCGGGTCGGGTAGACGAGCAGGTCAAGATCCGCGGCTTCCGGGTCGAGCCCGGTGAGGTCGAGGCGGTCCTGGCCGGGCACGAGTCGGTCGGCCGGGTTGTGGTCATCGTCCGGGAGGACCGGCCGGGCGAGAAGCGACTGGTCGGCTACGTGGTACCAGCCGTCAGCGACGGCGATGTCGACGTGGAAGGGCTGCGGGAGTTCGCCGCGACTCAACTACCGGACTACATGGTGCCGGCGGCGGTGGTGGTGCTGGAGTCGCTGCCGCTGACGGTCAACAACAAGCTCGATCGGGCGGCGCTGCCAACCCCCGAGTCTGCCGGGCAGATCGAGGGTCGCCCGCCGGCTACCCCGACCGAGGAACTGTTGTGCGGCCTGTTCGCCGAGGTGCTGGGCGTGGACCAGGTACCCGCGGATGGATCGTTCTTCAACCTGGGCGGGGACTCGCTCCTGGCGATGCGCGTGATCGCCCGGATACGGGCGGTGCTGGACGCCGAGGTGAGTATCGGTGACCTCTTCACGGCGCCGACAGTTGCCGAGGTCGCCCGGCTGATCGACGGTGATCATTCGGTGGCACAGGTGGCGTTGACGCGTCGGGAGCGGCCCGAGATGTTGCCGTTGTCGTTCGCGCAGCAGCGACTGTGGTTCCTGAACCGTCTGGCGGAGGTGGGGGAGGGCGCGGCGTACAACATGCCGTTGGCGTTGCGGTTGTCGGGTGAGTTGAACGTCCTGGCGCTGGAGGCCGCGTTGGGGGACGTCGCGGATCGGCACGAGAGTCTGCGTACGGTCTTTCCGCAGTCGGAGGGGGTGGCGTGTCAGCGGGTTGTCGAGGGTGTCGCGGCGCGTCCGCAGTTGGTGGTGGTGGAGGCGACCGAGGATGGTCTGCCGTCGATGGTGGCGGAGCTTTCCGGTCGTGGGTTCGATCTGAGTGTTGATCTGCCGTGGCGGGTGTGGTTGTTGACCGTGTCGCCGGTGGAGTCGGTGTTGCTGATCGTGGCTCATCACATCGCGGTCGACGGTTGGTCGATGAGCGTGTTGGGTCGGGATCTGGGCGTGGCTTATGCGGCTCGTCGGCAGGGTAGGGCTCCGGGTTGGGAGCCGTTGCCGGTGCAGTACGCGGACTACTCCCTGTGGCAGCGTGAGGTTCTGGGCGATCCAGAGAACGCCGACAGCGTGATCAGCGCTCATTTGGCCTACTGGCGGAAGACGCTGGCGGACGCGCCGCAGGAGTTGACGCTGCCGATGGATCGGCCTCGTCCCGTGGTGTCGTCGTTCCGGGGTGCGAACGTGTCCCTCGCCGTGGGTGCTGACGTCCATGCCGGGTTGGAGCGGGTGGCGCAGCGTGGTCGGGCGACGATGTTCATGGTGGTGCACGCGGCGTTGGCGGTGTTGCTGTCGCGGGTGGGTGCGGGTACGGACATTCCGATGGGTACGCCGATCGCCGGTCGTGGGGACGCG
>NZ_JBHSPR010000026.1:0-901 GCF_042658085.1 Plantactinospora solaniradicis | reverse complement strand
CGAGTCGGTGGTGCAGGTGGCGTTGACGCGTCGGGACCGGCCCGAGATGTTGCCGTTGTCGTTCGCACAGCAGCGACTGTGGTTCCTGAACCGCCTGGAAGAGGCGGGTTCGGGTGCTGGCACGGCGTACAACATGCCGTTGGCACTACGGCTGTCGGGCGAGTTGGATGTGCCCTCGCTGCAAGCCGCGTTGGGGGACGTCGCGGATCGGCACGAGAGTCTGCGTACGGTCTTTCCGCAGTCGGAGGGGGTGGCGTGTCAGCGGGTTGTCGAGGGTGTCGCGGCGCGTCCGCAGTTGGTGGTGGTGGAGGCGACCGAGGATGGTCTGCCGTCGCTGGTGGCGGAGTTCTCCGGTCGTGGGTTCGATCTGAGTGTTGATCTGCCGTGGCGGGTGTGGTTGTTGACCGTGTCGCCGGTGGAGTCGGTGTTGCTGATCGTGGCTCATCACATCGCGGTCGACGGCTGGTCGCTCGACGTGTTGGGTCGGGATCTGGGCGTGGCGTACGCGGCTCGTCGGCAGGGTAGGGCTCCGGGTTGGGAGCCGTTGCCGGTGCAGTACGCGGACTACTCCCTGTGGCAGCGTGAGGTCCTGGGCGACCTCGACGACCCCGACAGCCTGATCAGCGCCCAACTCGGGTACTGGCGGGAAGCGCTGGGTGGTGCACCGCAGGAGTTGACGCTGCCCGTGGATCGGCCCCGTCCGGTGGAGCCCTCATTCCGGGGTCGTTCGGTTCAGCTGGATGTGGGTGCTGACGTCCATGCCGGGTTGGAGCGGGTGGCGCAGCGTGGTCGGGCGACGATGTTCATGGTGGTGCACGCGGCGTTGGCGGTGCTGCTGTCTCGGGTGGGTGCGGGTACGGACATTCCGATGGGTACGCCGATCGCCGGTCGTGGGGACGCG
>NZ_JBHSPR010000025.1:0-9430 GCF_042658085.1 Plantactinospora solaniradicis | reverse complement strand
AACTCGATCAAACTGGCTGGCCCGGCAACACCGCCGCTCTACCGCGAATCATCGAGGCTAATGGTGACATCGGGTATTGGAACTGTCCGAATGAACGGCTCGCGAGGCTTTGTCTAGTAGGGAGCTGTTGGACGAAGACCGTGCTCAGCGAGCCATCGGAGCAGTTCTTGGCGTGCGGTCTTGACGAGGCGGCCTCCGGTGAAGCGGACGTCCGTCGGGGGCCACAGCCCACGCGTCAGCGATGACGTAGGCGTCGCGGGCGTCGGTCTTCGCCGGGCCGGGATGCAGCGCTCATCGGCGTAGAAGCTGTTTCAGGGTGCTTGGTTCTGGAACTGGAACTGCACGCGCACGGAGCCGTCCATCGGTACCACGAGCGTGGAATTGCTCGCGGTCCATTTCTCGGGGACAAGGAACATGCGGTCGCGGCCCATGATGAGTAGCCGCAGCCGCCGGTAGCGGTAGTGGAACCGCTGGCCCTCCGACTCGGGCAGGAGCGACTCCTGCACGACGGGGTCGCGCAGGTACAGCCTTTCGTTGGTGTCGAGAATGATCCGCGGCAGGCGGTCCAGGTTGCGTGCCTGGTCCTGGGCCAGGCCGCGCCCGGACCACTGGGCCGTGGTGGCGGTGGCCCAGAAGATGCCCGCGGCGATCAGGATGTAGATGAAGATGCCAGCAGCCCGACGTGGCAGCGCCGAGCTGTTAATGGGTGCGGAGATCGCCGGGGGATCGGGGCCGCGCGGCGTCGCGGCTGGCAGGAGTTCGAAGGTCCGGGACGCGTACGCGACTCAGGTACGCCCTGTCGGCGGTGCTCGACCTGGTCGTCATCTCCCTGGCCGGCGGCGCCGGACTGGAGCAGGCCCTCGACGACGCCTGCGCCGACACCAACGGCGGCGCCGCCGCTCGCCTGAACCACGCGGTCGCCACCGCCCGGCTGCTCCGGGTGCCGCCCTGGCAGTCCCTCGGCCAACTCGGCGAGGAGACCGGCGTCATCGAGCTGCAGGAACTGGCCGCGACCATGAGCCTCGCCGGGACCGAAGGCGCCCGGATCCGCACCTCGCTGAGTATCCGCGCCGCCACCATGCGCGCCCACCAAGCCAACGCGCTGGAAGCCAAGGCCAACTCCGCGACCGAGCGCATGAGCATGCCGGTGATGCTCCTCGCGATCGGCTACATGCTGTTCCTCCTCTACCCGGCGGTCGCCGCCATCGACACCTTCTAAATCTGGCCGATCCGATACAGAAGGAGTACTCCGTGCCCAAAGCACTCGCCCTACTGACCCTGGTCCACCTCACCCCGACCGACCGGATCCGCCGCCTGCGTGACAGCGGAGACCGGGGTTCCGAGACCACGGAGAAGGTGCTGTGGATCGCGTTCCTGGTCCTGCTCGTCGCCGGCGTGTACGCGATCTTCCAATCCAAGATCATCACGAAGATCAGCGGCATCACCCTGTAACGATGGCCGCCATACGCCCACGCCGACATCGGCACCACCTCGGCGGCGACCAGGGATCGGTCACCACCGAGGTGGTGCTCTACGCCCCGCTGCTCATGCTGCTCGTGCTCCTCGGGGTGCAGTTCGCGACCTGGGGCGTTGCCCAACTCGCCGTCCAGCACGCGGCCAACCACGCCTTGCAGACGACCCGGGTCGAGGGCGGCACCGTCGCTGCCGGGCAGGCGGACGCCAACGCCGTCCTCACCCAGATCGCAGGCAGCCTCGTCAGCGACCGGCAGATCGACGTGACTCGCACGGCCGACACCGCCACCGTCCAGATCAGCGCCACCGCGCCGCCGGTCGTGCCGTTCCTCAGCCTCGGCGTGTCGACGATGGTGAGTGCGCCGGTCGAGCGGTTCCGCCCCGAACTCGACACGCTGGGACTCGCCGCACAAGGGGAAGGCCGCCGATGAGTACGGCCCACGCGCCAGCCAATCCCGAAGGCCCGTTCGCCTGCAGCCTGGCGAGACTGCGGGGCGATGAGGGCTCGGTGAGTACCGAGATCGCGCTGACCTACATGCCGTTGATGGTCTTGGCCGCGCTGGCCATCATCGCCTGCCTGCGGTTGGTCTCGGCCGACAGCGACGTGCACGCCGCCGCTGCGGCGGCGGCCCGACAGGCGTCCCTTGCCCGGACCCCGGCCGGAGCGGTCGCGGGTGGGCAGGATGCCGCCGCCGCGACCCTGCAGGGTCGAAAAATGACCTGCCTACCGCACACCACCAGCGTGAATACCGGCGACATGGCCCCGGGCGGTCAGGTCTCCGTCACGGTGGTCTGCACCGTCCACCTGGAAGACCTTTTCGGGCTGGGCCTGCCCGGCGCCATGACCTTGCAGGGTACGGCGTCGCAGCCCGTCGACCGTTACATCGGGAGAGCTCTCGGGTTCGGGATTACTGAAGGTACTTGGAGCACGAACCCGAGGGTGGGTGACGCGTGATGAGCGTGTGGGTGTGCCTCGGTTCCGGAACCGGCGTTGGCGAGAGCGTCAGCCAGGCTGGCTGGAATGGCAGTCGCTGTCTTCTAGCTGTTCGTGGTGGGGACGCGGCCGATGGCGGTGAAGAACGTAAAGGCGGCGAGGAATGGGCCGTTGGTCAGGCTGGTGAGCCAGGCTCGGGCTGTGTTCTCGTCGAGGGCTCCGGACTGCCACGCGCGCTGAACGACCGCCGGCATCCGCAGGATGTCGTTTGCGGCCTGGTAATCGTGGAACATGGCGACGGTGGCCTCGATGGAGGCGACTTCGAAGCCGGCGTCGGTGAGGAGCCGGCCGAGTTGCCGTCCGATGTCGGCGTTGCGCACCACGTCGCTGACGATGTAGCGGGTGTAGCCCCGGCTTGTCGCGCTGTCGGGGGCGTCGATGGCGAGGGTGTCCCAGTCTGGCTCGGCCAGTGCGACCAGGCCGCCGGGGCGTACGACTCGTCGCAGTTCGGCCAGTGCCTGGCGGGGGTCGGCGAGGTGTTGCAGCACCCGATCGGTGCGTGCGCGGTCGATGCTGGCGTCGTCGAGTGGCAGGGCGTGGGCATCGCCGGATCGCACGGTCACCTGTGGGTGCGTTGTGGACCGGTGCTGGGCTTGTTTCAGCATGGCGGGGTCGTGATCGATGCCGATGACGGCTCCGCCGTCTCCGACTGCGGCGGCCAGCGCGGGCAGGTCGGTTCCGGGTCCGCACCCGACGTCGAGCACCACATGGCCTGGGCACAGGTCCAGCGCCGCAAGAAGCTGCTGCTTGTATCGGCGACCCGGATAACTGGCGGCTGCTTGATCGAGGTAGGTGATCTGGTCGGCGGCGCGCAGGGTACTGCTGGACGGGGTCATGGGAGCAGGAGATCGCAGTCACGGCTTGGCGTGGGGGTGATGTTGTGGGGGTTGTGTGAAGGCCAGGCTCTTAGGTTCGGCGGGTCAGCCGGTGTCGGAGTCGGGGTTCGCGGTCGGACTGGTGAGGGCCGGGTGCTCGATGGTGGCGGTGTAGCGGGTGCCGGCTTGGATGCTCAGCCCGAACAGGTCGGCGATGCGGCGGACGTCGCCGCCGGTGGCGATGGCTTCGTCGAGGATGCGGTCCTCGCGGACGGCTGCGGCCGAGAGGCCGGGGCCGGGGGTCAGCCAGATCCAGCGTGCGCTGGCCTGCTCCTGGCGGCTGCCGGTGTGGCGGGTGAGGAACAGGTACGGGCTCTGACAAGAGCTCTCAGGTTCGGGACTTCTGAAGCACCTTCTGTGGCGAACCCGAGTACGGGTGGTGTGTGATGGGCGTGACGCAGGGCTTGGGTTCGGGACCTGAGGTCATGGCCGGGCGCCGGGTACGGCCGAGGGGTCAGCGCCACCACGGCGGGTCGGTGGGATCTTCCGCGATCTCGAGCATCTCCACGGCCGTGAAGAGGCTTTTCACGAAGTCGTTGGGCGGGAGGAGGAGGTGCGCGCCGGGGAGCAGTGCCTCGATCAACGCTTCTTTTCCCAGTTCCGCGAGTATGTCCTGCGCGATGTCCAGGACTCCGGCCACAAGCGGGTGCTGGTCCTGCATCTCGGATGGGTCGGACGTGGCGACGCTGGGGTCATTCCTGAAGTTGACGAGCGCGTCCAGCATCTCGGTGCGGTGGTGTTCTTCGGTAATCGCGCAAGCGACGATGCCGGCGATGTCTTCGCGGATGTCCTGGGCAGCCTTCTTCTTTGCTAGGTCATCGAGTTCGTCGAAGGCTTCGAGTTTCCTCTTGAGAGAGCGCCCCTCGGGGCTGTCCTTCACCATGTCCAGTGCGGCTTGGCGGAGCGGCAATTCCTCGAGCGGACGGTCATCGCGGTCCATCGCCGTCCCCAAGGTCATCGGTGCTGCTCATTCAACCAGTGTGACGGCCGCTGTCCAGATCTGGATGGTCGACGCTTGTCGCACTGCTGGCCTGGACGGGCAACCCGAGCAGGTCGAGGCACGTCCACACCGGGCGACGCAGGAACCGGATGAACTCGAACGCCACGTGCCGCTCCTCGGTGATGTGGCGGTCGGTGATCTCCCGCGCCAGCCGACGCCAGCGCGTGCTGGTCGACCAACTCCCGCGCGAAGTCCTCCAGTTCGGATGCGATACGCGGCCGGGGTGGCGCGTCAATCGACCCCACCACCGCTAGACCCACAACTGCCTCACTGCACGAATCCGTCGGCCACATCCAGCAGCGACAACAAGTCACGAAACCTGATGATTCGTCGAAACTCGACCGCGTGAGGGCAGGACCGCAGTGACCAGGTCTTCTGCGTGCTTAATACACTCAGGCCCGGAAGGAACTCGTGAGACTTCCGACCTCGGTGCCATGAGCCGACTGCGTACCCGACTGCGTACCCGCCTGCGGCGGGTCCATCGGGATGACCGTGGCCAGATTACGCCGTGGACGATCGTCGGCGTCGTCATCGTCCTGGTCCTCGCCGGCCTGGTCCTCGATCTGGGCCTGGGGATGTCCGACAAGGTCCGGCTGCTCGACGTCGCCCAGGGCGCAGCCCGGGCCGGCGCCCGCGAGATCGACCTCGCCACCTACCGCGCCACCGGCACCGTCCAACTCCAGCCCGCCCAAGCCGCAGCCGCGGCGCGGACGTTCGCCCAGCAAGCCAATGTCGAAGGGCAGGTCACCGCGTCCGCCTCCGCGACCACCGTCACCGTGACCATCACCGGCATTCGACAGACCCAGTTGCTGCACATCGTCGGAATCACCGGACTGGCGGTGTCCGCGACCGCGACCGCCACACCCCTGACCGGCGTCACCGCACCGTCCTGACCAGACCTCTCGCACGACCGGGAGTTCCAGTGCTCGCACTCCTCGCCGCCATGGGCCGCCGGCTGGCCGGACTCGCGCTCCTGGCCCTGCTCACCGTCGGCGTGCCATACGCGCTCATCCGATACGTCGGCTGGCCGTTGCCCCGCCAGCTCCCTGCCTGGCACGACGTCGGCACAGCCCTGACGTCACCACTGACCGACACGATGCTCGGCAACACGTCGTGTGCCTGCTCTGGGTGGCCTGGGTGGCATTCATCTGGTCACTGGTCGCGGAGATCACCGAGGCCATGGCCGGCATCCGCCTACCGCAGCCCAGGGCCATGGCACCCGCCCGAGGACTCGCCGCGCTCCTGGTAGCCGCCATCACCGGCGGCGTGCTCGCCACCGCCGCCCAGGCCGCACCGACTCTCACCCAGCCGGCCATCGCCACGGGACACAGCACGGGACACAGCACGGGACACAGTGTTGCCGTCCCGGCAGCGGCGAAGGCGACAGACAGCTCTGATGCGCCGTTGGCTGCGTCTGCCGTACTCCACCAGACAAAGTCTCCTGAAGCCGATCGGCCGACGATGCGACTCGTTGCCGGCCAGATCAACCTCGTCGCCGGCGACCGGAACTACACCTGCACGGTCCGGCGTGGTGACACCCTCTCCGAGATCGCCAAGGAATGGCTCGGAGACGCCAACCGCTGGCCCGAGATATGGGCATTGAACCGGGGCACCCACTTTGACCAGGTCGGAGGCACGTTCACCAGCCCGCATCTCATCTACCCGGGCTGGACCCTGGAACTGCCGGAGGACGCAATCCCCCCAGCCACGGCCCGCCCCAAGCCTCCTGCGGACCCGCCAACGACCGCGGCAGAGGAAACCCCGAAAGTCCCGCAGACGCCGACACCGACCGCGCGGGCGACTGGGCCCACCAGTCCCGCGACCGCCTCGCCGCCGCCAAGCCAATCCGCAGACCGACCAGGCGATGACGGCGTCACCGGACCCACAGCGGCGGGCCCGACTGCTCCGACCACCCCCGCGCCGTCGTCGGGACCAGGCGGCACACCGAGCAGTCCCGCCGCCAGCACACCTGCCCCGGCCAGCAACCCGTCAGCGCAATCGGAACGTCCGCGCGGCATCGCACTGCTGACTGGCAGCTGGCTCGACCTCGGCCTCGCCCTCGCAATCGCGGCAGCCGCCGCCCTGGTTTGGGCCCACCGCCGCCGCCGCTACCAGCCGCGACCCCCGGGGGTCCACGCCCGAACCAACGATCCCGATCTTGAACCGATGCCCACGGTGGTAACACAGATCCGCCGGGGCCTGCGCCACGGGGTAGGTGAGGACTACGAGGATCTCGACGTCCGCGACGCAGCGGATCCAGCCGGGATCAGCACCGGTGACGGACACCGTCATCTCCTGGTCGATGACGAGGACGGCCAAGCATCGCCCGCCGAGGATCTCCAGGCCAGCACGGAACCCTTCGCCGACGATGAAGAGCAGAGTAGCGACCCGGTGCCGGTGGTGCCCGCACTGGACAACCCATTGGCTGCGGTCTGGCCCCCAGCCGGTCTCGGGCTGACCGGCCCCGGCGGCGAGGCGGCCGGCCGGGGCTTCCTCACCGCCGCCCTCGCCGCCGGCGGCGTGGACAACCCCGACGCACACAGCTGGGTGGTCATCCCCTCAGCGACCGCCGCCACCCTGCTGGGCGCCGCCGCCGTCGCCCTTCCCCAGACTCCCCGCCTGACCGTTACCGGCGGCCTCAACGACGCCCTGGACATCCTCGAAGCGCAGACCCTGCACCGCACCCGCCTGGTCTACCAACACCAAGTCGACACCATCGCCGAACTGCACCGCGTCGACCCCTACGAGGAACCGCAACCGCCGATCCTGCTCATCGCCGACGCGACGGCCAGCCACGAACGCACCCGGATCGCCGCACTGCTGGCCCAGGGACAACGCCTCGACATCCACGGCATCCTCCTCGGCCCCTGGCCCGACGGCGACACCGTCGTCGTTGAAGCCGACGGCACCACCACCCCTGTCGACGGCCATACCCGCCACGGCACCCATCCCGCCGATATCGGACGGCTAAGCGTCCTCACCCCGGCGGAGACGATCGACCTGCTCGCCACGCTCGCCGAATCGCACACCGGCGACCGCCCGACCCCAGCACCTGCCGAGACCCCGCCGCCCGGCACGGGCCAGGATCCGCAACGGACCCTGGCCCGCAATCCACCCATTGACGAGACCGACCGCGCCGCAGACGGCGACCCTGACGGCACCCTGCTGGTCGGTGACGCGCCGGTCCCGGCCGCAGCCGGGGTCACCGCTCTCGTCGTCTCACGCCCGCACGACCCGCATCGTGCTCCCGCGGACGAACCAGCAGTTGCAGAAACGGGCGAGCAGCCGGCCCCAACCGGAGGACGCGTCGAGGTGCGGGTGCTCGGTGACGCCCGCATCGTCAACAGGGACACGACCGTGCCGCTGCGGGCTAAAGCCCTCGAACTGCTGGTCTACCTCGTCGTCCACGACGGCGACGCGGCACAGGACAACATCCTCGACGACCTGCTGCCCGACGCCCCCGCAATCGAAGGCCCCGCACCGCCTGCACACCTACGTGTCCGCGCTGCGCAAAACTCTCGCCCGCACCGGCGGGCCCGCCAGCTACGTCACCCACCCATCCCGCCGCTACACCCTCAACCGCGACGCGATCGACACGGACCTATGGCGGATGCGTGACGCGCTGCGCGACGCCGAGCGGGTCACCAACGACGCCGATCGGGCCGCCGCACTTCGCCGCGCCGTCGACGCCTACGATGGCGCACTCGCCGAAGGCTTCGACTACGAGTGGATCGAGGTATACCGCGAGGGCATCCGCCGCCAGGCCCTCGACGCCCACCTCGCCCTAGCCACCGCGACCGCAGACCCGACGGAAGCTCTGGCCGTCCTGGAAGCCGCGATGCGTCACGACCCGTACGCCGAGCCCATCTACCAGCAGGCGATGCGCGCCCGCGCCGCGCTGGGACACCTCGACGAGATCCGCGCCTTGCGCAGGACCCTCACTCGCCGACTCGAAGAGATCGACGCCGAGCCCAGCGAGGACACCGTCGACCTCGCGGATCGGCTCATCGCCGGCCTACGGCAGCGCCGGCCGGCCGGACAGCGAAATCCCCGTGACGGCGGACGACGCCCGTGATACTTCATCCTCCGGCGACACCGGAAGCTACTCGCGGCAGCCCGCACGATCTGCCCACGCGTGGTGGCGATGGCGTGCCGGCGGCGAACGCTAGCCGCAACGGCGCCGCACGGCCGTCAACGGCAACCACCGCTGGTAGGAACGCCCAGCCGGAAATCGACCGCCACGTGGGCTCGACGAGTCGTCGGGCCACGTTCCCGATGAGTCGCGACGTGCTCGATGCTGACCTGGTCAATGCCGTCCGACGCACCGCCCGGATGCGCCAGGCGTTCTACGTCCTGGTGCTGCTGGTCGCCCTCGTCGGACAGGTCACCGGCGCCGTCCAGACGCTGGGCGTTCCGATGATCGTCGCGGTCCCGGCCGTCGCGACCCTCGAACTGGGCGGTGTGGTCGTGATGGCCAACAGCGACCTGCGACGTCGGCTCGGCGAGCAGGCGATCGCGTCCCGCCTCCTGTCCGCCGCGATCGCCGCCGGGGCCGTGACCTTCAACTGGGCCGCCCACCCCGACCACCTGGTCGGCGGCTTCTTCTCGGGCATGTCAGCCCTCGGATACCTCGTCTGGTTGATGCACACCGGCAACCAGCGCCGCGACCGGTTACGCGTCACCGGAGGCCTGCCACCCACACCGCCCGCCTACGAGGTGTTCGGCCACTGGATCTGCCACCCCGTCATCACCTCCCGCGCGGTCCATCGCCAAAGCCGACAACCTCGACATCTACGAGTCCCTGAAGGCAGCCCGGGCCGCGATCGCCCGCCAACGGCGCACCGCCGCGATCGCCAAGGTGCTGCACCGCAAGATCAGAACCGCCGTGGACCCGACCACCGCCGACATCGCCGTGCAGGTGTATGACCTGGACGAAATCGCTGCACGCCTCGCGGCTACCGCCGACTACAACGGGCTGACCACGCTGCTCGCCGCGGACCTCGACCCAGAACGCATCATCACGGCTAACCTCGATGATTCGCGGTAGAGCGGCGGTGTTGCCGGGCCAGCCAGTTTGATCGAGTTGCA
>NZ_JBHSPR010000024.1:0-22181 GCF_042658085.1 Plantactinospora solaniradicis | reverse complement strand
TTCGAGGAGGGGTCCAGATTCACCCGCCGATACGGGGTCCATTTTCATGCGTCGCCGACAGCGGGTCCGGCTAACGAGACGGAAAGGTGTACGAGAGGAACCGGCGTTGGTAAAGCCCCTTAATCGTTGAACCAGCTCGAACCTGGTGGATCAGGGCTGGGGTGCGGTGCGTATCCGCCGGCGGGTGTCGGTGGGGAACTCCTGGGCCGGTTACGGTGGCCGGTCGGGAGGCTGCGGGGAAGGTCTACGGCGTACTCGCAGCGATGCCGCGGGGGCAGAGTCGGGCACCTCCTCCGTCGATCGGTCAACTGTGAACGTGGGAACAGCTCCGCGTCGCTCCCCGTGGTCCTGCAACCGGCAGGGGCTGGGGATAGGTGCGTCGTCTGCTGAAGAGGCGGGGCTGGGCGGAGTCCGCGTAGTACTCCGAGCGCAGGAAAGCTGCGTACATGGGGAAGGCGGACAGCAGATTCGCGCAGGAAGGGACTGGGTATGTCAGGAGATCGCCCGTGAATATGGGTGTGCTGCTGCTGATGCCGCAGTTGGCGGAGGAGCGGGTACTGAGGATCCAGACCAGACTGCATCGCTGGGCGGGCGAGGATGATGATCGCCAGTTCGATGACCTGTACAACTTGGTGGCTGACCCGGCGTTTCTGGTGGTGGCCTGGCATCGGGTCAGGGGTAACAAGGGGTCCCGCACGGCTGGAGTGGACGGGCAGAGCGCCCGTGGGATCGAGGCCGAGCAGGACGTCGCAGCGTTCCTGATGGATGTGCGGGAGCAGGTGAGGTCCCGCACGTTCCGCCCGCTGCCGGTACGCGAACGGATGATCCCGAAGGCGAACGGCAAGTTACGTCGTCTCGGGATACCGATGGTGGCCGACCGGGTCGTTCAGGCCGCGCTGAAACTGGTCCTGGAACCCATCTACGAGGCCGATTTCCGGCCGTGCTCGTACGGGTTCCGCCCTAACCGCAGCGCACACGACGCGATCGCTGAGATTCACCACTTCGGCTCCCACGGATACCAGTGGGTGCTGGAGGCCGATATCGAGGCGTGCTTCGACCGGATCTCGCACACCGCCCTGATGGACCGGATGCGGAGAAGGATCGCGGACAAGCGCGTGCTCGCACTGGTGAAGGCGTTCCTCAAAGCCGGGATCCTCACCGAACTCGGCGACCGGGAAGGGACCACGGCGGGGACCCCACAAGGTGGAATACTCTCACCGTTGCTGGCCAATATCGCGTTATCGGTGCTCGACGACTACTTCGCCGAGCACTGGCAACAGACGATGGCCAACAAGACGCAACGCGCACAACGGCGCCGCAAGGGCCTCGCGAACTGGCGACTCATCCGCTACGCGGACGATTGGGTTGCCATGGTTGCCGGGACCCGCGCCGACGCCGAGGCGCTACGCGAGCGAGCCGCCGAGGTACTAGCCGGGATGGGTCTACGCCTGTCACCGGCCAAGACCATGGTGGTCCACCTTGATGACGGCCTCGACTTCCTCGGCTTCCGCATCCAGCGGCGCCGCAAGCGAGGCACCACCAGGCACTACGTCTATACCTATCCGGCGAAGAAGGCGGTTAACACAGTCGTCGGGAAGGTGTGGGCGTTGACCAATCGGGCATCGTACCGACAGCTCAAGGTCTTGCTGATCAACGTGAACGCGGTCTTGCGAGGCTGGTGCAACTACTTCAGGCACGGTGTGTCGAAACGCGTGTTCAGTTATCTGGCCCATTACACGTGGCACCGGATCGCGCACTGGATACGCAAGAGACACAACCGCCTGTCGTGGAAGCGGTTGCAGCGACGGGTCTTCACCGACAGGTGGCAGATCACCGCGAACGGGATCGAGCTGTTCAACCCCGGCAAAGTACCGATCACCCGCTACCGATGCCGAGGCAGCAAGATCCCCACACCATGGGCCATCAACACCGGCTGACCCAGCGACATGAACCTGTGGAGAGCCGGATGCCTGGCCAACAGGCACGTCCGGTTCGGAGGGCGGGTCGGGGAAACGGACTGGTCGCAAGGCCAACACCGCGCCCCGGCTCGACCCCTACCCGCATCAAGGGCGACAGCAACGGCCACCCAACCACCACCCGGAGGTCATCATCCCCATGGACAAGCCCATACGCCGGCGACGACGAGTCAGCGGGGTGACCACCGGGCAGCCTGACGCGATCTCTAAAACACCAGGTAGGAGCCACTGAAGGAGGTTGAGGCGGTACAACCCGGAAGGTCGTTTGTCACAACCGGCCGGCGCCAACGACTCCGTTGTGCACGACCAAGACGACATGACGACCTCGCGGAGGAAAGATGATCCTCAGATGGGCAGGCCGGCTCATCGACATCGGCGGCGCGGTGGCGCTCGAGGCCGCCCGCCGGGACACGACAATGGCAGTGCTGCACGGACTACGTAGCCTGCCCGCATGCGTGACATTCAACGAGTGGCGGGCGGACGGCACTTGGCTGTGCATCCAGGTCGAGCAGCCTAGCCCATCGGATCAAGCGGCCACGGAGGGCCACGCGTGAGCCGGCGGTCCTCCAGCAAGGAGGACCGCCCCGATCCGGGCGAGGAGGACTGGCAGCGGGTAGAGAAAGCTTGGCGCGCGCATTATGCCGCGTTGGCTGCCCACGCCTACCAGACCCTTCGCGACCCGGACGAGGCCGAAGACGTGGCGCAGGAGGCCCTGCTGCAGTATGCCTTCCACCGTGGTCCGATCGACAACCCGCTCGCCTGGCTACGGCGGGTGGCGCATAATCGAGCCGTCGACCGGGTCCGCGCCAAGACTCGCGAGTGTCCCACCGACCCGGAAAACATCCGGCCAAACCACTGCGGCGCAGACGCGGAGAAGCGTGTCGAACTCGCCGAAACCATTCAGGGTCTGGTCGCGACGCCTGACGGGGTACGCACCGCGTTGGTTATGGCCGCCGAGGGCCAGAGCGGCGACGCCATCGCCAAGAGGATCGGCACTAACCCCGTCAACACACGGCAACTGATCTCCCGGGCTCGTGAAGAACTTCGACGACTAACAGGACGCGGCAAACCATCTCGCGACAACGCGCACCGGGACGGGAGGACGGTATGAACGGTACGCAGGGCCCGATCCAGACTGGTGATGACTCTGTGCCTGAAGCCCAGCCGATCGACGAGCGACTGCGAGCGCGCTTCGAGGCCGCCGCCAACGACCCCGACAAGATCGTGGCATTCAGGCAGCGGTTCGAGCGCTACCGAGACAGCCGTCGCACGGACCAAATTGAGCCGGGCCTGGCAGGACGCGACAACATCCGGTCGCTACCTGCGCAGGCCGAGACAAACATCCCTCCCAAGATCGGCAGGACACGGCGACGTCCAGTTGCCCTGAAATGGGGCTCGGCTGCGATGTTGGTCGAGGTGGGAACGATTGCCGTCGCTCAGTTTGCCGATCTATCAGGCACCATCGTCCTCCTGCTTCACCTTCCCGCGTTGCTACTTGCGTCTGGGATGGGCCTGGCAGCACCACTAGCCCATTACGCCCGCCGCGTCTCGTTCGACGCAACGGTACAGATCAGGATGCCGCTTCAGCTTGCATTGCGCGTGTCGGTGCAGATCGGATCGAGCCCTCCTTCACCCGAGGGTGAACCCCGTAAGGAGCCCGCCGACACCGAAGCGGAGACGTCTTCCGAGCCGGTTGCCACCGATGTCAGGGGCGAAGTAAGCAAACGGCAGCAGGTATCCCTTACCTGACATTCAGTGCCACCCAACGACCTCGTGCACGGTTGGCTGGCGGTTGAACGCAAGCTTTTCATCGGGTGCGAGGGGCGGCTGGTAGTGCCGTGGGTCGCCGGGAGTGTTCTCGTTCCGGTCGAGGTGTTGGTGGTCGGACAGTAGGCCGGCGATGGCATGGATGCTGGTTTCGAGGTGTTCGTGTCGGCCGTGGTAGCGGCCGAGGATCCGCCAGTTCTTGAGGTGTCCGATGACGTGCTCGAGGCGGATGCGCTGTGAGGAGTGCCGTTTCCGGGCCGCGTCGTGGGCGACGATCACGCTGGGCGGTAACGATGTACGACGTTTCTGTGGCTTGGGTTTCGGCGTGATCAGGACTCCGTTGGTGTCCGTCCCCAGCCCTTGGCAGCCCGCGTCGGCGAGGACCTGATCGCCAAGCGGTCGCAGTCACATACGGCCCGGCGAGCGCGGCGGTGGAGGAGAGTGAGTGCCGGGGCCAACGGTCGGGGTGCCGGCCCGGCGCAGCCAGGTGCGCATGCCTGGCTCCTCCGGCAACTGGTCGGTGACGAGCCGGACGGGACCGGCAATATCTCGCTCCCGAACAGCGGCGGACATCAGCGCGTCGTCGCAGACCGCTGCGACGTCGAATAGCGGGCCAAGGATGATCAAGTTTCGAAACGCTCGGCGCAGGTAGACGTACAGAGGCTTGGGCAGAATCCTGAGGAGTTGGTCCGGCGGCAGGTCTCCATGGGCCACCTTCGAACGGACGCCGTACGCCTGGGTAATGGCCTGTCGGATCTCGAGGCGCTCTTCGTCGTCGGCGCCGATGAGTATCGCAGCGCGCTGGGCGACCTTGCGGCTGAAGTCGCCGTCCGGACGCTCGGTGATCAGGAGATTCTCGAGAGCGGACATGTACCAGAAGATGATTTCGGCACGGTCGCGCTCGTACACGACGTCGCCGTCACTTCCGAGACGTGGGCCGAGCGCGAGAAACCGGTGGGCGCTGCGCCGAAGCCGCTCGCCGGCCGATTTCGCTCTCTTCCGGTTGCGGTCGGTCTGCGGGAGGCTCTGCCAAGCCTGCCACTGCTCCAGCAGCGGTGACATGATGTCGGTGAACCTCAGCACGGCAGCCAGTTCTTGCTGGTCGAGCCGACAGGGACCCCAGCCCGGCTCCTCAAACTCCTCGATCCCGTCGAACGTGGCGGGCATTAGGTCCAGGCCAGTGCCTCGGATGCGTTCCACCATGCGGCCCGGCTCGATCTCGTACTCGGCGGCGACGATCACGCGTTCCGCTTGGGCGAGGTTGAGCAGCAGTAGCGGCTCCCACGCCGGGATTACGAGTTCTGGCTCGAATAAGCTCCGCAAAATGCCGGTGCCCCACACGGACGGGTTGCGCGCCTGGAGATCGTTGCTCGCCCGGCGAAGAACGCAGCAGCCACCGAGACGCAGGGCCGGATCCCAGGGGTCGGTGGCGAACTGGCTGCTCGACGGCAGAGGTGTCACCGCGTCGAGGTCCGCAGCGGTGGGCTGCGTCAGCTGCCAACCGCTGATCTCGTGGGAGCCGTCCACGGGCAGGCGAGCGTCGAGGACGACCAGGTGCTCGGAGGGAATCGGCGGACCGGCAAGATAGGCCGCCAAATCAGCGGGGAACTGTGCGGGTATCGCCCGCATACGCAGCACATCCAGGATGCCGAGGGTGCGGAGATTGTTGCGGGTGAGTCGGCGGCCCCAACGATCGTCGACGCCGTCGTTGTCGTAGTGCAGGTATCCGGCGGTCCGGGCAGCGGCGGAGGCGGCATCGTTCACCGCCACGGTCTCCGCCCAGCCGGCGACTTGCTCGGCCAATTCGGCGTTGCCGATGTTGGCGAGATGATCAGGCATACTTCGGGCGCGTCCGAGTAGTTCGGCGATAGCTGAGGTGAGGGTGAGTTCGGCTGAAGGGTCGGTCACCACGACATGGTGCACCAGTACTGCGGCGAGACGCGGGATCTTTCAGGCGCGACAGTCGTCTGTAGGGTGCCAGGCTTCAACACTCCTGCCATCTACGGATACCCTTACTGACCGTCCCGCGCAGAATCAGCGCGACACCCGTCTCGCGTCCGCTTTCGCCAGATGCCGTTGCCGAGCGGCTTGCGGTACTCGCGCGTTCGTCGCCGCAGGTGACGTACCGGCGGCGCGAGACCTGGCTAGCGAGGCATCGACAGTTGGTGGTCGTGTGCCTACGGTGATGGGATGTCGTTGAGGCCCTCGTTTCGTCTGCTGAGTGCCTACGGATACAACCTTGGTGGTCCCCGTGCCTGGAACCTGCATCGGTTCGCGGTGGGTGACGAGTTGCGGAACGGCTGGTACGACGAAACCGATCCGACGCACGAGTTCACGATGCGTGCTGCGGAGACGGCCCGTGATCGTCTTGGCTTGCGGTCCGGCGGCCTCCCTGCCGCTGTGGATCTACCGGTGGTGTTCGTCGAGGCGCGCGAGGTCTCTCCGCCGGGCTGGTCCCGGGAGGCCAGCGCCCCGCCGACACCCAGCCTCAGCCTGCCGGCCACGTCGGAGCTGCGCTCGTGGGATCCGGTCGCCCAGTTCGTTCTCGTCATCGCCGACTCGTTGTTCGACCGTGACGCGGAGGACGCCGCCCACCACAACGGTGACGACTACGTTCTCGATCCGGCGGTCGGCGTTGGCGGTGATCCGGACCTCGACTGGGACCAGGTCCTCATCGGCACGCTGACCACGCTCGGTCTTGAGCCGGTTGGTATGCCGGACTGGCTGTGGTTCCGCTCCAGTTGGTCGGACGAATAGTCCGGCCTGGGCGCTGCATCGCAGAGGAGGCTGCGCCGCAGCGGCTGCAGACGGGTCCGTAGTCGGTGGCCGGTGTCTCTACGACCGTCGGACCATACGAGAACCTCGTCCGCTGTGGGTAACCGGGGCCGGGGGCGCGTGCCGCGCCGTAGAAATCCGGTTGTGGCCGGCCCGAAAATAGCGGCATGGACCTTCGGAGGCATGATGATTCCGCCGTCCGCAACCTCCAGGTAGTAGTACGGCGAGTCCGGCGGGCCGCCCGCGACTAGACATCCTGCAGACGCGGCGGGATGTCCATCATCCGGCCGCCGAGAGGAGGAAGGGCTTGGCGGGTGGTGCTATCGCGACATCGACTACCACGTCCGCCTCTTGATCGTCTCGTTATCCACGGGCCGCCAAACTATCCACAGGGCGTAGTCGATGGGACGTTGCCGTGCCATCGAGCGGTGCAGGCTGCGCGGCATGCACTGCGTTTACGAGTGGGATGAGCGTCGTGGGCTGGTGACGGTGACCGCGACGGACGGGTTCGGTCTGTGCTGGTCGCAGGCGATGACCTGGGTGGAATGGCAGCAGGTCGTCGACCTGACGCGGGATATACCTCAGCTGGGTCTGCTGGAGTTTCTGGCGTTCGTCATGCGGGTTCTCAATGACGGATGGGGCAGGCCGAGGGTCGACGGCCGGGGTCAGCGGCCTACCGCTGGCCGGCGGGCCGTTCGTCGGGCGCGGCCGGCCAGCCACCGACGACGGCGAGGGTCGGCGATGAGGGTCAGGACCAGATTGCAGCAGTCGGATCCGGGCAGGTGCTGCTCGCCGCACGGGCATTCCCACACGCCGGTCGTGAGCTGTTCGATGGCGCCGGTGAGAACGGTTCGCGAGTACACCAGCGTGCGTCCGCCGATGCTCAGTGGTCCGCCGCCGTCGTTCGCCCTGATCTGCGCACTGATCCCGACGATCGCGTCGGCGGCGTCGGTGAGGACACCGGCGGCGCCTCCGGGATCTTTCCCGATTTGCTCCGTGGCGAGCTTGCACACCATGCCGAGCGCGGCGGTCATCCGTCCCGCGTCTGCCACGGTGATGGTCACGGGTTCGGCTTCGGCCATCACCTCCTGGTATGTGGCGGCATGTTCCGCGAGGACTTTCGCCAGCAGGGAGATTGCGTGTGGGGTGGTGTAGGTCTGCAGCGCGGTGCGTTCGGTGACCCCGAGCTGGTTGGCGGTGAACGCGATGCGCTCCGCGAGAATGTCTGCGGCCTCGGCGGCCACCCACACCACTCCGAGCTGGCAGGCTTCCTTCTCGAACTGGGCGAGCCGCTCCTTGAAGAGCTTCGTGTTGCGGAGGTTGGCCATCCGCTTCTCCTGCTTCACCGCCGGGCTGCCGGCGTCGCGGTGACCGGGACCCCCAGCACCCTAGCGCCGCCCGAACCATATCGAACCAACCCCTGCGCGCGTCGCACCCGGTGTGCGCGACCGTCGGGCGACGCTCGGTGGGTGTCAATGTTCGGCGCGGTGGCGGGTGCCAGGTTTTACCTGGATCGGTCTACGCGAGCGTTGGGCGGTGACTCATGACGGGGCCGCAGCTGCGGCGCTGGAGGCGATCCGTTGCCGACGACGCCGCTGTGGAATCGGGCACGGTAATTCGCGCGGTCGCGTTGGCATCCGTGCGGACTTCCGGGCGGTTGGGCCAGCTGGGCCCGGCCCTTGACCAAGGCTGCCTACGCCCCCGCTCCCAGTGCTCGCGTGGGCCAGCAGTCAACCTGCCGCCACTCCTCGGCACGCTCGAATATCACGGCGTATGCCAGTCGGGAGCCGTGGTGAGGCGTTCTCCTGCTGCATCGCCGGATACCGAACCACTTATTCCGGCATGGACGCCACGAAGGTGGCATATAGTGGCATAAAGGTCACGAGAAGGTAACGATGAGCGAAGCGTACGACGCGACGAAGGTAGGCACCCTGCTCGCTGATATGCGTGCGGGTGTGTATGACGTGCCCCATTTCCAGCGTGTTTTCTCGCGGGACCGGATCTGGGTCGCGGACCTCATGACCACGTTGCTGGGGTCAGGGCGTATCGGCGCGCTGCTGGTCTGGCAACCGCAAGACAAGCAGCAGCCGGCAGGTCGGTATCGGCGGTCATCGGACTCCGCGCTGTGGGTGGTGGACGGTCAGCAGCGGATGACGGGGATCGCTGCGGCGTTCGGCGAACAGCCACCCTGGATGACGGATTCGCAATGGCGACGGTGCGGTGGCCCCCGGTTGGAGGTGAGTATCGGCGCCTCTCGGGACAACAAGCCGGTCTTGGTGCGCGCACCCAGTCGTAGTCCGCATGTTCCTCTCGGGCACGTCTACCGGGCCTCGGATGACGATGTCGCACTGGTGCTGCGGGAGTCGCGTCTTCCGAACGACTCCAGGTTCGCGTTGCGGGTGCAGTCGATGGTGCACCGTCTGCTGGACGTGGAGGTGCTCCGGGAGTGGCTACGCACCGACTTGGAGGACGCCTACGAGAACTTCGTTCGGCGGAACAAGAGATCCACGCAGATCGGGCTGAAGCCCGAGGAGCTTGCCCTGTCGGTCCTCGCCCACACCTACGAGCCGCTGCTGCCGACCTGTGTCGACCCGATCATTGATAAGGCTGCCGAGAGTGGGTTGGCTCAGACGGTGACCCGGCGGCGGGTCAACAACATGCTGCAGCGGATGCTGCCTCACTCGCAAAGCAACAAGAGCGCCGTCTACGTCAGCGGCGCCGCGGTCGCGACCGCGGCGGAGCGGCTTACCCGGGCGCACAAGTTGGCGTTGGCATATCTGTCCGAGCAGGGACTGACCTGCGACGAGCTGATCTCCGCGCCGTCGTTGCTGGAGGTGCTGGTCGCGCTGTTCGATAGGTTTGAGCACGCACGGCTGGATACCTTCGCCCCCCGGTGGATGGCGCACGTCCTGGCGGGCAGCCTTCTGTTCGGCAGGCCGACAACCGTCGCGCAGGCGTTGGACATCATCCAGACTCGCGGTTCGTATGCCAACGTCTGCGCCGGCCTCGCAGCGCTGACCCCTGCGGGACCGCCCGCGCCGTTTAGCGAGCCACGGCTGCATGTCGTTCCCGTTTCCAAGCGGTCCTGGGGTCCCATCGGCGGTCTGTACGCGATGGTTTGCGCGTCGGGTGTGGCTGGCAGGGTCAGCGACCTCGCCGTGCCGGACCTGACCTTTCCCGACCCGCGGATGCGCCTGCGCCCGCTGTGCGAGAACCCGATGCAGGGGATGATTATCTATCACGCCTTCATGTCCGACGCGACCGCGGAGGTGATCGGGGCACACCGTGGATGGACCCGCGACGCCTACGACGAGCTGCAGCCGTCGGACCTGGTCCGCTCCGCGCATCAGCTTCCGGTGCCGCCCGCGGACATGAAGCCCGACGAGGTCGCCGACTGGCTGACCGAGCACCGCGGCCCTTTCCTCGCCCGGGGCATCAACGATTACCTCGCACACGTCGGTCCGCTCTGGGAGGACCCGCAAACCGCCCTGTTCGTGCCGCAGCCGGACTAGCCGTTGGGGAAGCCGAGCCCGCCCGAGGGGCTGCTGGTCAACGAGGGCGACACGTCGATCGCCGCCGGCTATGCCGCCGTGCTCGCCAACGAGCGTGGTGGGGTCGTCCCGGTCACCCTGTTCGGGGCACGCGCGAGCCTGCGCGGGCTCTTGACGTTGCTGCCCTCGTTGCGGCGATTGACCGAGGCGGGCACGCCGGTGCGGATCCTCGCCGGCGCCTACGGGGAAGGCGTCAGCGTCGACGCGGCGTTCGATCCGACCCGGGACCCGTCCTCCGGACAGGATCTGAACGGCCGTCCCGACCGGTCCATCCGAGAGGAGATCGACGGCCTGCCTCTGACGCGTAACGCCGCCTTGGTCCTGCTGGACCTGCTCAGCCTCCTCGACAGCGGGCGGGTGCAGTGTCGACGGGATACCCGCCGCGCCTTCGGCGCCTCTGGGTTGCTGTTACCGAACCAGGGGAGCGCGTTGATCGGTTCACCGGAGCTGAGCCCACGTGCTCTCACCGCCCGCCGTGAGATGGTGGGCCGGATCGCGGCGGAGCACCTGACTGCGGCAGCGGCCTGGATCGACCGGTGGTGGATCGAGGCGGACCCGTTCCCGTTGGCGAACCTGATCCGGGTCAAGCTGTCACCGCACCAACCTCAACTGGTGTTCCTGCGGCTGCTCCAGCTCGCCTACGGGGACGAGGTCAATGCCCCGTCGTGGGACTACCTGCACGACGAGCAGTGCGACGGCGTCGCGAAGATCCTCGCGATCTTCCGCCGAGGCCGCGGGGCGCTGCTCTGCGACGACGTCGGCATCGGCAAGACCGACCAAGCCCTCGCGGTGGCCCGGCACCTGAGCGACGACATCACCGCGCCCGTCCTCATCGTCTGTCCGGCGAGTCTGCAGGACATGTGGAGGGGCAGGGCGGCGTACTGGGGGATCCGTGGCGAGGTCGTCAGCTACCACAAGCTCACGATCGAGGCTGACGACGATAAGGCTGGGGAGTGGGTCGAGTACGGGCTGGTCATCGCCGACGAGGCACACCACCTGCGTAACCCGGCCCGGAAGCGGCTCTCTGCGGTACGGCGTGTCCTGGCCGCCCAGCCACGCGCGATACCGATCCTGTTGGTGACCGCGACCCCGGTCAACAACAGCGGTCTTGACCTGTTCGAGTTGCTCAGCCTCGCTGACCCACGGATGGAACCGAACTGGTCCGCGGTCAGAGCCACGAGTCACGTCCGTAAACAGGGTCGGGACGGCTTCGGTCGGGCGTTGTTCGAGGGCTGCCGCACCGCCGACACCCTCGCACCGGAATCGGTCACGCTCCGCAACTTCCACGACGAGCTCGACCAGCGCATGGTTCGCCGGAGCCGGTGGCTGCTCCAACAGGAGTACCCGTCCACCGCGAAGTCGTTCCCGACACGAATGCACCACCGCGTCGAGTACGTCCTGACCCCCGCGCTGCGGCGCCTTACCGGCGAGGTCCTCGACGCACTCGACGCCAGCCGACTGCTACCCGCGACCGCCGAGGGCAAACTCCGACGCTTCCGAGGACCGCGCCGCGCCCCGGCGCTGACGTTGGCCGCGTACCAGCCCCAGCAGTACGAACTCGGATCCGAACAGCACAGGTCGACCTCACCCATGGCCGCACTGATCAAGACGATGCTTCTCAAGCGGCTCGAATCCTCACCGGCGGCGTTCGCCTCCACCGCCCACCGCATGGCCAAACGCGTAGCCATGGCCCTGCATGACCTGGAACAGGGGTATGTCTGCCTGCCCGATCCGGACGTCAGCCGCCGGCTACTCGCGGCCATCCGCGCCGGCGCGGCACTCGACGAAGAGCCCGACACGGACCGCTTCGACCCGACCCACAACGCCGCCGAGAAGTTCCTTCTGGGAAGACCGTCACCTCCCACCGGGCGACACGTGCGGCCCGCCGTCGAGTTCGACGTCGGCGCGCTACGCGCCGCGCTCACCAACGACCTGACCATCCTGCGGAAGGTCGCCGCGGCCGCGGACGAAGCCAGGCACGACGACGCGAAGTTCGACGCGTTCGTCGAGCAACTCGCCAGGCTCGCCACCGACCGCCCCGGGGAGAAGATCCTGGTCATGTCCAGTTCCCGCGTCACCACCACAGACCTGCACACACGGCTGACCCTGCTGGTTGACCACGACCCTCGTCTGCATCACCTTCGTGGACGCATCGCCAACGCGGCACCGCCGGAGCCCCTCAAACCCGACGACCTCCTCGACCTCGTGGCACAGTTCGCGCCCAACTCAGCCGCCCGATCCGCAACCGCGATTCGCCGCCAGAGCCCCGCGAACCTGTATCAGCTGCTCATCGCCTCCGACATGCTCGCCGAAGGACACAACCTCCAGGACGCCTCGATCATCGTCAACTACGACCTCCCGTGGAACCCGCAGGGTCTCGAACAACGCATCGGGCGGGTCGACCGGCACGGCGCCGTGCGCCCCACCGTCGCCTGCCTCACCCTGCTACCGGATGCCGTACTCGACGTCATCCTCGGGCTAATGCGCACCCTGCACAACAAGATCAGCATCGCGGAAGCCACCGTCGGGGTCCCCTCCGCGGTCCTACCGGACATCCCTGCGGCACCCCGCGACTTCGCCACTGCGCTCGATGCGCTCGACAACGGACCCCGTCGTGTCACGGTCCCCGAACGCGAACACCTACGCGCACTGCTCGGCAACGCCCTCCGCCTGCCCGGGACCGCGAGGGCACTCGCGGACCTACCCACGCCTGCCGGCGCCGTGCACCCCCTGCACCACGACCAACCCGGAGCGGTCTTCTGCTTCCGTATCGACACCCACGAACCACCAGAAACCGTGTTCTGCTACCTGCCCGACCTACCAGGTGCACTGGCCGATTTCGACCAAAGCCACTGCCTGCGCCTGGCCCACGTCGACCTCCGCGGCTGGACACCACCACCCCAGTCACGCCTGGCCCTCGACACCAGTGCCGACACCAGCCACTTTCAGTCCCTGCTGCTGCGGCTCCTCGACAGGGCCCGGCACCAAACCGCCAGCCGAGCCGGCATCCCCACCACCGACGCCGACACTCACATCCACCTCATCGCCTGGATGGCGTTCCTCCGACGGCCAAAAACCCCTGCAGCCGACCCAGATCCCACCCGATGATCAATGGGATAACTCAAGTGTGAGGGCTGCCGGAGCCGCCGTACTACGGGCATGCACCGCAATGCCCTGCCCGAACACAGGGAACAACAGCGGAGTCACCGTCAGGTCCGCGGGCCCCTGCATAGCCTCGGGTGGATCCCCGGATGACTCTCACCCAGCAACGGACTGCCGCTTCTGACGCGGCTCTGCCCAGTACGCCGGCAACTCGACCTGCAGGACCCTGGCGAACTCTTGCCGCAGCGTGGGAAAGTCGACCGGGCGGCCAGCCAGCTGGGCGCACAGGTCTGTGATGGGCCACGCGGCGTAGTGCCCGAACCGCACCGCGTAGATCGCCACCGTGTGCAGCGCGAAGGTGTCGGAGTAGGCCATCATGGCGTAACCCAGAAGCTGATCCAGCTCAGCGCGCGCCAACCCGGCCGCACGGGAACCATCTGCCCGGGGCTTGCCGCCCCGCCCGGCCTTGAAGTCCACCAGAACGCCACCAGCGATGAGATCCGAATCCGCATGCAGATCCCTGCTGCCGTCGAAGGCCGCGCCGCTGCACACCGGCCCAGGCGGCAAGGCCGGAAGCAAGTGCCTAATCGCCAGATCACGCATAGCGATCAAGTCAGCGACCTCGTCATCGTTCGCCAACGCCAAAAGGTCCGCAGCCCGACTGTCCGGTCCCAACCGCGTCAGCCGTGACCCCTCGACCGAAGCGGCCCGGTGCAGCTCGACCCACAATGCCAGCGCGTAACACAGCCGCGCCCACCACTCATCCGGCCGATCACTCAGTCGAGTCGAATCGACCGGCTGGATCCGCCCTTCGCGGTCAATCCCGCCCAGCTCGAACAGCAACTCCAGGCCGGCCCGCACACACGACACACGGCGGGACATCAATCCGGTCAGCGCCAGATCGACCGAGACGGCCCGATCAACCAACATGCGCAGCCACCAGTCGATCGCCGCCCCCTGGGTGCCGCTCGCAACGGCAGGCGACGGCAGTACTCGCGCCGGCCCCGCCGAGATCCGGTAGGCCAACTGCACGTCCTTGTGATGCGGAAACGTTCCACGCAACCACATTGCTACTGGGCTGCCCGGATCTTTGACCTCATCCACCAATGCAGACATACAGAACACGCTACTGCCGGTGACCGATTAGAAGTGTTGCGCTACTGCCCGCGTGTTGGGAAGCCACGGTGGTCGTCGGCGACTCGGTTGCGGGTTGCGGCCCTGGCTGATCCGGACCTGTTCGCGCAGCTCGTCCAGGATTCTCTCGGTGGCGCCGCTCTTGTTCCACTGCCGGAACCGGCCGTACACGGTCTGCCACGGCGGGAAGTCCGCTGGCAGGTACCGCCAGGCACAGCCCGTCCGCACCACGTACAAGATCGCGTCGACGATGGCTCGGCGGGAGTGCTTCTCCGGGCGGCCCATCCACCTCGGCGGCGGTAGCACCTGCTCGATGAGCGCCCACTGGAGGTCCGTCAGGTCGGAGGGGTACCGGCGCGGTCGATCCATACCGGTACATCGCCCGATGCCTTACCCGGCGACGCACACGCCGTGCGACCCACATCTAAAATGCGCTCTCAGATCGAGTGATCGTGGGCTGTGCCAACATTCTGGCCGCGCGCTGTCCTCGAGCGCAGAACAGCGCTGGATGGCGTGGGGAATCCCGGCCCGCGCGTGGTGGGGTTAGGCCCACCACGCAGACACACCCTGCGCCCATCGACCGCCTGAGGAGGGTTCCATACCGTCGGTGGTGACCTTGTCGTTCGAGTTCAGGAGGCACCTGATGAACCGCCTATCACCACCGCCGCCGCCGGCGTGGCCGACCACGAACTCGCTCGAGGTGCGCGGGCTGACCCGCACCTACGGCGAGGGCGCCGGCGCGGTGGCCGCGCTGGCGGGCGTCGACTTGGCCTTCCCGCGGGGCACGTTCACCGCTGTGATGGGCCCGTCGGGGTCGGGCAAGTCGACGTTCCTGACACTCGCCGCCGGGCTGGAGCGGCCCACGTCGGGCCGGGTGCTGATCGACGGTGAGGACGTCACCGACTGGGACGAGGATGCCCGCACCCGGCTGCGCCGGGAGCGGGTCGGGTTCGTCTTCCAGGCGTTCCACCTGATGCCGTACTTGACGGCGGCGAAGAACGTCGAGTTGCCGGTGCGGCTCGCCGGGCGGCGTCCCAACCGGGCTCGGGTCGCAGACCTGCTGGAGCACGTCGGGCTCGCCGATCGGGCCGGCAACTTGCCTGCCGCGCTGTCGGGTGGCCAGCAGCAGCGGGTGGCGATCGCCCGGGCGCTGGTCACCGATCCGGCCGTGATCCTGGCCGATGAGCCGACCGGGGCGCTCGACTCGCGCACGGCCGGGTCGGTGCTCGCTCTACTGCGGGCGTGTGTGGACGCGCTCGGCCAGACGGTCGTGATGGTCACCCACGACCCGGTCGCGGCGGCGTTCGCCGACAGGGTGGTGTTCCTGGTCGACGGGCGCGTGGCCGGCCAGATGGACCGCCCCACGGCCGAGGCCGTGGCCGGACAGATGGCACGCCTCGACGAGTTGGTGCCGCGTGAGTTGGTGACGGTCTGATGGGCGGTTACACGACGAAGCTGGCGCTGCGCTCGCTGCGGTACCGCTTGACCGCGTTCACGGCCACCTTCGTGGCCGTGTTCCTCGGCACCGCGGTGATCGGCTCGTTCGCCACGTTGGTCGAGACGGCCACCGGCCCGATCTCGTCCGCCGACGCCGAGACGTTGACGATCATGGGTGCTGTGGTCGGCGGATGGGGTGCCCTGATCGTGCTGTTCTCGGTGGCGTCGACCGTTGGCATCACCGTGGCCCAGCGTGACGCCGAGATCGGGCTGCTGCGCACGATCGGCGCCAGCGCCCGGCAGGCCCGCCGGCTCGTGCGCGCCGAGACGCTCGCGGTGTGCCTGGCCGCCTCGGTCGCCGGCGCGCTGGTCGCTTCCGTCACCGGACGGGCCCTGCTCGCGGCGGTCGAGTCGAGCGGTCTGATCGACCACGCCGACTATGGTGGCGGGGTGGTGTCGCTGGGGATCACCGTGGGCGGTGTGCTGCTCGTGTGCCTCGCCGCAGCCGGGATCGCCGGCCGGCGCGCCACCCGGGGCCCAGCCTCGGTCACGCCCGGCGAGGAACGCGCTGACGCCGGCCGGATGCGCTGGTGGCGGGTGGCCGGCGCGGTCGCCTTGATCGCCTACGGCGTGTCGATGGCTATTGTCACCGTCACCGTGACGAAGAACTCCGATGACCCGTATGAGGCGATGATGACGTCGGGTTCCAACTCGATCCTGGTCGGCGTCGGCCTCGCCCTGCTGGCGCCGGTGTTGCTGCGCTGGGGATCGTTCGCCCTCCGGCCGGTGCTCGGGCGGCGCAGCGCCGAGGCGCACCTCGCGCGCTACAACACGTTCCGCCGGGCGCACCTGTTGGCCGCCGTGCTCGGCCCGGTGATCGTGCTCACGGCGTCGGCGGTCGGCACACTGATGGCGGTCGGCACGGATGGGCGCACGCTGCCCGGCGGCGCGTCGGACGACGGCGACACGATTACGCTGCTCAACAACGTCGTCGTCGGCATGCTCAGCCTGTTCGCCGCGATCATGGTGATCAACGCCTTCGCCGCGGCGATCGCCCACCGGCGTGCCGAGCTGCGCCGCCTGTGGTTGCTCGGGGCCACGCCCACCCAGGTCGAGCGATCCGTCGTGGCGGAGGCGTCCGTCGTCGCCGCGGTTGGTGTGGCGCACGGGCTGATCGCCTCGCTCGCCACGATCGTCCCGTTCGGGATCGCCCGCGGCGAAGGGGTCGTGCCCGAAGGTCAGCTATGGCTGCCGCCTCTGCTGGTGGCCGGCGTCGTCGGCCTTACGATCGGAGCGGCCCGCGGCGCGGTGCGCCGGGTCGCCCGGTCCGAGCTGGCGCGGGCCGCGTGACGCCGGCAACCGGCCGCCGGGTGCGCCTGCTCGCGCCGATCGCGAGCGTCCGGCCGGGGCCGTTCGACAGGCACGCCGTGGTCGACCGGCTCCGGCTGACGCTCGTGTCGGCTGGGTACGCGCTGGCCGCCGCCCCGGCACTGGCCCTGGCGATCGTGCTCGTCCTGTCCGTGCCGCTCGGGCTGATCAGCGTCGGCTTCCCCCTCGCCCTGGCCGCCGTGCCGGCAGCCGCCGCACTCGCCGGTGTGCACCGGCGGGTCAGCGGTGCCCTGCTCGGCGCCGAGATCCCGGCCTCCTACGCCGATACGTCCGACCGCAGCCTGCTCGGCCGGCCCGTACGCTGGCTGCGCGACGGTGCCCGGTGGCGTGACGTCGCCTTCGTGTGGTTCTCCGGCACCGGCGGATTCGCCATGTCGCTCCTGCCGCCGGTGCTGCTGGTCGCCCCGGTCCCGTATGTCATCGGGTCGATCGTCGACCCCGGCTGGCTGTGGGTGCTGCTGGACGGCGCCAGCGGGCTCGGCCTGATCGTGTGGTGGATCGTCACTCCGCCGCTGGTGCGCGCCCGAGCGATCGCCGAGCGGGCGATCCTCGGCGGGTCGCGGCTGGCCGAGCTGGAGCGCCGGGTCGAGCAGGTGACCGAGTCGCGCGGCGAGACGCTCGACCTGTCGGCCGCCGAGATCCGCCGCATCGAACGCGACCTCCACGACGGCGCGCAGGCCCGCATGGCGGCGGTCGGGATGACCGTCGGCCTCGCTGGCAAGCTCGTCAGGAGCGACCCCGACGCCGCCGTGGCCCTGCTCGACGAAGCCCGCCAGACCACGCTCGACGCGCTCGGCGACCTGCGCTCGGTCGTACGCGGCATCCACCCACCCGTGCTCGCCGACTGCGGTCTCGCCGGCGCGATCGAGGCGCTCGCCCTGCCGATCCCGGTCCCGGTCACCGTGTCGGTGACCGTCACCGAGCGGCTCCCCGACCCTGTCGAGTCGGCCGCCTACTTCGCTGTCGCCGAATGCCTGGCCAACACCGTCAAGCACTCCGGAGCCACCCGCGCCTACGTGCGTGGCTCCTACGACGGGACCCGCCTGCGGCTCGCTGTCGGCGACGACGGCTGCGGCGGCGCCGACCCGACCGGCTCCGGACTGACCGGCATCGCCCGGCGACTGGCGGCCTTCGACGGCACGCTCGCCGTCGACAGCCCACCCGGCGGTCCCACCGTCTTGACTCTGGAGATCCCATGCCCGACATAGCCAAGTCCGGGATCATGCTTCGG
The DNA here is from genome assembly GCF_042658085.1 of Plantactinospora solaniradicis. Classification (NCBI taxonomy): domain Bacteria; kingdom Bacillati; phylum Actinomycetota; class Actinomycetes; order Micromonosporales; family Micromonosporaceae; genus Plantactinospora; species Plantactinospora solaniradicis. The sequence goes on along the minus strand of NZ_JBHSPR010000024.1, from coordinate 3,819 downwards.
GCGGTCGTGGCGGAGGACCAGGCACTGCTGCGGGTCGGCCTGACCCGCATCCTCGAAGCCGGCGGCATCGTCGTCGTCGAAGCCGTCGAGGATGCCGGTGCCCTGGCGACCGCGCTCACCCGCGACGACGTCGACGTGGCGATTGTCGACGTACGCCTGCCTCCCACGCACGCCACCGAAGGCCTCAAGGCGGCGATCGCGGCCCGCGCGGCCCGCCCCGGCTTCCCCGTCCTCGTGCTCAGCCAATGGGTCGAACCGCTCTACGCCCGCGACCTGCTCGCCTCCGCAGAGGGCGCCGTCGGCTACCTGCTCAAGGACCGCGTCGCCGACATCGACGCATTCGTCGCGGCCGTCCGCCAGGTTGCCGGCGGCGGCACCGTCCTCGATCCCGAAGTCGTCGCCGGGCTTGTCAGCCGCCGCGTCCGCCCGCTCGACCGGCTCACGCCGCGCGAGCGCGAGGTGCTCACCCTGATGACCGAGGGCCGCTCCAACACCGCGATCGCCGACCGCCTCGTGGTCACCGAGAAGGCCGTCGGCAAGCACATCACCAACATCTTCACCAAACTCGACCTCCCACCCGCCCCCGACGACAACCGCCGCGTCCTCGCCGTCCTTGCCTGGCTCAATGCCAGCTGACCCGCACGCCCACCGATGCCCGGCAAGCGGGAGCACTCCCACGAGCAGCGATCCACGACGTACGCGATCCACGACGACGACAACCTCGACGACGACCTGGACGACGACAACCTCGACGACCCACTTCGGCCGTCCTCTACGTCACGCTCTGTCTCCATAGCTGCCGACCGTCGATGCTCTCACTCCGGCCATAGCTCAATGGGATACAAGATGCCGACGAGCACGTCCTCCGGACTCATCAGGCGTTCCAAAATGGGCTCTGACCGCGGTCGAGTCGATCGAGAACGTCCACCCAACGTTGCCGACGGCTTCGTCCTTTCCTCGATGCCACCCTGGCTGGCGGACCGTGCTCCAGCCGCCCGCCTACGCCTCGGACCTCAACCCGACCGAGAGCGTGTGGTCGTACCTCAGACGCGACCTGGGCAAGGTCGTCGCCTGCCCGCCGAGTGCAGTAACTAACCACTACCCCGCGATACGCATGTACCGCGAGGTAGTGATCAGAGTAGTGGCAGTGATCAGCGTGATCGGCCCATGCAGGGACAGCCCACCGTGGCGCGGGCGTCGGCGGGAACCTCCCTCGCCGCGGCCTCGACCTCGGTGAGCATGCGCTCCCGCTCCTCGGCGGAGATAAATCGGCCCCGCACCACCACCGCCCGGATCCGCTGGGTGTTGCGGATGTCGTCGAGCGGGTTGGCGTCCAGCAGCACCAGGTTGGCTAGGTTGCCGCGGCGAATCGTCCCCTCGTGGTCCTGTCGGCCGAGGAATCGGGCCGGCTCGAGGGTCGCCGCTTGGAGCGCCTGCATGGGGGTGAGACCCGCCCGCACGAGCAGCGCCAGCTCATCGTGCAAGGCGAACCCGGGAAAGCATCCAGGCGTGGCGCTGTCGGTACCCGCCAGCATCGGCACCCCGGCCCGGCGCATCTCGTCAACCAGCCGGAGCTGGCGGTCGAAAAGCTCCCGGTGCTGGGCAACCTCGGTCGGACCGCGGCCGGCCGCGAACAACTCGTCGAGCGCCCACCACCATTCCTCGGCCGTGGATGCCGGCAGGTATTTCAGCCGCCAGTCGGTTCGCGACACCTCGTCGGGCATGGCGATTGCCCGCATCGCGATGAGGGTCGGGACCTGCCTGGACTGGTTGGCAACGAATTCGGCGAAGACCGCGGCCGCCTTGTCGGGCTGGTAGCTCTGCGCGGCCAGCCAGTTCAACGGATGCACCTGGTTGAACCAGCTGTTGTAGTCGCCAGGCTCGATCTGGATCGCGGTGATCGCCCGGCGTATCTCCGCTTCGCGGCTGGAGGTCGAGTACCAGGTCCCCCACATGTGCTCGAGGCTGCGCTGCCCGGCCCGACTGGCCTCGGTGATGGGCACGTTGTCGGGGCAGTGCCCGACGAACGGGACCTGTTGTCGTCGAGCCTCGTCAACGACGGCGAAGTATGCCTCGGGTGACAGTCGTGAGTAGACCTTGACGAAGTCCGCACCGTCCCGCACGACCCGGCGGACCGCCGCTCGCGCCTCCGGTCCGTTGGTCACCTCGATGTACGAGACCGCGTTCAGGCCCGCCCAGAGACCCGGAGCGCCGTCGATCAAAGGGCTCGCGATGATCGAGCGTGGGCCTAGCAGGCTGCCGGCCTCGACCCGATCCCGCCATTGGTGGAGATGGTCGGCTCCCGACATCTCGCGCACCGTTGTGATCCCGTTCGCGATGTACAGCGGTGGGATGATCGCCTCATGTACGTCACTGTGGACGTGCATGTCACACAGACCCGGGATCAGGAACTTTCCCGTGCCGTCGATGACCGTCGCACCACGCGGGACGCGGACATCGCGCCGCCCACCCAGCCCGATGATCCGATCCCCTTCGACGACCACGGATTGGTCTGACCTTGACGGCCCACCGGTGGTGTCGATCACCGTGACCCCGAGGAAGGCAATCACGCTTCGCCTCGCCGCACCCGCAGACGCTGGTGCCGATTGCGTCAGTCCTATCACCGCGCCAGCGCCCGCGGCCAACCCGGCCCTGAAGACATTCCGACGAGAGATGCTGTGAAGCACTAGTTCCTCCTCTGGGCGGACGCCATCACCGTCACCGGTTCCAGGACATCCGGCTCGCTGAACTCTGCCTGCTTGTTCTGGACCATGCGATCCAGCACCACGGTGGTGGCGACCAAGGCGAGCCACAGACCGGTCGCCCACCATGGATCTCGGATGCTCCATCGAGCAACCCGGCTGTCGGATTCAGTCATGCCAGTCATGCTCGTCGGGATCGGGCATGACGTCAGTGGGCCTAGCCCCTGGAACGGAGGTGGGATTTACCCCACAGCGGGCGCTGCGGGTGAAGCTGTGGACGACGACCCGGCTGCGGGATCTGCCGGTCGCCGGGCGTCCGGTACGGCTGCGCTGGCGCAGGCGCCGCTGGTACTGCCCGACCCTGTACCGTTCGGAAAGTCGGCCACGGCCGCTGACGTGGGACTGTGCGCCGGCTGGATCTGGAACCGGCCGACCGGGTGGTGCTGGCCGGGCTGTCGAGGCTGCTGCCGCAGACGCGGTGGTCAGCGTTCTTCGTCACCCCGGCCACCTTGTTGCGTTGGCATCGCAACCTGATCGCGCGGCGGTGGACCTACCCGGGGCGACGGCCGGGTCGCCCACCGGTCACGGCCGAGGTACGTCAGTTGGTGCTGCGGCTGGCCCAGGACAACCCGACCTGGGGGTGTCGGCGCGTTCAGGGCGAGCTGGCTGGCCTGGGCTACCGACTCGCGGCCAGCACGATCTGGGCGATCCTGACCAGGGCCGGTGCCGGCCCGGCACCGCGACGGGCGGGACCGACCTGGACCGAGTTCCTCACCGCGCAGGCCAAAGGCATCCTGTCCTGCGATTTCCTGCATGTAGACACCATCGGCATGACCCGAATCTATGTACTGTTCCTCATGGAGGTCGTCACCCGGCGAGTCCACCTGCTGGGCGCCACCACGAATCCGACCGGTGAGTGGGTGACGCAGCAGGCCCGCAACCTGATGCTGGACCTGGGGGAGCGGGCCAACCGGTTCCGCTTTCTGATCCGGGACCGGGACGCCAAGTACACCGCAATGTTCGACACCGTGTTCCGGGCCGGGGTATCGAGGTGCTGCGGACGCCGCCACAGGCGCCCCGTGCGAACGCGTTCGCGGAGCGCTGGGTGCGTACGGTC
>NZ_JBHSPR010000023.1:0-67570 GCF_042658085.1 Plantactinospora solaniradicis | reverse complement strand
ACGTACCACCGACACATCGTCAACGATCAACCACTACAAGATCGACAGGACACGCCCTAGACGATCCATTCCAAGGCGTCGGGCAGCAGACGAAGGCGAGGACTTCCATTTCCCTGTCGCTCGACGGCGAGCTGGAATCCCAGGTCAGCCCTTCACCGCGCCCGCGGTGAGCCCCTCGGTCAGGAAGCGCTGCCCGAAGGCGTACATGACCACCACGGGGATGCTGACGAGCAGCGACGCCGCGGCGAGCTGCCCCTGCGGCACGACGTCCCCGGTGATCATCGACTGCATTCCTACGGGGAGCGTCTTGTACTCGTCCTTCGTGATGAACACGAAGGCGAAGAGGAACTCGTTCCAGGCATTTGTCAGGGTGAACAGCGCGACCGCCAGCAGTCCCGGCTTGGCGAGGGGCAGCACGACCCGGCGGAACGCCTGGAGGCGGGTGCAGCCGTCGACCAGCGCGGCCTCCTCCAACTCGATGGGGATCGACGAGAAGTACCCCGTCAGCAGCCAGGTGGCGAACGGAAGCGTGAAGGTCGGGTACGTCACCACCAGCGACCACAACGAGTCGGTGAGCCGTACCCCGATGAGCAGCTGGTACAGCGGGATGAAGAGCAGCGCGCCCGGCATCACGTAGGTGATCAGCACCGTGACGGTGAAACCCTGCGCTCCACGGAACCGCAGCCGGGCCAGCGCGTAGCCGGCCAGGGCGGCGCAGACCAGTGCTACGGCCGTGGACGCCACGGACACCAGCACCGTGTTGAGGTACCAGCGGCCGAAGGGTTTGGTAGCAAAGAGGTCGGCGAACTGCTGCAGGGTCCACGGCGTCGGCCACAGGTCGTGGTCGCGCATGACGATCTGACCGTCGGACTTGAAGGCCGTGACGGCGATCCAGTACAACGGGGCCAGGACGAAGACGAGCAGCCCGGCCAGCGCGACACCGGACGCCAGACCCGACGCCAGGGACGACGCCCGGCGACGTCCCCAGGCATGGAACGCCGAGACCACCCGCCCGACCGCCGCCACGACCAGCGCGGTCACCCCGAGAACCACCGCCGCTTTCCAGAAGATGTGTGGCGACGCCCAGGCGAGCAGACCGGTGATCGCGGCGGCGGCGACCCACGGCAGCGCCTTCCGCACCGTCCGGGCACCTCGGGGTGGCTCGGTGCCGGCGTCCCGGCGCAACAACCGGACCAGGACGAACACCAGCCCGCCGATGACCGGCAGCATCACGAGGGTGACCGCCGCCCCCGCGCCGTATTGCAGTTGCAGGATCGCCTTCGAGTAGGCGACCAGTACATACGGCGCGGTCGCGTTGCCCGGGCCGCCCTGCGTCAGCAACCAGATGAGGTCGAAGTTGTTGAACGTCCAGATCGACGACAGGGTCACCGTTACGGTGATCACGTGGCGCAGTCCGGGTAGCGTCACGTGGGCGAACCGCTGCCACGACGAGGCGCCGTCGACGGTCGCCGCCTCGTACAGGTCTGCCGGGATGGCCTTCAACCCCGCGAGGAACGCGACGGTGAAGAACGGCACCCCCTTCCACACGTTGACGAGGATCACCGACGGCATGGCCAGCGACGCGTCGGACAACCAGCCCGCGGGCCAGCTGTCGACCAGGTGCGCACTGGCCAGCATCGGCCCGATCCCCGACTCGGTGAGCAGCATGTTGACGCTGCCGAAGATCGGGTCGAGCAGCGAGCGCCAGCTGAACGCCGTGACCACCGTCGGCACCACCCACGGCAACAGGAGCAGCCCGGCCAGCACGGCCCGTCCACGGCGCCGATGGTGCAGCAGCAGGGCCGCGGACAGTCCCAGCACCACCTTGAACACCTCGGCGTACGCGGTGAAGACGAACGAGTTCACCACGCCCGCGTGGAACTGCTCGTCGCCGGCGAGGGCGAAGTAGTTGTCCAGGCCGACGAACACGCTCTGCTGCCCGTGCCGTTCCGTCGTGCTGGTGACGACCGACCGGGCGATCGGCACGAGCACGAGCCCGCCGACCAGTACGGCGGTGGGCGCCAGGAACAGTGCCGCCAGCCGCCAGTCACGACCCAGCCGCCGCTGGGTCGTGGTGAGAGAGCCGGGCCCCGGTGGCGAGGATGCCCCCGTCGCCGGGGCCGGCGTTGGACGGGCCGATCTCACTGCGGCAGCCCCTGCTGGGTGAAGATTTGCACCATCTTCGCGTGGGCGGACTGCACGGCCTGCGCGGGCGCCGTTCCCTGGATGACCTGCTGCATCATGTCGGTGAGGACGTAGGCCCCGACGGCGGCCTGCTGTCCCGCGCTGGCCTTCTGCGGGAAGTTCAGGCCGTTCTTCGTGGGCAGCGGCAGCGACTGCTGGGTGATCTTGCGCATGATGGGGAACGCCGGGTCGCCGCCGGTGAAGAACGGGTCGGCGTCCCAGACCTTCTCCCAGGCGGGCAGCGCCAGGCCGGGCGCCTCCTTCGCCACCCCGAGTAGCGCGGGCGCACTGACCAGGTACTGCGCCAGGAGCTTGGCGAGCGCGGCGTTCTTGGCGCCCTTGAAGACGACGAAAGCCTGGGACTGGCCGAGCAGCAAGGGCTTGTCGGTGGCCGGCCCGATGCAGTCGGCGAAGACGTGGGTGTTGTCGTAGACGGGGTTCTTCTTGGTCTTGGAGTCCGCGTAGACGCTGAACTGGTTGCGGGTGTAGCCGAGGATCCCGGCGAGCCAGTTCTCGTTGTTGCTGGAGTCGGTCCAGGCGGCCACCCCCGGCGGCAGCATCGGCTTGTACTTGGGGTTGGTGTAGATGTCGCCCAGGAAGGTCACCGCCTGCACCGTCTCGGGGGAGTCGAACGTGACCTTTGTGCCGTCGTTGGAGGCGATCGACCCGCCGTAGGAGTTGATCAATGCCTCGATCATGCCGTTGGCGTCACCGGACCGGTTCACGGTCATGCCCCAGCCGAACCGACGCTTGGCCGGATCGGAGATCGCCAGGCACAAGTCCCGCAACTCCTCCCAGCTGTAGACGTCCTTGGGGGAGATGCCCTTGTCCTGCATCCAGTCCTTGCGCAGGAACGACCCGATCCCGATGAAGTGGTAGGGGATGGCGAACCACTTGCCGTCGAACACGCAGAAGTTCTTGGACTCCGCGGTGGGCTCGCCGTACCTGGCCGTCAGCGCTTTGACGGTGTCCGTCACGTCCTCCAGGTCGCCGAGCGCCTGGAACTGCGCGACGAACCGGGAGTCGGTCATGAACGCCAGGTCGCGCGCCACGCCACCCTTTACCTCTGCGTCGATCTTGGCCACCACATCACCGGCGTCGGCCTGGACCAGACTGTTCTCGATCTTCGTCCCGGTGGCGTCGGCGAACGTCTTGATCGAGCTGTCGAGCGCCGCGTTCGCCGCCTCCGAGTACAGCTTCTGCGACAGCACCCCCATCGAGGAGCCCTTCAACGACACCGCGGCGTCCAGCAGCTCCTTCGGAACGTCCGCCTGCACTCGGGGTGGCGACGTCGAGCTGCTGTCCCCGCACGCGGCCAGACCTGCCGCGCCGAGCAGCCCCACCCCCATCCCCAGAAAGCCGCGCCGGGAGCGCAACGGGTTGTCCTCCATGGTCTTTCGCCTCCTTCGTCTCGCCTCACCACTGCACGCCGAAGGGGGCCGGGAGGCCTGCCGCCTCCCCTGTTGACACCTGCGAACCGCACACGAGGACGGATCGCCTGATCGGGGTGGTCGCAGCCCGCCTCTGCCGCGCAGTCATCGGAAAGTTGCCCCGGTGCGCGGCGGGCCTTCCCCCGACTTGCCCCGAGACATGCGCGCCGCCGGCCCGGGACGTCGGCCTGCCCGGCGGTGCGCTCACTTTACACATTTCGGAAAGTCGCGCCTAGGGGTGGAGTGAAATCTGGGGAACGGTTCCATTTGTCGCTATCAATCGCTCGTGATCGAGGTCGTGGCACGCTGCCTGAACCCAAGCCCATTGAGGACGATGTCGCTTTCTCGGCGTTGCACCGAGGTCTACCAGCGCTGTTGCGTTGCGGGATCAAGGGGTATGGCGGGCCCTCCTCGGGGTTGCGGCCAGATGTCGCGGGCCAACTCGCTAACGCGGCAGTGACCCGCTTCGCTACCGGAACATCGGCGGTGAGTGCGTTGTGGCCGCGTCGTACGTACTGCTTATTAGCGTGTCCGGCGATGATCACGTGTGCGTGTTTGCGAGGGAGGTCGAACGCCTCGGTCGTCGCCACCCCGAAGAAGGACTCGGCTGCCTTACCGTTCTCGACAGCGGACCAGCCAAGGACATGCGCGAACCCTGGTCGGACTGCCTTCCGGGCCTACGCTCGCAGCTGATCCGCCGTGCGTGTGATGTTGACCTTGGATGATCGTGCAGATCGTGCAGAGAGATCCCGTGGCCCGGCCGAGGGTCTGGAGGACAAGCTGATCAAGAGTTGTGGATGCTCTGCTCGGTGATCGCCCGCCAGATCTGCGTGGCGAGTAGGTCGGCGGGTAGTTCGGCGTTGATGACGAGATCGGATCGGTGGCGCGCCGGTTCGGTGTAGCGGTCGTACGCGTCGCGCCGGTGGTTGAGGTAGTTGGTTATCAGGATTTCGACAGGGAAACCCTCGCGGACGCACTTGCGCTGAATCTTGCGGGCGAGCCGCAGGTCGGCGGCGAGGTCGACGAACACATCGAACCGGGTGTGCGGCACGGATGGGTTGGCCTGGATGGCGAACAAGCCTTCAGCGATGACGACGGCAGAGGTGGCCAGTGCCGTGGCTGCGTCGCCGTTGAGTCTGGCGAAGTCGATCGAGCACGGGTCGCCGACGTCCAGACGGGGCGTGCCGGTTTCGTCCGGGAGCCAGACGCCGCGTTCGGGTTCGGCGAGGTGGTAATAGTCGTCCAGGTGCAGGACGGTGATTGCGCCGCGCTGGGCGGCCAGAGCGGCTGCCAGGGTGGTCTTGCCCGCTCCGGCGCCACCAGTCAGCGTCAGCAGCATCGCTGCTCCAGCAGGGTGGACCGCCATGCCGGGTGGAGTAGCCGCATCGTGCGTGGTCATGCCGCGGTGCCTGCCGTGCCCTCGACGAGGCGACCGTTGACGAACGTGGCGCCGGCACGGACCAGGGCGACGAGGCGGGGTGCGTCGACCACCCGCCACCGGTCCTTGGCGGCCTCGATGAGTTTGACCGCCATCGCCAGGCCAGCGGCACGGTCGATCGGGTTCGGGGTGGGCCGGTGCACCCGGTGCTCGGCCGGGGAGTCGTAGAACGTGAGCACCGGGGCTGGCCAGCTATTCCGTGGTGGCGGGTTGCCGGGGCGGCAGGACGATCCACGTGCCGAGTGCGTACATCGCGAGACCGAGCAGCGCGAAGCCCAGCGCCACGGGGTAGCGCAGGCCCGGCGGCATGTATGTGGCGAGGAACCAGGTGTGGCGCAGCGTGCCACGGCTCACGAACACCGTGGCCAGGATGCCCTGTGGAATCAGCGGGATCGCAGCGAAGCCGAAGCACCACCACGCCACCGCCTTGCGGGGTTTGGAAAGCTCCGTGAACCGCGACTGCATTGTCCCGCCGATTGAGCGGCCGGTGCGCATGGTGGACAGCAGTTCTGGCCCGCGCTCCCGGAGTCGGACCGAGGCTAGCCGCCCGAAGCCCCACCAGCACAGCAGGCCCGTCGCCGTGCCGACGATCACCCCGGCCCAGCCGAACCGGATCGCCACGAAACCGGCCGGCAGCGCGGTCGTGACGACCAGGGCGAGTGCCAGATACGCCTGGCCGGTCAGGCCTCCCTCGTCCTCGCTGGTCCGCAGGGGATTGTTCGCCCGCTTGTGCGGGTCGGTGCCAGGGACCAGACCGTAGACGGAGATCAACGGGACCAGGCCCGCCGCGCCACCGAGCAGCGCTGGCAGCAGGGCGAGGATCAGCGGCCAGGGGCCGCCGGTGATCGTCGTGCAGACCACGGTCAGGAGCACCGCCACCGGGGCGTGCGTTGCCAGCCACGCGAGCTGCCGCCCGCGTACGTCCGAGGCGCCCGGCGTCATCAGCGTCAGCCACAGCGCCGTGCCGTCGGTACCGTAGACGTTGGCCGCCATCGCGGCCGCCATCACGATGAAGACCGGGCCCGCGTACGGCAGCATCCCGTTCCACCCCACCAGTAGCGGGCTGGCGGCGAAGCAGACGCCGTACGCGAACGCGAACGTGAGCTGGTAGTTCCGCACGAGGTCGCGCGACGAGGTGCGCAGCTCCTTGGCGACGATCGCTCCGTCGGCGGTACGCGCGAGGAAGGGCCGCCGTGCCCGCCCCGACGCCCGGGTCGCGCCGACCCGCCGTCGCAGCAGCGCCGCCCACGCGAGCAGCAGCAGCACGATCAGCCCGGCCAGCGCGCCGAAGGCCCACCACGATCCGCGCACCGCCAGTAGGCCCCAGCCGGACGGCAGGTACCGGACGAGCGGCGGCACCCCGGTCTGCCCGAGGGCCAGGAAGACGACCCAGATCTGCCCGAGCCCGGCCAGGATCGCGCCGTTGAGCACGCCGGTGCTGATCGCGCCAAGTCGGCTGCGCAGCGCCAGCCCGACCAGCCCGACGGCCACCTTGGACAGCAACACGAAGACGGCCAACTGCAGCAGCATCGCGGGGACCGCGACCAGCGCCTCGACCAGGCCGAGCCGTGCGCCGGCGACGACCAGCCCGAGCAGCGCGGTGAGGCTGACCAGCGGCGGCAGGCCGACGAACGCCGCCGCCAGCAGTCCGACCGCGAGGCGGCGTGGCGGCAGGCCCAGCAGGGTGAAGTACTCCGGGCGCAGTGTCTCGTCGCCGCCACCCATGAAGACCGGGCCGAGGAGCCAACCCAGCAGCCAGACCGCGTACGCGGCGGCGAGCAGGTCGAGGTCGCGGACCGCGAGATAGATCGTGCCGCCGGCGAGCACGATTCCCAGCACCGCACCGAGGCCGGCGCTCTGGGCCCGTTCCCCGCGCAGGGCGTGGCGCAGCGCCGCGACCTTCATCGCGGCCATCGTCAGCGCGACAGCCACGACAGCTCCTTGACCCCGCCGGTCTCGTCGCCGACCAGGGCGACGAACGTGTCCTCCAGCGACCGCGACCCGCGTACCTCGTCGAGCGTGCCCGCTGCGGCCACTCGCCCGGCGTCGACGACGGCGACATGGTCGCAGAGCTGCTCGACCAGAGCCATCACGTGGCTGGAGAGCACGATGGACCCGCCGCCCCGAACGAAACCGCGGAGGATCGTCTTGATGGTGGCGGCGGAGACCGGGTCGACCGCCTCGAACGGCTCGTCGAGCACCAGCAGTCGAGGCGCGTGCAGCAACGCGGTCGCCAGGCCGATCTTCTTACGCATGCCGGTCGAGTACTCGATGACCAGCGTACCGCCGGCCCCGGACAGCTCCAGCACGTCGAGCAGTTCGTCGGCCCGGCGCAGCACCTCGTCGCGCGCCATCCCACGGAGCAGGCCGAGGAACGTGAGCACCTCGCGGCCGGTCAGCCGCTCCGGCATGGCGAGCCCGTCGGGCAGCACGCCGACGAGCGCCTTGGCCTCGTCAGGCGCGGACCAGACATCGGCGCCGAAGATCCGGGCGGTGCCGTCGTCGGGCCGCAACAGGCCCACGGCCATCGAGAGGGTGGTCGTCTTGCCGGCACCGTTCTGCCCGACGAGGCCGTAGAAGGAGCCCCGGGGCACCCTCAGGTCGATCGCGTCGACGGCCAACTTCTCGCCGAACCGTTTGGTCAACCCGTTGATTTCCAGCGCAGGCGTCATCGATCCCCCGGAACGTCGCGTGCCGAAATGGCGTCGACATGTTCTACCGGATCTTCGGGACAACGCGCCAGACCCGACACGTACCGCCGGGCTCTGCGGGCCCGGCGCATCGTTCCGGTCATCGCCCGACGGGGTACTCCCGACTGCTCCGGACTCGGCACCCGACGCTGGGTTGTCGAGCAGGCCATCGCCCTGCCGCACTGGTTCCGACGACTACGCCAGCCGGAGGACATTACGGGGTGCCCGCGTGCGCAGCGTGCCGCCGCGCGTGCGGCGGATGTGTGTGGGCTATTCGTAGCCGGTGGTGGCGGCAATGATGCCCCGAACAGGGCGATCTGACGCTCGTGAGCGCCGAGCGTCGGAGATCCCGTGAGAAATTTTTTGGCATGGCGTCGGATCCGGGGCGAGTCGTTCGTAGAACAGGTGAGAGGCGGTCGCAGGAGGCCGCCGGGACACGGGAGTCATGGGATGACGCGGTACTTGATCTCGTTCGCTGACGGCGCGATGGACCACATCCCCGCCGAGGAGTGGGCTGACGTGGGCAAGGCCTCGCACGCGGTGGTCCAGGAAGCCCACATCGCCGGCGTGTGGGTGTTCGGCGCCGGACTCGAACGCCAGAGGGCGAGCGTCGTGGCCACGGACGGGATGGTCACCGACGGCCCCTACCCGGAGACCAAGGAGGTCATTGGCGGGTTCTCGGTCGTCGACGTGGCCTCACGCGAGGAGGCGCTGGCGTGGGCTGCCAAGATTGCCGTCGCTTGCCGCTGCGCGCAAGAGGTCCGGGAGCTCATGCCCGACGCCGAACAAGACGCGATGCTCCGCCAGGCCAACAGGTGAGGGACGTCGACCGATCCGGAGGCCGGCCACGGAGCGTGACGGCTCTGGGCTGGGTGGCGCGCACGGGTGGCGGCATGAGAGCCCAGGCATTCATGAAAGATCAGTACCGTCCGCCGGCGGTTCGCGCGCTGCCGGAGGATGGTTGCCTGCGCCATCTCGTTCCAGTGCGTCCTCGGGGTTGGATCGGGTGCGGTGGCCGGAGCTGGTGTCGGATCGGGCTCAGCGTAGCTCGACGTCGACACACTGTTCTCGGCAGTTCGACGTGCGCCCCGGCGGCTTTCAACGGTGGACGGAGGTCAATGCAGCCGAACCCGGCCTTCGCGTGCACATCCACGTCGACCTCACCGACGTCGCCGACGGCGAACTGCTCGAAGGCGCCATGCACGTCAGTGGCCGGCTGCAGGAGGACATCGTGCCTTCGAGACGAGACTGCGGGTCGAGTTCTACGACGAGGCTGAGGGACGGACGCGACTGGAGATCCGCCAGTGGCTCCCCGAACATCTGGCGCACCCCGGCGAGGAGGGTTGGCGCCAAGCGTTCACCACCGACCTCCTGCGGTCTGTGGGCACGTCTCTCTACGGGCGGCGCATGTACGAGGCGATGGCCCACTGGGAGACCAACGCCGCTCTGGCCGCGCAGTCCGACCTCATGGCCGACTTCGCGAGCGCCTGGCAGGCGGCGAGCGATGAGGTCGCCCATCACGAACTCGGGTTGCGTCAAGTCGCAGTGTGCGGAGACGTCAACCGCCGCGTCGGGACGACGGTGGCGACATCGAACCTCAGTCCGGGGAATGCCCCGAGAACTACCCCCTTCGTCTATCCGTCGGGCATGCCAGCCGCACGCTGGGCGACCGCTCCCGACGCAACCGCTCATCGACATGACCGTGCTCCGCACGCCAGCCGGAGCCGTCACTCTAAAAGGTCGTAGACGACCTGTCGCCGCGAGTGCTCTGCGGCAGATCAGGGCAGCTGGCTGACCATGTAGCAGACTCATGCGGTGCCCGAAGACGAACGCCTCGCGGAACTCCGTCGCGACGCCTGCTCCCCGTCCTGGGAAGTCCGCGCTACGACCGGACAACGCCTGGCGCTGTTGGTCGGAGACCCCGGCGTGGACGACCTCCTGACCAGCCTGCTGCTGGACCCCATCGACACTGCCGTCACGTACGAGACGGCACGGAGCCTCCTCCGCCACGACGACGCCCATGCCGTCCGGCTCGTCCTGACTGCGCTCGGTGGAGGCGATGGAGATCAGGCCGATGAAATTATGGCTGCCATCAGCCATACCTACGAGGGCGAGGGCGAGGGCGTATGGCGTGCGGTATGGCAGCGATGCCAGGCGCTGCTCGAGGATCCTGACGAGCGTGTGCGCCTGGGTGCCGCGTCGGTACTCGGCCTGCGGCGACCGTCCAACGACAACACGATCTAGCGCTACGAGAGGGGTTTAGGTGCCGTAGTACGCGCGACCAGCGGCATGGACGGAAGTCACCAGTCAGTCCGTCGACGCGATGGCGTCTTTGATCGCTTGCGCGTCGCTGTCGAGGAGTGACCTCTCGCGTTCCGGTGACTCGGCCTTGAGGGTCCAGCCGTCTCCTGCGTAGCGAGGGATGACGTGAAGGTGGAAGTGGAAGACCGTCTGGAAGGCGACTGCGCCGTCACAGAGGAGGACGTTGATTCCCTCGCAGCCCATGCTTGAACGTCGCAAGGCTCGTGCCATGTCATGACCGGCCGACCAGACGTGAGCGCTCGTGGCTCCATCGAGGTCTTCGAGGCCCACCGCGTGCTCGCGTGGCACGACGAGAAGATGGCCGGGCGTGACGGGGTTCAGGTCCATGAAGACAACAACGGTCTCGTCCTCGTACACCACGCTAGCCTCGGCCTGTCGCGCCACGATGGCGCAGAAGATGCAATCCTGCGCTGTCGATGTCGCGTTCTGTGCCATGCGCGCATATTTCCAGTGCGCCCAGACAGGCGCAATTCAGTTGTTGCTGGAGCCTGACCTCTACCGACCGTTCATCGACAGATCCGGAAGCTAAGCCGAGCTTCGTTAGACGGTCGCTGCTTGCCTAGCGTTGGGCTCGCGTCAGCGGTGGTGGTCGGCTTTCGCCGGCTCGGTAGGGGCATGGCAGTCTCCCGGTCCGGTGACGGCCACGTCGGGCAGGGCGCGGGCCCAGGTGACGTCGGCCGGCGTGTAGGGGTCGGTGGCGCAGATGAGTACCGCAGCGGCCCGGGCCGCCGTCCAGGACGGCGGTCTCGGCCCCGAGGGTGGACAGCGCGGAGGCGGCGTGTTCGGCACGGCGTAGGACCTCGGTGTCGCGGCCCTTGTCGCCGGTGGCGGTGACCGCGACGGTCACCGTGCGCCACTTCGCTTCGCTGTACCGACCCGACCCGAACCTCAACACCGATCACGTTGACGGCCTCACCGGACGACCAGCCGACACCTTCGCACGATGGGCCGCCGATCACGCGGCCGAGTTCCGCTGGCCGAGACCCTGTCTCGCGTTCGCCCGCGACCAGGCGCCGATGGCCAGTTTCACGGCGCACCAACTGGCGCTGGCCCGGTACACCGCCTCGTCGAAGGCCGGCCGCCGGACTGAGCCGGTCGGCGCGGGTCTGTCGATCTTTCGTTCCCCGTTGTTCGGTGTCGCGTCGACTCGAATCGGTAGCGTGCGGTGGCCGCCACCGACGGCGGTTTCGTGCGAAGGGAAGTCGATGCGCAAGACAACACACTGGTCGGCCCGCGCCCTGGGCGCTGTCGCAGGCGCGGTCGCGCTGGTGGCGGCCCTGCTGCCGGCCACTCCGGCGGCCGCGGCGAGCGTGGCCTTCAAAGCGGCAACGCTGAACATCTACAACGGGCTGAGCCAGGCCGACTTCGTGCACGACCTGAATCTGATCGCGTCTAGGGCGGACCTCGTCGGTCTCAACGAGGTCGGCAACCGCAAGGCTTTCCTGGAGAGCTGGGCCGCCGACAACGGCTGGTGGTTGTACGCGCCGGGCGGAATCAACCAGGCTGGCGAGGCGCTGATCGCCAAGAAGAGCATGTTCGACGTACTCGATAAAGGCTCTATTTTCGTGTGTGACACCAACGGGCCGGGCGAGGTGCCGCCCGCGCGGTACAACAACTGGGTCAAGTACCGGCACAAGGCCAGTGGCCGCAACGTGACACACATCAACGCCCACGCGGTGGCCAGCATCGAAACCGCCGGCCGGCCGGAGGACCTGCCGCGCACCAGGTGCGCCGAGGCGCAGTTCCAGGGCCTCAAGGACTTGGCGGTCGACAAGCAGGGCGAGGGCCAGGTCATCGTCAGCGGTGACCTCAACGTCGACTTCAGCGCCGACCGGAGCTATGGGTACGCGAAGTTCCCGTGGCAGGTCTTCGAGGCCAACGAGTTGCCGAACCTGCGCTCCAACTACAACCTCTACGGCGAGAAGGGCACCGGAACGCACGGCAACCGGCACATCGACTACGTCTACTTCTGGAAGCGGCTGCCGGAGTACCAGCTCATGTGGATGACCGGCTACGACGTCGTCGGCGGCACCAAGTCCGATCACAACGGTGTCGTCGCGATGTTCTCCATTCAGAACTGACGCGCCCGCCATCCGCTGGCTACGAGTCGTACTCCCGTTCCCGCTTGGCGCGGGTCAGCAGAACTCGTTGCCGGCGGGATCGAGCAACACGGCCCAGCATTGGCCGTCGGAGGTGCGGTGGTCGTCGTGGATCGTCGCGCCCAGCGTCACGAGCCGGTCGACCTCCGCGTCCCGCTCGCCGTCGCCGGGTTGGTCAGAGTCCGCGCCGCCGTCACCGGCCTGGTCGGCGATCTGACCACCGTGGCCAACACGCTGTGGCTGGGCCGGATGCCACGGGACGTTGTCTAATTGCCCATCCCTACAGGACCTTCAGGATTTCCTTCGCGAGAGGGCCGGACGAGGCGGGGTTCTGACCCGTGTAAAGGTTCCGATCGCTGACGAGGTAGGGTTCGAAAACAGGGCCACGGGAGTAGTCGGTAGGAAGATTGCGTACTTCGTCTTCCATGAGCCACTTTGCCTTATCCCGCAACTGCACGGCCTCTTCCTCGTCGTTTGTGAACCCGGTGGTCCGGTATCCGACGAACGGGGAGTTTCCGTTGACGTCCCGGGTGGCGAGAAGAGCGGCGGGTGCGTGGCATACGACGGCAAGGGGCTTACCGGACGCGAGTGCGTCTTTAAGGAGCTTTCCGGAGTCGCGGTCATATGCCAGGTCTTCCATGGGGCCGTGTCCACCGGGATAGTAGACGACGTCGTAATCATCGACGCTGACGTCCCTCAGGACGAGGGGACGGCGCAGTTCTTCGGCCTTTTCAATGACGGCTTCATGTTTGAGTGAAATGTCTTCGCCGCCCGTCATGCTTGGGCGCAGACTCATGGTGTCGACGGTGGGAATGACGCCGCCAGGAGTGGCGATGCTGACCTGGTGACCCGCCCCGGTAAACACGGTGTAGGGCGCCACGAATTCTTCAGCCCAATAACCGGTGGGGTGACGGCGACCGTCCTTCAGTGTCCAGTACTGCGCTCCGGACACCACGAACAAGACTTTCGCCACTATTTTGCCTCCTTTGAGCTGGCTCGGCGGGAGCGGCCAAGGACGCAGGCAGGACGCGTCGAAGACTCTGCTTGCACGCCAGCTTGTCGAAGTCAACGTTACCGACCAACCCGCACCGAGGCAGGGTGATCCGACGGATCTCATGATTGGTTGCTCTCAAGCTCTCGTTCGCCCGCTCCAAAAGGTGGCCGAGTGGATTGCTCTGGGATCACGACACGCGGGCTTGCCTCGGCACCTCGACGAGTTACGGCGACCAACGACCGGCCGAGGCGAATCGCCCGGACAATCACCGTCCCGAAAAGCGGGCGCGGACGTTCACCGAGCCTGCAGAGTTGGTAGGGCCAGCCCGCGTCCGCAAAAGTCCGGCTGGCTTCTCTACAGGAGATTCGGGACTGACCAGATCGCGATGGCAGTCGAGGCGGGTTCGCCGTCAGCGAATGGTGGCGATGAGGCGGCGTAAGGCTGCGTTGGCGGGCGGGCCCCAAGTGGGTTTGCCGCCGGGGCCGGCGTCGTTGCCGATGAAAATGCAGCCGAGGGCGCGCCACAACGCCCAGCCGCGAGCGCGTCGCAGGGTCGCGGTGTCCAGGGTTGGCCGGTAGGCCGCGTGGAAGCGGTCGATGGCGCCATCCGGTAGCAGGATCCACGCGGCGGCGAGGTCACATGCCGGGTCACCGGCGCAGAGGGCCCCGAAGTCGATCACGCCGCAGAAGGACCCGTCGGCGGTGAGGACGTTGGCCGGGTGCAGGTCAGCATGGATCCAGAGTGCCGGACCAGTCCACTCAGGCGCGGTGACCGCGTCGTGCCAGACGGCGTGGACGGCGTCCAGGTCACGGATCAGGCCTCGCTCGGCAGCGGAGGCGAGTCCCTTCGCGACCCCCTCGGCTCGGTCGGCCAACGGGCCACCGCGGTCCCGGCCGGCGGGCGCGCCGTCGGGGGCAGGTTGGTGAAGAGCCGTCAGGAAAGCGGCCAAGGACTCGGTCGCGTCCGCTGCTCGCGTGACCGGGGCGCGATCGGCGGGCGTCCCCGGAACCCAGGTCGTAATGAGCCATGGCCGGGGAAACCGTTCGGAAGGCTCGCCGAATCGCTGCGGGACGGGGACCGGCAGCGGAAGGTGCGGGGCCAGCGCGGGAACCCAGGTTCGCTCTTTGCGCAGTAGCGCGTCCGAGTCCCGGGTCGCCCAGGGCAGCCGGACGGCGAGTTCGTCGCCGAGTCGCCACAGTTGGTTGTCCCAGCCAAGCGCGCCCAGACGTACCGGAAGATCGGCGAGGTCCGGGTGCTGGTCACGAACCAGGTCCCGGACCAGCTCCGCGGTGACCTCGATCTCAGCGTGGGGCATGTGGACGAACTGTAGTGCAGCGTCCGTAGGCGGAGGCTCACCAGCACAAGCGCCCTCGCACAGCGTCACGGTCGGCATCAAGGAAGCGCGTTCAGCCGACCCGACGCCGACGAGATCGTCGCCCGACTCGTCTCCGGAGTCACGGACGCCATCGTCGACGTCTTGGGCGAACACGTCCGCGCCGGCCTCACGGAAGAACTCGTACGCGCCCCGGCCGGACGCACAGGAATGGTCGGAGCTGTTGTCACGTCACAGCGGGTCAACCACGTGGCGACGCCGGCTACGAGCAGCCAATAGGACTCGATCGGGGCACTCTACTGCCGCCGATCGGGCGCTGCCGAGCCTGAGCGGACAAAACCGGTTGGCGCGCTGTGGCCGATGAAGGAGTCCGCTGTGACCCTTACAGATGGTCGAGTAACCTGCTCCCAATGACAGACCCGACCAATGTCCACCCGGTTCGTGCCGTCCAGGTTGGTGACCGGAGCGCCGATATCGACGAGTTGCTGGCGCCACTGGTCGAGGTGCTCTGGCGCAACGGGTTCGAGACGTTCACCAGCTGCCAGGACGCCGGTGAGAGCAACGCCGACTGGGCCAACCTGTTGCCTCACATGGCCGCGTACACACAGGCCCGGAAGGGATGGGCCTTCATTGACTTCCCCATCCAGGACGGCCTCCGGTTCCTCACTACCATCGCGCAGGCCGGCCCACGTGACGCGTTCTATGTGCGGATGACCCACTGGGCTGCTCCGCAGGCCTGGGACGTCCAGGTCAAACCGATGGACCTGGCGATGTTCGACGAGACGATACCGTCGAGCTTCGCGCTACGGCTACTGCAGGTCTGCTTCCCTGCCTCGGACCTGCCTGAGATCCACCGACGGCTCGACCGCTTCGAAGCCGGTGATTTCGTTCCACCCGCACCCACCGACTGGACAACGGTTGGCCGACCTCGGCAGTGACTGCTCTCCGGAGGGAGGCACGCGCCTTTTCGGGAATCTGGGCCCGCTGCCAGCCGAGGAGACTGCCGAGCGCGGCGATATCGAAGAACCGGAGCGGTGCCCGCGCCAGACGAGTGACCATGCGCCTGTGGCGGCGACACCGCAACGCCCCCATGAAGCGGGCGCGGGAGATCCTCACGGACATGGGCTTCCGGGTGCCGGTGCGAATCTCCACGGCGGACATCTCTCCGACCTTGCTCGACCTGCCGAAGCTGTCGCCCGAACAGATCGAGCGTTTCGTCTGGGAGGCGGGCAATGGCTGACGTGCCGCAGTTGCAACTCTTCGAGATCGTCGAGCTGACACCCGGGTCGCTGAGCGGCACGGTGCGCTGCGTCGCCGGGACGGTACGGCTGGGGGACCGGGTCGAGCTGCTTCCCGCCGCGGGCCGGCCCGTCGCAGAGGGTCTGACGATCTCCGCCATCGAGTACGCCGGTGGCATCCCGATGGAATTCGTCGACCTGGGCCGGACCGCGCTGGTCACCGTCACCGGCCTGATCGACGAGGCAGCGCTCCGAGCCATGGTGGCCGGGAATGCCCCCGACCAAGTGGTGCCGGCGGATCTCCGGCTCATCGTGCCCTGACGCAGCACCTCAACCCTGGACAAGCTGGGTTACACCGTTCGTTTGAAAGACCGGAAATGGGCGCCGGGTTTGTCGTAGCCGGTAGTGGGGCCGCGCCAGCGTCTGCGGCGGTTGAAGCCGCGTCGATCGGCCGGCCTTGCATGCCGCACGCTGCGTCCTGAGATCAGCGCCTCGATCGAGCAGGCGCTGTACGACGCGGCAGCGGGCGGCCTGTTGCTCGGCTTGCCACGGGGAGTACCCCGTCCGGAACCGCCGAGAACCGTGCATCTGGTCGTGCGACCGAAGCCCTCGCTGGCCAATGAGTCCCGGCTGGCCGGTGCCAGTCGGTGCAGCCAGCGGACGACGACTATGCTTGTGCCCCGAGTCACCCCCTGATGCGTGAAGAAGCATTGATGGACGACAGGATCGCCCGGATACAGGCCAAACTTGCCGCCTTGCCCTCGACTGACGAGGCCGTTCTCGACCCCGTACTCAGCGAGCAGCAGATCTCGGGCTTCGAGGACCTGCACGGTATCCGACTGCCCGAGGAATTTAGACAGTTCGTTACCCTGATCGGCCATGGCGGATACGGCCCGACCTACGGGGTGCTCTCCATGGACAGGTGGATACCACCGCGCTTGGGAGTCCACGGAAAGCTCGCCGAGCCATTCCCCTTCGCGCCTGACTCGTACGTCTCGGCCTGGTCCGGCGGTGAGGGTGGGCCGACGCTTCCTTTCCCCGGTACGATCGCGGTTGTCTGGGGCGGATGCACCCAATACACCCTGCTTGTCGTCACCGGGCCCGGCCGCGGCCGTCTGGTCGAGGTCATCGCGGGCAGCGACGTCGTGCCTCACTTCCACGGCGATGCGGACTTCCTGGCCTGGTACGAGCGTTGGCTGGACTTCACCCTGGCCGGACATCGTGATCTGACCTGGTTCTCACACCAGATGGCCGGCGACGAGCCAGAACTCGTGGACACGCTTGTCAACGACGCATTCGAAACGCGACGCAACGCTGCCGCGTATACGTTCATCACCTATCCCGGGCCAAGCGCATCGCTCCTCGACGTCCTGGCGCAGGCGCTGTCGACGGAACCACACCCGATCGTACGGAAAACGATCTTGCGTGCTCTGCGAGCGCAGGGTGAGCAGGGCCGCGATCTCCTGCCCGCGGCGCTGGCAGATCAAGTACCCGACGTTCGATGCCTCGCGGCGAGCCTCATGACCACCAACACCCGGCAAGGCATACGGCTAAGCCCCAGGCTGCGACGTACTCTCGCCGACCACCTACGGGTGGAGAACGACCGGTCGGTGCGTGACACCATCCAACGGCTGTTTGACCGGTCGGATCGGTAGACGCAACGCGTCCCGCGAACGTTTCGGAGGAGTGGAGCAACACCGGCTCCGGCGAATCGGATGCTCCAGACCCGGTCAGGCCAGCCTCGGCTCGGCTTCCTCGCGCACAAGGCCGATGACAGCGCGTCGCGATTCCTTTCGAGCACGTCCGCGGTCAGTATTGGCATGGATGCGATAAGGGAGATGTACGCCCGTTGGGCCGTCGGGGACATGGGCGAGGATGACCAGTGGGGCGACGTCACGGCCGAGCCGCGCGGCCTGGACTACGCGGAGGTGTCGGCGGACGGCGTGCCGGCGATGTGGCTCGTCCCACACGGCGCCGACCTCGACCGGGCGATCGTCGCGCTGCACGGTGGCGGTTTCGTGGGCGGGTCGCTGTATACCCACCGCAAGATGTACGGGCACCTCGCGAAGGCAGCCGGCGTACGGGTGCTGCTCGCCACCTACCGGCTGGCTCCCGAGTTCCGCTACCCAGCGCAGATCGAGGACGCGGTCACGGCGTTCCGGTGGGCGGCAGCGCGCACCGCGGTGGTGGCGCTGGCCGGTGACTCCTCCGGCGGCGGCCTGGCCGTGCAGGTCGCCCTGCGCGAGCCTGGCGCGGCCGCGCTGCTGTTGCTGTCTCCGTGGATCGACATGGACCCGGCGCAGACCGTGACCTCGTACGAGGAGAACGCCGGCACCGACCTGTTCTTCACCCGGCCGATGGTGCAGGGTCTCATTCAGCAGTATCTGCCCGAGGGGACAAGCGGCTTGGCGCCGGATGTCAACGCCTTCCACGCCGACCTGTCGGCTCTGCCGCCGGTGTACGTGCAGTGCGGCAGCGACGAGAGCGGTCGGGGTGACAGCGAGCGCCTGGCGAAGCTGACCCACGCCCGGCTCGAGGTCTTCGACGGGCAGCTGCACACGTTCCAGATGGCCGCCGGGCGCTCACCGGTTGCCGACGAGGCGATCGGGAGGTTGGCCGCATGGGTGCGCCCGAAGTTGGGGCTCTGACCGAGGCGTTCGAGGCGGAACGCCGAGGGTTGCTCGCCCACGCGTACCGGATGCTCGGCGCCTATCACGAAGCCGAGGACGTCGTGCAGGACACATACGTGCGGGCGCTGCGCGGGTGGGAGACCTTCGAGTGGCGTTCGTCGCTGCGCACCTGGCTCTACCGGATCGCCACGAACGTCTGCCTGACGCTGATCGAGGGCCGTGGGCGGCGCGCGCTCTCCTCCGGTCTCGGACCGGACGACCTCGGTTTGGACCTCGAGCCGTTCCCGACGGACCCAGCCGACCTGGTGATCGCGCGCGAGAGCGTGCGGCTCGCCTTCGTGGCCGGGTTGCAGCACCTCACTCCCCAGCAGCGCGCTGTGCTGCTGTTGCGGGAGGTGCTGACGTTCTCCGCGGCCGAGACCGGGGAGACGCTGGGCATGTCGGTACCGGCCGTGAAGAGCACCCTGCAGCGGGCCAGGGCCCGGCTCGCCGAGGCGGCTCCGGCCCGCGACGACGTGCTGGACGTCGCCTCGCCCCGGGCCAGGGCGTTGCTCGCCGGATACATGGCCGCCTGGGAGGCGTCCGACGCCGACGCCTTTCGTGACGTGCTGCGCGCGGACGCGGCGATCGTGCCGGTCGGCTCCCCGACTTCGTACGCCGGTCGTGAGGCGTGCCTGGCCTTCGCGACCCCGGCGCTGGGCGCCCCGGGGGAATGGCGGATGGTCGCGACCGAAGCGAACGGTCAGCCAGCCGCAGTGGCGTGGTTCCGCGGCGAGCCCTTCGGCGTGGCGGTGCTGACTGTCGCCGAGGAAGGGATCGTCGCGATCACGCTCTTCGGGGATCCGAAGCTGGCGGAAACCTTCACACCGAAGCCTTGAGCTAGGAGACATCTGCGCGAATGAACTGCCTCCGGCAAGGCATGGCGCGATCGGCTGCTGACGAGGAAGCAGCATTTGGCGGCCGTTGGTCCGTCACCCCCGCGTAATTGCCGCCTCCTTGGTGCTCGTCGAGTGCGGGAGCCTACGTGGGTGGGGTCGGCTCGCCTGGTCGGGCCTGCTGGACGGCGTGGCGCAGTGCGCTGACGAAGGCCGTGGTCGCGGGCGGGTCCGGCGGGTCGCCATAGGTGGCCAGGTAGACGTGCCGCTGGAAGTCGCGAAGGACACTGGCCTCGATTCCGGGCGCGTGGTGGGTGCGCAGTGCCAGCCCCGGCATGGTGGTCACGCCCATGCCCGCGGCGACCAGTGCCTGCTGGACGATGATGTCGTCACTGATGTACGCGATGGGCGGGACGAAGCCCGCCTGGTCGCAGGCCTCGAGGAACTCGCGGCGGCAGTTCTCGCAGCCCGCGATCCAGGCGGAGTCGCGGTTGCCTGCCAGTGTCTGGCCGGGTTCGAGGCTGAGCAGGTACATCGGGTCGTCGAACAGATGCGTGGCGCGGATGTCGTCCGGGGTCGTGTCGTCGTAGCGGAAGACGACCGCGACGTCGACCTGCCCGGCCCGCAGCAGATCGAGCGCCACGCGCGGGTGGGCCTCGATCAGTTGCAGTTCGATGCCGGGGTGCTCGCGGCGCAGGGTGCCCGCGGCGTGCGGCACCAGCGCGGCGAGCGCCGACTGGAAGCCGGCGACCCGGACGCGGCCGGTGCGCAGGCCCACCATCGCGGACAGTTCCGCGGTGGCGGTATCGACCCGGCCGACGATCTCGGTGGCGCGGCGGGCCAGGTGCTCGCCCTCCGGGGTGAGCCGGATGCCCCGGCCGACCCGCTGGACGAGCCTGGCGCCGGTCTCGGCCTCCAGCCTGGCCAGATGATGGCTGACGGCGGGCTGGGAGTAGTTCAGGTGCTTGGCGGCCTTGGTGACCGAGCCATGCGCGGCGATCGCCGCGAGAACCCGTAACCGCAGGATATCCAGCATGCATAAAGGATACGCATGGGTTCGCCAAAGTATTGTCATTAGACGAATGAGTCGGCGCGCGGGACGCTGAGGGGGACAAACCCGCTCTGCGAAGGAGGACGCGGCCATGACCCGCTCACTGGCGACGCTCACCGATCTCGTCGCGGCCGTGCGCCTGGCGATCGACGTGCGGACCGGCTGGACGGACACCTCAGAACTGGTCGCCGATCAGCTCCGCGCGCACCTGCCCGGCCCCGAGATCCTGACGCCCGATCAGCGTCTCGGCCGGCCCGACCGGGTCGTGGGCCACCTGCTGCACGCCGAACCCGACGGGGCGTTCTCCATACTCGGCCTGGTCTGGCGACCCGGGCAGACCACCCGGATCCACGACCACATCACCTGGTGCGTCGTCGGCGTGCTGTCGGGCATCGAGCACGAGGAACTGTTCGACGGAGCGCTCAACCCCGTCAGCACGCGGGACAACCCTCCCGGCGAGGTCAGCGGCTTCGCGCCGCCCGGCGACATCCACCGCATCCGCAACGTCGGCGACGAGACCGCCATCAGCCTGCACATCTACGGCACCGACATCACCCGCGTCGGGTCCAGCGCCCGCCGCTACTACGATTGAGGGACTCGAACCATGAACCAGCACGCCATCGACGAGGTACTGAACCGCCCACTCAGCCAGGAACTGCTGGCCCGTGACCTGGCCAGGCTGGCCTTCATCGCGCTGGACGGCACCCCGCGGTCGATCCCGATCGGAATTGTCTGGAACGGCACGGAAATCGTCATGTGCACCGC
Source organism: Plantactinospora solaniradicis (assembly GCF_042658085.1). Lineage (NCBI taxonomy): Bacteria > Bacillati > Actinomycetota > Actinomycetes > Micromonosporales > Micromonosporaceae > Plantactinospora > Plantactinospora solaniradicis. Next base: position 46,521 of record NZ_JBHSPR010000023.1, on the reverse strand, counting down.
GACGAACGCGCGGAAACTCCCGGCGTTGCGCCGCAATCCCGCGGTCGCGCTGACGATCGACACCGAGTCGCACCCGCCGAAGATCCTGCTCATCCGCGGCCAGGCGGAGCTGGATGTCGTCGAGGGCATCCCGGACGAGTACTTCCAGTGGAACGGCACTTACGAGATGACGCCCGAGCAACGGGCCGAGTGGGAGGCCGGCGTGCGGTCGCTCTACGACGGCATGGTCCGGGTCGTGGTGAAGCCGACCTGGGCCAAGCTGATCGACTTCGAGACCACTCTGCCCACCGCCATCGAGGAACTCATGCGGCAACAGAAGGAACGCCAGCACGCCTGAATGGTCAGACCGACCTGTTCAGGTCGAGGGGGAGATGTTGGCTACCTCATCGGCGGCGGTGAGCCCGCCGTGGTGCCCAGCTCGCTGCCGTGCCGCACCAAGCAGATGGGACGGCCGGGGCGCCCTCCGTGCGCCGAGGCCGGTCTGCCAGCCACGGGCTGCCGCGCAACCTGGTCGACGGCATGCTCGCTGCGACCGGCTGACTCGAGCAAAGGTCACGGGGAGATAACTCGGGGATACATAGCCGGTAAAGATCATTAGCATCAACGGCTGACCAGGCGACCTCGTCTGGAGTTAGGTGGAGGTTGGATGAACCTTCGGAGGAGGGTGGTCTCGCCTGTCGCGGCGGCGGGTGTTCTGGCCATCATCACGAGCCTCACCATGGGCGGCCTACCCTCGGTGGCACAGGCCGCTCCGGCGTCTGCGGCAGCTGGCGCCCCGATCACCCATGAGGAGAATCCAAGGGTTCCCGAAGGGGCGGCGTGGACGGAGTCGTACTTTCCGTCCTCCGACGGCAGTGGGGTCGAGCTGCACGCCGACGTGCTGCGCCCGGCACACCTGCCGGCGCGTGCGAAGACGCCGGTGATCCTGTCGGTGGGTCCGTATTTCTCACACGCGGGGGAGACTTCTCCCGGGGGGTGGGATCGGGTCGGGCCGTCGGGGCGCTTTCAGGACTTGATCGACGGCGCGCGGCTCATGGAGCGTGGATACACCTTCGTGATGGTCGACCTGCGCGGCTTCGGCGGCAGCACGGGGTGCCTGGACTTCCTCGGCCCGGGCGAGCAGGCCGATGTCAAGGCGGCCGTCGAGTGGGCGGCGCGCCAGCCGTGGTCGACTGGCAAGGTGGGCATGTACGGCAAGTCGTACGACGCCAACACCGGGCTGGCGGCCAACGTCCTCAAGCTCAAGTCTCTGCGGGCGATCGTCGCCCAGGAACCGACGTGGGACAGGTACAACTACCTGTTCAGCAACGGCGTGCCGCGTTCCAACGCGACCAGCAGCCCGCGGAGCTACTACTCGATCGCAACGATGCAGCCGCTGGGCGACGACAGCGACCGTTACAAGGCGAACGCGGAGTACGAGAAGAGCCACCCCGAGTGCGAAATCGACAACAGCACCAACACCCAGGATCCTGACCCGAAGTCGGCGTTCTGGCGTGCCCGTGACTTCGCCTCCCGCGCCGCCGGCTCCCGGACGCCGTTGTTCGTCACGTCGGGATTCATCGAGGACAACACCAAGCCCGAGGACATGCAGAAGTACCTGACCAACCACCACGGTCCGGAACGCGGTTGGCTCGGCCAGTGGGAACACGTCCGCGGCAACGAGACCGACGCCGACGGCCGGCTCAAGATGGGACGGGCGGGCTGGTTCGACGAGGTGATGCGCTTCTACGACCAGCACCTGCGGGGCATCAAACCGTCGGTGACCGACCCAGCGTTCTCTGTCGAGGACAGCCTCGGCAACTGGCGCGCCCAGCCGACCTGGCCGGTGATCAACGACTCCTACACGGTGCGGCTGTCGCCCGGGCGGTACGTCGACGACGGCGGCCAGGCGCAGCGGACCGCCGAGCCGATGACGGCGCCGCAGGCCGACGGCTGGGACATCGAGTACGCGCCGGACGCCGCCTCGCCGACGCCTGACCAGACGAGTGCGCTCAGCGCGGGCGCGCCTGGAAACAGCTACTGGACCTTCTCCACGCCCGCGTCGCAGCAGGTGCGGATCACGGGCACGCCGGAGGTCACGCTGAAGACCAGGGGACAGGGCAACGTCTGGGTACGGCTGTGGGACGTCGCTCCGGACGGCAGGTCGACGATGTTCAACGAGAACGTCGCAGCGCTGAACCACGACAGGCCGACCTCGTTCGCCCTGAAGGCGACGGACTGGACCTTCGAGCGAGGGCACCAGCTGGGAGTCCAGATCGGAACCATCACCTCACGGGGCTGGCGCGCTGTTCCCTCGGGTCAGACGATCACCGTCACCGACGCACGGCTCGCCTTGGAGGTGCAGGACCCGCGCTTTGACTCGCCCACCCAAGGTGACCGCTCGCCGTACCTGGACCGGTACCTGGCGGCGAACACCATCACGCTCGACACCGTTGGCGCTCCGACCTTCCCGCTGCGCGTTTCAAAGAAGGGATGACCAGCGCCGGCTGCCTGGCACCCGCCTGGCAGCCGGTTGCGTCCTCGGGCGCAGAGTGTACGACCAGGGTCGAGCCTGAGCACCGGAGGCCGCATCGGGCATCTTGCCCGGTGCGGCCTCCGTTGAGCCCGGCTCTTCGGCGCACCGGCCCCGGTCCTCGTCGCCGCCGATCCCGCGCCCGCCGGGCGGAGCCGTCGCTGTCCGAACTGGTCTTCTAACTGCTGGAGGCCGAGGGGTCCGAGTGCTGGCTGCTGAATGCCAAAGCATGTGAAGAACGTCCCGGACGCCCCGAAGAGCGGCAAGCTTGGACGCGGTGTGGTCGGCCAAGGTGGTGGAACGGTGGGCGGCAGCTGATCGAGGCGATGATCGGCGGTGAGTGGGACCCGAAGGTACTCGCGCAGATGAGCCGGGGCGTGATGCGCGGCAAGGTGGCGATGTCGCAGGAGACGCTGCGCGGACAGTTCGAGGACCATCGCGTGTTCCTCGCCCCGGCAATGCTGACCGTACCGGCTAGTTGACCGCGGCTGTCGTAGAGGTCACCACGCATCGAGCAGTTGATCGCGCCATCAGGACACTAGGAGATCTTGACGAACGCCGAGGAGATGTCGTCATCGACGAACCGCAGTGAGCTTCCGGAGCAGACGTACGCGAGCGTCCCCGAGCCGAGGTCGAGTTCGACGCCGTTGTTCAACCTGCCCCCCAGGTAGAGCTTGTTGGTGCCGCTCGCCTTCGGGCTGCTGTTGTACTCGATACCGTCCCGATGCCAGGTCTTGTAGCTGCCCTTGCCCCGGACGACGTTGGTCCACGTCCGGCCCCCGACGGTGGCCCGATACGGGTCGCTCTTGTTGTAGTCGACTGTCTGGGTGCCGTCCGCGCTGTAGGTCAGGATCATGCCCGCGCCGCCGGTGAAGACGGTCTCGTGCCCGTTGATGCGGTTGACCCTCTGGTCCATCGTGGCCCGCCAACGGCCGAGCACACAGGGGTCGACGAGCCCGGCCGACCCCGCTGGCGGCGAACCGGAGGGCGAGCCCGGACTGGTTGGGGAACCGGCCTCCGGGCTTCCGGACGGGCTGGTGGTCTGACCCACTCGTGCGTCGACAGGAGTTCCGGGCTCGTCGGTGAGCGACGCGGCAAGCCCGGCCGCCGCGGCCAGCAGGGTCACCGCGAGGCCGGACAGCAACGCCATTCGGCGAGGACGCCGAACCCGCGGCGTGGACCCGGTCGGAGTCGGCGCCGCCGCCCTGTCCGGTTCGCCGTCATTCGGTTGCGCCACCGGGACCCGCAGACATCCCTCGGCGACCACCAGTTCGGGCTGCTCCACCAGGGTCGGCGCGATGCCCAAGGCCCGGTGCAGCGCCGTCGTCACCATCGGCATCCGGCTGGACCCGCCGGCCAGGTACAGCGCGGCGATCTCCCGGTCCGCGAGACCGGCGTCGGCGAGGACCTGCCGGGTCGTCTCGACGGTGCGCGTGACGATCGGCGCGGCCAGTTCCTCGAGTTCCTCCCGACCCAGCGGCACCTCGGCGTCGAGCAGCGGCACGTGCAACAGGCTGGTGGTGGTGCGGCTGAGCATCTCCTTGCCAGACCGGACGTTGTCCCAGAGCTGCCGGCTGCCCCGCCGGTCGCCGGTGCTCTGCGGGTGGGCCAGCCGGGCCCAGCGCGCCGCGTCGGGTCGCCCGACGGTCTCGGCGAGCCGGTTCACGATGGCCCAGTCGATGTCCAGCCCGCCGCAGTCGGACCGTCCGCCGGTGGCGACCGTTTCGAATCCGTCCCCGGTGCGGCGCAGCACGGACGCGTCGAAGGTGCCGGCGCCGAAGTCGTAGACCACGATGCACTGGCCGACGGCAAGTCCCCCGCCAGCGACCTTGAGAAAGGAATTGGCCGCAGCGACGGGCTCGGCGACGAGACGCACCGACGGGAACACCTGGTTCGCCGCCGCCAGCAGTACGGCTCGGCGCCGGCTGCCCCAGACGGCCGGGTAGCTGAGCGTGGTGACGGTGACCGGCGCCCCGGCGATCCGGACGGCTTCCTCCGCCACCCGGCGCAGCGGTGCGGCGATGAGCTCCACGATCGGGACGTCCCGATCGTCGAGCAGCACGGTCTGGTCGTCGATGCACCGCTTGGGAGACGGTTCGAACGCGGCTGGTCGGGACAATGCGGTGTGCAGGGCGTCCCGGCCGACGAGGAGCCGGCCGGTCGGGTCCAGGCAGACGGCGGAGGGGAGTAGCGGCGACCCGTCGAAGAGGATCGGCCGGGGTTCCTGGTCCGCCACCGCCAGCATGGCGACCGTGTGCGCGGTGCCGAAATCGATGCCGAGCCGTACCCTGAAACCACCCACGGCCGAACCGTACGCCTCGATATCCACACCGGCCAACACGCCAAAGCCGCAGCCGTCGTATATCCGATGGTCGCCCCGTTGATCCCCGGTGCGGGTTGTCTCCTCCTCCTCCGGGACTGAGCGGCGCCTCAGGTTCTCTCAGCGCTGTCAAAGGCGGGCCCGGGAGACTGCGGCCATGGTGATGCTGTCGTGAACGCCGAGATCTTGGGCCGGCCCACAGGTGTCGCCGGCGAATTGACCAGAGCCCCGTGTTCGCGGAGCGCCGTCAGCTGAGAGCCTGGCCAAAACGGTTCAACTCAACGGGGAGGGTCGATGACGAAGCATGCTGTCCGGGCGGCCCGGATGTTCGACGGCGAGCGGATCGTGGACGACGGGGTGCTGGTCCTGCTCGACGACGGACGCATCACCGACGTGCACCGGGGTTGGGTCGAGGCGCCGGAGGGCTGGCCGGTGCGCGATGAGCCGGACGGCACCCTGCTGCCCGGCCTGGTCGACGCGCACGTGCACCTGTGTGCCGATGCCGGTCCCGACGCGCTCGGCCGGCTTGCCGAGCGTTCCGAGACGGACCTCGACGCGGTCGTCGAGGCGTCGCTGAGCGCGCACCTGGCGGCCGGCGTCACGACCGTCCGGGACCTGGGCGACCGGCGCGGCGCCGTGCTCCGATGGCGGGGCCGGGAGGTGCGCGACGACCTGCCAACGGTGGTGGGGTCGGGCGCGCCGGTCACCAGCGTCGGCGGGCACTGCTGGTCGATGGGGGGCGAGGCGAGCGGCGTCGACGGGATCCGTGAGGCCGTGCGGCTGCGGGCGGCGGCCGGCGCCGACCTGGTGAAGGTCATGGCCAGCGGCGGGGTGTTCACCCCCGGCACCGACACCACCCGGCCGCAGTTCACGGACCAGGAGCTGACCGCCGCGGTGACCCGGGCACACGATCTGGGCCTGCCGGTCACCGCGCACGCGCACGCGCTCAGCGCGGTCGAGCAGGCGCTGCGCGTCGGTGTCGACGGCATCGAGCACTGCACGTGCGTGACCGCGACCGGCGCCCACGTCCCCGACGAACTCGCCAATCGCCTGGCCGCGTCCGGGGTGGCGGTCTGTGCCACGCTCGGCACCGACTCGGCCGTGGTCACGCCGCCGGAGGTGGTGGCGATGGCGGCGCGGGCCGGGCTCAGCGAGGCCTCGCTGCGCGACGGCGCCGCCACCCTGCACCGGGCCGGGGTCCGCCTGGTGGCCGGGTCGGACGCGGGCCTCGGCCCCGCGAAGCCGCACGGGATCCTGCCAGAGGCGCTCGTCGAATACGTCGCGTGCGGCATCCCCGCCACCGCCGCCCTCGCCGCGGCAACCTCGGTCGGCGCCGAGGTGTGTGGCCTGGGGCGGCGCAAGGGCCGCATCCGCCCCGGATTCGACGCCGACCTGCTGGTCGTGAACGGCGACCCGACGAGCGACATCACGGTACTGCGCCGCCCACTCGCCGTGTACCGCGCCGGCGACCCGGCGAGCGGATGATCGATTCCATGGGGTCGATGCGCACCCCATAGCGACGCGATCCCGGGACCGAGCCGTGCCCGGGGTCGACGAGCCGGAAGGCGGGCCTACGGTGGCGTTCGCGCTGCCGGCAGGCCTACCGTCCGGTGAAGCGCGGGTCGCGCTTCTCCAGGAACGCGGTGCGTGCCTCGAGCGCATCCGAGCTCGTCGAGAGCTCCCGGGTGAGACCCTGCTCGTAGCGGTAGCCCTCCCGGTCGGTCAGGCCTTCGACAACGTTGAACGCGGCCTTGTTCTTCGCCACGGCGAGAGGGCTCTTCCGCGCGATCTCCCCGGCCAGTTCCAAGGCGGTCGGCAGCAGGTCGTCCCTGGGTACGACCGCCTCGACCAGGCCGTGTCGGTACATGTCCGGTGCGTACATCCTGCGTCCGGTGAAGAAGAGCAGCCGCGAGGCGGAGCGCGGCAGGTGCCGGGTCAGGAACTTCGCCCCGCCGGCCATGGCGAGATCGACCTCGGGCATCTGTATGTAGGCGTTGTCCGAGCAGACGAGGATGTCGCAACTCGCCGCGAGCGCGAAGCCGGCTCCGATGGCAGGTCCGTTGATCGCCGCGATGACCGGCTTCGCGCAGTCGGTCAGGACGAAGAAGCTCTCCCGCACGATGCGGTTGTGGCGCAGGTACTCTCCGGGCACGTCGGCGAGTTTGGCCCGCTCGCCCAGGTCCGCACCGGCCGAGAAGACCTTGCCCGCTCCGGTCAGGATGACGGCCCGGACGTCGTCGCGATCGCTCAATGAGTCGATGATCCAGATGAGTTCTTCCCGCGTGCGCCGGTCCTGCGCGTTGACCGGAGGACGGTCGAGCGTGACGACCGCGACTCCGTGGTCGACCTCCAGCGTGAAGTGTTCTATGTCCATCTCTTTCCAGTCCTCAAGGTTCCGCGGGTTGCCCCGGTGTTCCGGCGGCCGCATACCTACGGGTGGGCCGACCGCACCGGGTCGGCAGAGGCGCCCCGGCACAGGATGAGCACGGTGATCAGGCCCTCCTGCACGACGACGTCGCCGTGGTTGACGAGTTGTACGCGCCGCTGCACCACCCCCCGGTCGCCCGCCTTGGTCAGCCGCTTGGATTCGATCGACATCTCCAGATGGATCGTGTCTCCGATGTAGAGCGGTGCCTTGAAGGTCCAGCCGTCGATGCCGAGCATCGCGCCCATCGAGGCCCGGAAGAGCCCGAGATTGTCGATCATCCCGGTGGCGATGGAAATGCCGAGCAGGCCGTGCGCGACCCGCCGACCGAACATTCCCCGGGCGGCGAACTCCTGATCCATGTGGATCGGGTTGAAGTCGCCGGACAGCCCGGCGAAGCCCACCACGTCCGCTTCGGTGACCGTGCGCGCATGGCTGACGAATCGCTGCCCTACCTCAAGGTCCTCGAAGTAAAGGCTTCCGGTCACGATGATCCTCCATTGCCTGTCTCGGTTCTCCTGCCCGCGGAGGTGACGCGTGGTAGGACCCGGACGGCCTCGCCGGCTCGGGTCGCCCCAGGCTAGGGGGCGGCGCTCGCAATATCAAGTATCAGGATTGCCTCCACTTGCCGCCGAAGACGAGCCGATGCGCGGAGGAGCGACGCAGCGATTATCACCAGATTTTACGCGTCTTATCGGCTTTTATCGCTGCTAGAGCAGCCGGAAACAGCTGGCAGCAGACCCGTTGACCGGCCAATCTGGGCGCGCTAGCATCCGACGATCTCGGATCAAAAATCACGTCCCTCGGTAACGGGACGGCGCGTCGGCGAAGCGCGCGGCCGAGCAACGGAACAACTTGGAGGTTGTGCCTCGATGACCGGACCACTCTCGGGCGTCACGGTGCTCGACCTGAGTCGCGTCATGGCCGGCCCCTGGGCCGGTCAGATCCTGGCGGATCTGGGAGCACGCGTCGTCAAGGTCGAGCGCCCGGGTATCGGCGACGAGACCCGGTCCTGGGGCCCTCCCTATCTGGCCACCGAGGACGACGGCCGGCCCGGGGCATCCGCGTACTTTCTCTCGGTCAACCGCGGCAAGCGGTCTGTCGAGATCGACTTGTCCACCGCGTCCGGCCAGGAGGACGTGCGGCGGCTCGCGCGGGAGTCCGACATCCTGCTGGAGAACTTCCGGCCCGGCACGCTCGCCCGGTTCGGGCTCGGCTATCCGGAACTGAGTCGGGAGAATCCCCGACTCATCTACTGCTCGATCACCGGGTTCGGTCAGTCCGGCCCGCGGCGCAGCAACGTGGCGTACGACTTCATGATCCAGGCGATGAGCGGGCTCATGAGTGTCACCGGCCCGCCCGACGACAGCCCAGGTGGCGGACCGCAGAAGGTCGGTGTGCCGGTCGTCGACATCATGACCGGGATGTACGCCGCGGTCGGCGTCCTCGCCGCGCTCGAACGGCAGCGCCGGACCGGGCACGGCGACTACATCGACCTCGCCATGCTCGACGTCGCGACCGGGATGCTCGCCAACCAGGCGATGAACTACCTGGTCGGCGAGCGTGAACCGAAGCGTCACGGCAACAAGCACCCCAACATCCAGCCACAGGACGTGTACCGCTGCGCGGACGGCCACCTCGTCCTCGCGGTCGGAAACGACGAGCAGTTCCGCCGGCTCTGCGACGCGCTCGGCATGGCGGAGCTCGCCGGGGCGGACTCGTTTCGGACGAACGCCGACCGGGTCAGGAACCTCCCCGAGCTCGACGAGATCCTCGCTCGGGAGTTCGCCACCAAGCCGCTCGCGCACTGGCTGGAGGAACTCGCCCGGCGCGACGTGCCGTGCGGGCCGATCAACACCATCCCAATGGCGTTCGAGGAGGCACAGTTGCGGCATCGCGGAATGATCCGGACGCTGCGCCGGGACAACGGCGCGGACGTCCCCCAGGTGGTGAGCCCGCTGCGATTCGAGCAGGCCCCGCTCACCTTCAGGGTTCCGCCGCCGGAGCTGGGTGAGCACACCGAGGAAGTTCTGGGTGAACTGCGATGACTCTGGATCCCCGGCTCCCCACCCCGCCGCGACGTGCCGTACCGGCCGGCTCCTGCGACACCCACGCGCACGTCTACGCCGAGCCCTATCCCGTCGACAACGCCAGCTACGTGATCCCGCGCGCGCATCCCGACGTCTACCGCGGCATGCTCGCCACCACCGGCATGACGTACGGGGTCGTCGTGCAGCCCGACGCGTACCGCGACACCCGGCTCCTCGAACAGGTCCTCGCCGAGGGTGTCGGGCGGCTGGCCGGGGTGGCGGTCGTCGACGAGCGGGTCACCCCGGAGCACCTGGAGCGCCTGCACACGCTCGGCGTACGCGGGCTGCGGTTCAACCTCCAGACCGACCGCCGGACCGGGCAGCGGTACGCCGGCAGCGCGGGTGCGGACGCGCTGCGCCAGCTCGCACCGCGGCTGGGTGAGCTCGGTTGGCACGCGCAACTCTGGGGCCCGTTGGACGAGTGCCTGCGGCTCGCGGCGGACACCGAGCGGCACGCAGTCCCGGTCGTGCTCGACCACATGGGCTGGCCGGACGTCGCGGCGGGGACCGGCGGCGCCGGCTTCCAGCGGCTGCTCCGCACGCTGGACCAGGGCAACCTCTGGGTCAAGCTCTCGGTCTGCCGCTTCGGCGCACCCGAGGGCGGCTACCCGGGCATCCGCCCGTTCCATGACGCGCTGGTCGGCGCCCGGCCCGACCGGCTGCTCTGGGGCTCGGACTGGCCGTACGTCGGCATGGGTGACGCCGCGCCGGACGTCGGTGAGCTTCTCGACCTGTTCCAGGACTGGGTGGCCGACGACAAGACCGTCGCGCAGATCCTCGTCGCCAACCCCGCACGGCTCTACGGACTACCCGAATGCTGACCGTCGACGGCGTCACCGCGGGATACCACTCGGTTCCGGTCCTCCGTGACGTCTCCCTGCGGGCCGAGACCGGCCAGGTCGTCGCGGTGCTGGGGGCCAACGGGGCGGGCAAGACGAGCCTGTTGCGGGTGATCTCCGGGCTGCTGCCGCTGCAGGCGGGGACGATCAGTCTGGACGGCGAGCCGATCCACCAGATGCCCGCGCACCGGATCGCCCGGCGCGGCCTGGTCCAGGTGGTGGAGGCGCGTGGCGTACTGCCCGGTCTCACGGTCGAGGAGAACATCCTGCTCGGCCTGCTCGGCCGGGGGCGCCTGCGACCGGCCGTGCGCCAGGAGGCCATCGCGCGGGCCACGACCTACTTCCCGTGGATCGGCGAGCGGCTGCGCGCGTACGGCGCCGAGCTGTCCGGTGGGCAGCAGCAGATGGTCGCCCTTTCCCGGGCCCTGGCGCTCGACCCGCCCACCCTGCTGCTCGACGAGCCGTCCCTCGGCATCGCACCAGCCCTCGTCGACGAGATCTACGAACGGATCGCGCTGGCCGCGAACGACGCCCGCACCGTGATCATCGTCGAACAGCACGTCCACAAGGTGCTGGCGGTGGCCGACCGCGCGTACGTCCTGCGGCGCGGTGCCGTGGTCCTGCACGGCGACGTCGCCGAGCTGCGCAAGGGCAACCGACTTGAGGAAGCGTACCTGTCATGACGAGCACCGACGGGCGAGAGCGCCGGACGATCCTGAGCGTGACCGGCGGAACCGTGTCCTATCTCGGCGTCAAGGCGCTGGCCGGCGTCGACCTGGCCGCGCACGCCGGCGAGATCGTCGGGGTGATCGGGCCGAACGGCGCGGGCAAGTCCACCCTGGTCAACCTGATCGCCGGGGTAGCGCGGGGCGGCGGAGACGTCGTCCTCAACGGCCACAACCTGCGCGGGCGTGACCCGCAGACCCGGACCCGGGCCGGGATCGTCCGGACGTTCCAGACCCCGGAACTGTTCGGCACCCTCACCGCGGCCCAGAACGTCGACCTCGCGGCCCGGTCCTTCCTGCTGTATCGCGCGGGGCGCGACGAGCCCCGGTCCGGGCGGCGGGCACGCTGGCGCCGCTCCGCCGGCCTGGCCCGGGAGGCGCTGGCCACCGTCGGCCTGGAGCACCGTGCCGGCGCCCGGGCGGAGTCGATGTCCGGCGGAGAGAAGAAGCTGGTCGAACTCGCCCGGGCCCTGGTCCAGCAACCGGTCGTCCTCATTCTCGACGAGCCCGTCGCCGGCCTACCGGTGGCGGCCAGGCAGCGGACCATCGCCACCCTTCGCGACCTGATCCACGGATCCGACGCGACCTGCATCTTGATCGAGCACGACATGGACGTGATCCGCCGGGCCTGCGACCGGATCTACGTCCTCAGCCGGGGCGCCGTCATCAAGGAAGGCACCTGGGAGCAGACCAGCCAGGACGAGGCGGTCAGGCGCGCCTACCTGGGTTCGAGTCCACACCAGGAAGCCGACGACGCCGACACCATCACCACCACCAATTCAGTCGAGAGGCGGGCTATACCGAAATGAAGAACCGACTGCGGCTCGTGCCGCTGTCGCTCGCGCTCGCGGGGCTGCTGGTCAGCAGCGCGGCGTGCGGCGCCGGCGGCGACAGCGGCTCCGACGGGGACAAGACCCTGATGTTCGCCGTCTCGACCCCGGAGACCGGCCCCGGCGTCGCCTACCGAGGGATCTCGGACGGCACGATCGCCTACCTGAAGTGGATGAACGAGACCAACGGGCTCGGCGGCTACAAGTTCGAGTTCGTCCAGGTCGACAACCAGAGTTCCGTGGCCGGTGGAGCGTCGACCACCCAGCGACTGCTGGCGCAGAAGCCGTTCCTGCTGGATGTCATCACCACGCCGGCGTTCAGCGGCGCGGCGGGCATCATCAAGAGCACCGGTACCAAGACCACCGTGCTCGCGCAGGCCAGCGGCGACACCATCAAGGCCGCCAACCTGCCGCACGTCTTCGGCATGTACACCGACTACACCGTCGAGTCGCTCTACCTGATCGACTACGCGGTCAAGACCCTGGGCCTGAAGAACCTCGCCCTGCTGCACGACACCCTCGGCAACGAGGCGGAGAAGCAGGCCGTGCCGTACGCCCAGACGGTCGGCGGGTCGATGCCGCTCAACATCACCATTCCGGCCGACGCGACCAACATGACCTCGTACGTGCAGCGGGTCGCCGAGTCCGGGGTCCAGGCCGTGGTGCTGCTGTCGAACGTCACGTTGGCCGCCAACTTCGTCAAGAGCGCCCGCAGCCAGGGCCTGAACATCCCGGTGCTGGCGTTCTCGCCGGTGCTCGACCAGTCCTTCGTCAGCATCGCCGGTGACGACGCCGCCGCCGCCAACTTCTACGTGTGCAGCGCGCTGCCGCCGCTGACGGCCGACACCCCGGCGGTGCAGGAGTTCAAGGAGCAGGCCCCGAAGTACGGCAGCGACCTGCTGCGGGTACCGGGTGAGGTGGGCTGGAACGCGGGGGCGGTGATCGCCGCGGCGGTTCGGGCGGTGGCCGAGTCCGGCAAGCCGATGACCAACGAGAACTTCGAGCAGGCGCTGTACGGCCTGACCGGGAAGCAGATCGGCTTCACCACGGTCTCGATCCGCCCCGGCGAGCAGAACGCCCTGGTGGGCAAGGATGGTTTCGGAATGTACGTCGTGAAGAACGGCGACTTCGTTCCGGCGAACGCGTAGCAGGATCCGGAGCGACTGTCGAATGGACGCCGAGCAGTGATCAACGTATTTCTCAGTGGCCTTACCACGGGGGCCATCTACGCCGTCCTCGTGTTGGGAGTTGTACTGGTCCACCGATTCGCGCACGCGGTCAACTTCGCCCATGGCGCGGTGGCCACGCTCGCCGCGTACTGCGCGTACCAGGCGCTGTCCTCGGACGTTCCGTACTGGGTCGCCGCGCTGCTCGCGATCGTGGTCGGCACGGCGGTCAACTCGATCATCGGCTGGATCCTGACCCGGTTCTTCCTCGGCGCCGACGAGATCGTCCAGACGATGGCGAGCATGGGACCCATGCTCGCCATCGTCGGGCTGGTGGGAGTGCTGTGGGGGCAGCAGGCCAAGAGCCTCGAACTCCCCGGCATTCCGACCACGGCGGTGCGCTTCGGCGACTATCTCGTCTCCGCCGTCGGCCTGGTCGTGCTGGGCCTGATCGCGGTGATCATCCTGGCGCTGATCGTCGTGGTCCGCTGGACCCGGTACGGGGTCCTGCTGCGGGCGCTCTCGGACAGCCGCGCCGTCGCCGCCATGTACGGCCTGCGGGTGGTGGCGCTGGAGCGGGCCATCTGGGCCATCGGCGGGGCGCTCGCCACCGCGGCCGGCCTGCTGATCGTGCCGCAGGTGTCGCTGCTGCCGCAGACGCTGACCGACCTGCTGATCATCGGTCTCGCGGCGGCGACGCTCGGCGGAATGGCGAGCCTCGCCGGCCTCATCGCCGGCGGCTTCATCTTCGGGGTGACGGTCGCCTTCACCCAGTACTTCTTCCAGTTGCAGATGAACTCCATCCTGGCGCTGCTGGTCGCCGTGCTGGTCTTCGCGTTCCGTCCCGAGGGCCTGTTCGGAAGGGCGAGCCGGCGTCCGGTGGAGTTCTTCCCCCAGATGATCGAGTCGGCGGCCGGCGGCGTACGGCGCGCGCCACGGCGGACCGGACCGGGCCGACCCTCGGCGCGGCTGGCCGGGGTTGTCGCCGCCGGCGCCCGTTCGGTGGACGGCCAGTCGTGGTTCGCCGCACTGCGCCGGCACTCCCTGCTCGGCACGGTAGCGGTGCTCGCAGTACTCGTGCTGCTCGCCCCCTACCTGCTCTCGACCCAGCTCATCTTCACGCTGACCACCGTGGCGCTGATGGCGATCGCCATCGCCGGGCAGAACGTGCTGTCGGGCCTGTCCGGCATGCTCTTTCTGGCCCAGGGCGGCCTGATGGCCGTCGGGTCCTACGCGTCGGCGATCATGTCGGTGCGGTACGGGCTGTCCATGGTCGAGGCCATTCCGCTGGGCGTGCTGGCCGGCCTCCTGGTCGCGGTCGCGCTGCGCGCCGCCGTGTTCCGGATCGGAGGCTTCTACCTCGGCATGGTCACGCTGCTCTTCTCCCTGGCCGTGCCGGAGGTGGTGCTCGCCTTCGACAGCGTCACCGGAGGCTCGGCCGGGCTGTTCACCTCGGGTTTCGTCCTCGGCGGCAGCGGCATCGTCGGCGTCGAGGCGACCTTCTGGATCTGTTCCGGCCTGGCGATCGTCGCACTCACCCTGGTCACCCTGTTCAAGAGGTCGCATGTCGGGCTGACGATCCGGGCGATCCGCGACTCGCGGCGGGGCGCCGAGTCCATCGGAGTCGGTCCGCAGCGGCCGCGGCTGGTCGCGGTCGCCGTCGCCGGGGCGTGCGCGGGCCTGGCCGGCGCGGTCTCCGCGTTCCAGGTCGGCGTCGTGACGCCGGAGGCCTTCGGGGTACTGACCAGCATCCACGTCCTGTTGGCCGCAGCGATCGGCGGCACCGAGTCGACGTTCGTCGGCCCGCTGCTCGGCGCGCTGTTCATCGTCGGGCTCCCGTACGCGCTCGGTGGGTCGGGTTCGGTCAGCCAGATCGCCTTCGGCGTGGTGCTGATCGCGGCCCTTGCCCTGAAGGTGGCCATCGCCAAGCGGGCGCGGGCCGGCTCGGCCGCCGACGACACGGCCGGCGAGGACGGTGTCGCCGCGCCGGAGGGCGTTCCCCGACCGACCCGGGGCCGGCCCGACGCGGGCATCCTGTTGGGCTCCTGACATGTACGTCAAGTCGGCCGAGCTCGACCTCGCCCATTGCTACAAGCTGCTGACCGGTGTGGTGATACCTCGCCCCATCGCCTGGATCACCTCGGTGTCCGACGACGGAGTGGTGAACCTCGCGCCATTCAGCCAGTTCACCATCTTGTCGTACTCGCCACCGATCATCGGCGTCAGCATCGGGCACAAGGGACGGACGCCGAAGGACACTCTCCGCAATATCCTCGCGCGCCGGACGTTCGTGGTGAACATCCCCTCGTACGCGATGATGGAGCAGGTTCACGCCTCCTCGGCCGAATTGGGCGCCGATGTCAGCGAGGCCGAGGCGCTGTCCGTTTCGATGCGGCCGACGGGGATCGACGGAGTGCCGGGAGTCGCCCAGGCCCAGGTGCGGCTGGAATGCCGGCTGTACCGAACCGAGACCTATGGGAACGATCAGTCAGTCCTCGTTTCTGGCGTGGTCGACGCGTTCGACATAGCGGATGACGCCGTCGACAACTTCAGGGTGGACGCACGTACAATCGACCCGCTGGCCCGGCTTGGCGGGCCGAACTACGCCCGCATGGCGGAGTATTCCACCCTCGCCCCGGTAGGTGCCACCCCCGCGGAGGTCATCGATTCACGACGTGAATGACACGTCGCCGAGCCACGGCGCCGTGGGCCAGAGGGTTTCACCTGCAAAGGATTCTCGCGTAGACATGGATAACGACGTGCCGAGTCCGCTGCCCGCCCGGAGCAACCTCAAGGATGAGGTGGCGCGGCACCTGCGCGACCTCATCCTGTCCGGCGTGCTGCGGCCGGGCGAGCGGCTGGACCAGGACGGAATCGCCGCCGAGCTGCGCACCAGCCGGCTTCCGGTGCGCGAGGCGTTGATCACGCTTCAGGTCGAGGGACTCGTCGAGAACATCGCCCGGCGGGGCTCGTTCGTGGCGCGGCTGGAGCCGCAGGACATCAGCGACCACTACGAGATGTACGGGCTGCTCAGCGGCCTCGCCGCCGGTCGGGCGGCCGAGTCGCCGGACAGCAGGCGGCTGGTCGACCAGCTCGCCGGGATCTGTGACGAGATGCGGGCGGCGACGGACCCCCGCGAGCGCGACCGGCTGAACTTCGCGTTCCATCAGGCCATCAACAAGGCGGGCAGCTCGGGTCGGCTGCGGGCGGTGCTGCGCATGTTGTCGAACAGCATGCCCACCTATTTCTTCGCGCACGCTTCCGGCTCCCCGGACCCGGACCGGGCCCGGGAATGGGAGGCCGCGGCTCTCGACGAGCACGACCTCATCGTCGCGGCGCTGCGTACCCGGGACAGCCGCGCCGCCTCGGAGGCGACGGCCAACCACTTCCGCCGAACCGGCCGGCAGGCCGTCGAACGGCTGTGGGCGGCCGGGCTCTGGCCCGACACCGACGAGACTCCCTGACGGGTTGGCCGACCCGCCGGGGAGGTCACCTCGGTCGGCGGCCTTCCGCGCGACGGCGGACCCGTTCGACGCGGGCCGTCGACCCACCCGCGCGACTCATTGATCCGGCTCCCGGCCACGGACGGAGGTTCGATGCCACCGCATTCCGACGAGGTGAACACCGACGACCTGCGTCTGTTGCTCACCCTGGCCCGTACCGGGCGGATGGTCGCGGCGGCGGCGGTGCTCGGCATCGACCACACGACGGTCCGGCGGCGGCTGCGCCGGCTGGAGTCGTCGCTCGGCGCGACGCTGGTGGAACACGGGTCGGACGGCTGGGTGCTCACCGACATCGGCCGGGTCGTCGTGGAACGGTCCGCGCCGCTGGAGCACGTGGTGCAGCGGGTACGGGACGCGGTGGCGGGTGAGGAGGGCGCGGTCCACGGCACGGTCCGGATCGCCGCCCCGGACGGCTTCGGGGTCTCCTTCGTGACCGCGGCGGTCTCCGACGTCGTCGTCCACCATCCGGGGATCACGGTCGAGCTGGTCACCTCGACCCGTCCGCTGAGCCCGCGGGCGCCCGGCTACGACATGTCGGTGAACGTGGGCGTACCAAGGCCGGGCTGGGTCGACACCGAACTGCTCACCCAGTACGCACTCGGCCTCTACGCGAGCCGCGACTACCTGGCCCGGTCGCCCCGGATCACCGGGACCGAAGACCTGGCCGAACACCGGCTCATCTTCTACGTCGACTCGCACCTGACCGTGGCCGAACTGGATCTGGCCCGCAGCTTCGCCGGGATGCGCGTCGGCCTCTCCTGCACGAACGTGGCTGCGCAGGTCGAGGCGACCAGGCGGGGCGCCGGGATCGGCCTGCTGCCGTGCTTCCTGGCGGAGGTCGAGCCGGACCTCGAACGCGTCCTGCCGGAACAGGTGCGCGTCCTGCTCGACTTCTCGCTGAACGTACGCCGGGACAGCCTCGCGGTGGAGGCGGTGCGGCTGGTGCGGGCGGCACTGCACCGCGAGATCGCCAAGCGGCGACACGAACTGGTGCCGCCGCCCCGGCCCGGTGGCGTCGGGCGGGTTGCCGGGTAGTCGCACGGGCCGGGTCCGGTGTGCAGATTCGCAGATCTGCTGTGCATCACTGGCCCTTGACCGCACGAGCCTGCCGGGAAAGGCTCGTCGGGACCGGCAGGCGGACCCCAGCGGCGTACTCGTCGGCCAGGCCGGCGCTGAGGCGGACGCCGCGCGCCGATCGGTAGACCATCGAACGAAGGGCTGAGACTCGTATGCCGGAACCCCTCGACCGTCAGGACGTCCCGGTCGGCGCAGGCCTGCCCGCCGACATGCTGGCCGCAATCCTTCCGGACGACCGGCCGGGTTTGGCCGTCACCCGGATCCCGGTGCCGGTTCCCCGCGCCGACGAGGCCCTGGTACGCGTCACCGCCTGCGGCGTCTGCCACACCGACCTGCACGTGATCAAGGGTGAGGTGGCCTTCCCCCGCCCCGCGGTGCTGGGTCATGAGATCAGTGGCACGGTGGTGGCGTTCGGCGAGGGCACCACCGACCGGCGCGGCCTCGACGTGGGGGACCGAGTCGTCGGCGCGTTCATCATGCCCTGCACCCGATGCGCGGCCTGCCAGCGCGGCCGCGACGACATGTGCGAGGCGTTCTTCGCGCAAAACCGGCTCAGGGGCACGCTCTACGACGGCGAGAGCCGGCTGGCCATGCCCGACGGTTCGTTCCTGGCCATGTATTCGATGGGCGGACTGGCCGAGTACAGCGTCGTCCCGCTCGCCGCGCTCGCCGCGCTGCCGGACGGGCTGGACCCGGTATCCGCGGCGACACTGGGCTGCGCCGCCTTCACCGCGTACGGCGCCGTGCACCGTGCCGGGGAGTTGCGGCCCGGCCAGTCGGTCGCGGTGGTCGCGGTGGGCGGAGTCGGTTCCGGCGTGATCCAGGTGGCCCGCGCGGGCGGCGCCGAGATCGTCATCGCCGTCGACGTCGCACCGGAGAAGCTGGAGAACGCGAAGCGCCTCGGCGCGACCCACCTGGTCAACTCACGGGAGGTGGACGCCGTCGCGGCGGTCCGCGAGATCACCGGCGGTCGCGGCGTGGACATCGGGTTCGAGGCGCTCGGCCAGCCGGCGACGTTCCGCCAGGCCGTGGGCATGCTGGCCGACGGCGGGCGGATGGTCGCCATCGGCATCGCGGCGGGCGCCGCCAGCGCGGAGGTCGAGATCACCCCGCTGGTACGCCGCGGCTACACCATCACCGGTTCGTTCGGCGCGCGGACCCGGGCGGACCTGCCGGAGGTGGTACGCGGCGCCGCCGAGGGCCACTTCGACACCGTCAATCTGGTGACCCGCCAGTACTCGCTGGCCGAGGCCGACGAGGCGTACCAGGCGCTGGCGCGCGGCGAGATCACCGGTCGGGCCGTCGTCGTGATGGCCCCGTGAGCACTGGAAGAAGGGCTGAGGATCAGATGTCGGAACGCATCGTCCACTGGATCGGCGGGAAGGAACACGACCCGGGGGAGTCCCGACTCGGGCCGGTCTACGATCCGGCGCTCGGTACCCGGACCGCCTCGGTGCTGCTCGCCGACGCGGCCGAGGTCGATGCCGCGGTGGCCGCCGCCGCGGCCGCGTTCCCGGCGTGGCGGGACACGTCGATCGCCAAGCGGCAGGCGGTGTTGTTCACCTTCCGCGAACTGCTCAACGCGCGGCGGAACGAGCTGGCGGAGATCATCACCCGCGAGCACGGCAAGGTGCTCTCGGACGCGCTCGGCGAGATCGTCCGCGGTCAGGAAGTGCTCGAATTCGCGCTGGGCTTCCCCGAGGTGCTCAAGGGCGCGTACACGCAGAACGCCTCGACCGGAGTGGACGTGCACTCGATACGCCAGCCGATCGGGGTGGCCGCGATCGTCAGTCCGTTCAACTTCCCGGCGATGGTGCCGATGTGGTTCTTCCCGATCGCGCTGGCCGCAGGCAACTCCGTGGTGCTCAAGCCCAGCGAGAAGGACCCTTCCGCGGCCGTCTGGCTGGCCCGGCTGCTGGCCGAGGCCGGGTTGCCGGACGGGGTGTTCAACGTGCTGCACGGCGACCGGGCGGCCGTGGACGGGCTGCTCGCGCACCCCGACGTGGCGTCGGTGTCGTTCGTCGGCTCGACGCCGATCGCCCGGCACATCTACCAGACCGCGGCGGCGAACGGGAAGCGGGTGCAGGCGCTCGGCGGAGCCAAGAACCACATGCTGGTGCTCCCCGACGCCGACCTCGACCTCGCCGCCGACGCCGCAGTGAACGCGGGCTTCGGCTCGGCGGGCGAGCGGTGCATGGCGATCAGCGTCGTGGTGGCGGTCGAGCCGGTGGCCGACCCGCTGATCGCCAGGATCACCGAACGGATGCGCGGGCTGCGTACCGGGGACGGCCGGCGTGGCTGCGACATGGGCCCGCTGGTCACCCGCGAGCACCGGGACCGGGTCGCCGGGTATCTCGACGTCGCGGTCTCCGACGGCGCGACGGTGGTGGTGGACGGCCGGGACGTGGTCGCGGACGGCGCCCCGGAGGGCTTCTGGCTCGGCCCGACCCTGCTTGACAAGGTGCCGACCGCGTCGCGGGTCTACACCGACGAGATCTTCGGCCCGGTGCTGTCCGTGGTGCGGGTCGGCTCGTACGAGGAGGCCGTCGCACTGATCAACTCCGGGGCCTTCGGCAACGGCACCGCGATCTTCACCAACGACGGCGGGGCCGCCCGGCGCTTCCAACTCGAGGTCGAGGTGGGAATGGTCGGCATCAACGTCCCGATCCCGGTACCCGTGGCGTACCACTCCTTCGGCGGCTGGAAGGAGTCGCTGTTCGGCGACACCAAGGCGTACGGGGCGGATGGTTTCCGCTTCTTCACCCGGGAGAAGGCGGTCACCACGCGCTGGCTCGACCCGAGCCACGGGGGGATCAACCTCGGCTTCCCGCAGAACACGTGAGTTCCGCCTGACGACGGGGGAGCCCAACCTGGTTGTGGCGCGTGCCCGCCAGCCACGGTCGTTGCGGGCCGGCGGGCAGGCGCCTGCGATCTCAGTCCTCGTGGTACTCCATGCCTGGATGGCTGATCTGCTCCTCGCCCATCAGCCAGCGGAGGGTGTTCTTCAGCTTGGTCTGCTGGATGAACAGGTCGTGCTCGGGATAGACGCCGGGGGCGGTCTGCGGGCTCTTGAAGTAGAGCGACAGCCACTCCTGCACGCCCGTCAGGCCCGCTCGCTGGGCAAGGTCGGTGAACAGCACCAGGTCGAGTACCAGAGGCGCGGCCAGGATCGAGTCCCGGCACAGGAAGTTAACCTTGATCTGCATCGGATAGCCGAGCCAGCCGAAGATGTCGATGTTGTCCCAACCCTCCTTGTTGTCACCACGGGGCGGGTAGTAGTTGATGCGCACCTTGTGGTGAAAGTCGCCATAAAGTTCGGGATAGCGGCCGGGCTGCAGGATGTGCTCGAGCACGCCGAGCTTGGTCTTCTCCTTGGTACGGAAGCTGTCGGGGTCGTCGAGGACCTCGCCGTCGCGGTTCCCCAGGATGTTGGTCGAGTACCAGCCCGAAAGTCCCAGCACACGAGCCTTCAACATCGGCGCCAGCACGGTTTTTACCAGGGTCTGCCCGGTCTTGAAGTCCTTGCCGCTGATGGGCACGCCCGCTGTGTGGGCGAGCTCGGTCATCGCCGGGACGTCGGTGGTGAGGTTGGGCGCCCCGTTGACAAAGGCCACGCCCTCCTTCAGCGCCGCGTAGGCGTAGAGCATCGAGGGCGGGACGCTCTCGTCGTCGGCGTCCAGCGCGGCTTCGAACGCCGCCAGGCTCTGGTGGGCCGGGCTGGGATCGATGAAGGCCTCGGTGGAGGCACACAGGATCACCACTATCCGGTCGCAGGAGCGCGCCGCCTTGAAGTCGCGAATGTCGCTGCGCAGGGCCTCGGCAAGGTCCCGCTTGCCCGTGGTGGGCTTGACGTTGGCGCCCTCGAGCCGCCGCACGTAGTTCTGGTCGAAGGCGGCTGGCATGGGCTCGACCTCTTTGAGTGCCGCCGCGATCGGCTCGATATGGGCGTACCGGTCGAGCACGCCGCATTTGAGCGCGGCTTCGTAGGCGGTGTCCGAGATCGGGTCCCAGGCACCGAAGACCAGTTGGTCGAGGTCGGCCAGCGGCACGAAATCGCGAATGAGCGGCGCCCGGCCCTCGGTCCGGTTGCCGAGGCGGATGGTACCCATCTGAGCGAGCGATCCGACGGGCTTGGCGAGGCCTTGCCTGATCAGCTCGACGCCGGCGATGACGGTCGACGCCACGGCGCCGAGTCCCACGAAGAGGACGCCCAACCGGCCCGTGGCCGGTGTGATGTGCTGCGGTGCTGTCTCCACGAAACTCTTACCTCCAGGATGATGCCGCACTGGGGCGTCGGCGCCAGCGCGTGCGGGAGTGAACGGGTGCTTGATTGCCGTGGTGTTGGTGTCGACATCGGTCGGCCCGGCCACCCCGTGCCAAGCGGACTTGCGCCGCGGTGGGCGTGCGTTTGATTGATGTCGGCCGATCCGGGGTCGAGCCGGGCCCTCTAGCGCTGCCTGCGGCCCCGACCTTGCTGTGACTCTCCGAGCATCGAGCGGATCTCGCCGCCGAGCGCCGCGAGCCTCTGCAGGGTGTAGGCGGCGGCGTCGAAGGCGGTGCAGCCGTGGTAGATCCGGCCGCGGTCGTCGAACAGTTGGCCGACGAACTCGTCCTCCCCGACCTCGGCCGCGGTCCAACGGTCCCAGAGCACGCGCTGCATGGCCTGCCTCGCGTCGGTGGCCGGATCCCGGAAGACGATTTCGCAGCCCTGGTCGCGCAGGGCACCGATCAGGTGCTCCGCCGCCTTGGCCTGCATGCCCTCGGCGAGTCGCCCATCCTCGTACCTGATGCCCGGGAAGTCGATCGGCGCCGAGGTGAGGTCGTCGGGGCGCAGGAACCGGAATATGAACGTGCGGCGTACCGTTTCCTGAACGTGCGCGGTAAGCATCGCGCGGCGGCCCTGTCCGGGGCGGCGGCTCTCCCAGACCCGCAGTTCCTCGGCCCGCCCAGGATCCCACCCCGCCATGCCGCCGACGGTGACATCCGGCTCGGGGAAGTCCGCGTAGCGCAGCCGCCACATGCTGACCGTCTTCGGCTCAACATTGAACATCACCGCGATGTCGGCCACGCCGAGCATCTCCTTCACCATGTGGCGCTCCGCTCCCAGGTTCGTAGACTCCTATCTACAAAGTGGCGGACCGGACAGGGTTTGTCAACCATGGTCTACAAACTGGTCCGGATGCGTCGTGCGGCGCTGATGCCCTACGTCGCGCCACCGCGCCGACGGAGTGACGGAGTCGACCGCCAGTCACCGATCGTGACACTGTTCCACCTCTGCGGCCTCAGTCTCGGGGATGACAGTCCCGGGCCCGATGTGCCTACCTCGGCTCCTGGGCCATTCTTCGGGCCATGATCGAGGTACGTGACCTGACGAAACGCTATGGGGATACGGTCGCCGTCGACGGGCTTTCCTTCGGGGTGAAGCCGGGCCAGGTGACGGGTTTCCTCGGCCCGAACGGGGCAGGCAAGTCGACCACGATGCGCGCCCTGCTCGGACTGACCCGACCGACCCGGGGCGCGGCACTGATCGGCGGCCGGCCCTATCGGGAACTGGCCGAGCCGTTGCGGCAGGTCGGAGCCCTGCTCGAAGCAAGGGCGGTCCATCCGGGGCGGACGTCGTACCACCACCTGCTGGGGCTGGCCCGCAGCAACCGGATTCCGGAGAGCCGGGTCCGGGAGGTGCTCGAAACGGTCGGCCTGGACGGCGTGCGTCGGCGGCGGGCCGGCGCCCTCTCCCTCGGTATGGCCCAGCGGCTCGGCGTCGCTGCGGCGCTGCTCGGCGACCCGCCGGTACTGCTGCTGGACGAGCCGGTGAACGGGCTCGACCCGGAGGGCATCCGCTGGATCCGCGACCTGATGAAGCGGTTGGCGGCGAAGGGCCGGACGATCCTGGTGTCCAGCCACCTCATGAGCGAGATGGCACTGACCGCCGACCACCTGATCGTGGTCGGCAAGGGTCGACTGCTGGCAGACACCTCGGTCGAGGCGTTCATCGCCACCAATTCCCGTTCCTACATCCGGATCCGTACGCCGGAGCCGGAGCGGCTTCGGGACGTACTGGCCGGGGCGGGTGTCCGGGCCGACAGCGGTCCCGATGCAACGTTGGAGGTGACCGGTGCACCGGTCGAGACCGTGGGCGCGCTGGTCGCGCGGAGCCGGGTGACGGTCCACGAGGTGAGCGTGCAGTCGGCGTCGCTGGAGGAAGCGTTCATGCGGCTCACCGGAGGGGCGGAATGAGCATGGCAACCACTGGATCGGCCGTTGGATCGGCTTCCGCACCGGCCCTCGGATCGGCGATCGCGTTCGAATGGACCAAGGCCCGTACCCTGCGGTCGTCGCTCGGCTCCCTGGCGCTGTGCTTCGCGGCGAGTGTCGGCATCGCTCTGCTGTTCGGGATGGTGCTGCGCGGCGCGTACGACGGGATGAGCCCGGAGGGGAAGGCGTCATTCGACCCGGTCGGGTCGGGATTCAACGGTCTCCGGCTCAGCATGATCGCCCTGGTCGTCTTCGGCGTATTGCTGACCAGCGGTGAGTACGCCACCGGAACGATCAGCTCCTCACTGGCGGCGGTGCCCCGGCGTGGCGTGTTCTACGCCGCGAAGGTGATCACCGGGACGTCGATCGCGTTGGTCGTTGCCGCCGTCGTCACCCTCGGCACGTTCTTCACCGCGCAGGCAGCCATCGGCGGTGCGCACAACGCGGCCGTCACCGACGACGGCGTGCCCCGGGCGATCATCGGTGCCGTCCTCTACCTGACGTTAGCGTGCGCGTTCTCGATGGGGCTGGCGACCATGCTGCGCAGCTCAGCCCTGACGCTGGGTATCCTGGTGCCGATCTTCTTCATGGGGTCGGAGATCCTGAACAACCTGCCGAAGGTGCGTACCGTGGCCCAGTTCCTGCCCGACGCGGCCGGCAGCATCATCCTGCGCCGGGAGCCGCCGGACGACAGCGTCCTCGGCCCGTGGACCGGGATCGGAGTGCTGCTGCTCTGGACGCTCGCGGCCGTACTGGGCGGCTATCTCAGCATGCGGCGTCGGGACTTGTGAACCCGGTCAACCGGCCGGGTCACCAACGACTGGTCGCACTGGACTGCCTCGGCGCGGCCGGTTACGTCGGCGTGCTCCTGCTGCTGCGGCACACCCAGGGGTCCGCCCCGGTGCCGGCGGAGCTGCCCGGCTGGGCGGCGGACGCGTTGACCGCCGCGATCGGACTGCCACTCGCCGTACGACGGCTGTGGCCGTTGCCGGTGCTGACCGTGGTCCTGAGCGGGTCGGTGCTGGCGCTGCCGCTCGGGGTGCTGACGGACCCGTTCCTCGCCACGGCGGTGGCGCTATACACCGTCGGGGTCACCGTAGCGGGGCGGCGGTGGGTGCCGGCCGCCGTCCTGACGGCGCTCGGGATCGCTGGAACGGTACCGCCGCGCCCGGCCAGCGGCGCGCACGCCTACTGGTGGCAGGATGGGCCGGGCCTGATCATCATCGGTTGGCTGCTCGTCGGCGGCTCGTGGCTGCTAGGCAGCGCTGTCCGGCAGCAGCGGGCCACCGCGGCGCGGGCGGCCGAGCAGCTGGCCTGGTCGGCGGTGACCACGGAACGGTTGCGGATCGCCCGCGAGCTGCACGACATCGTCGCGCACAGCGTCGGCATCATCGCGGTCAAGGCCGCGGTCGCCAACCACGTCGTACGGACCCGACCCGGTGAGGTGGCCGATGCGCTGCGGGTCATTGAGGAGACCAGTCGGAACGCCCTCGCCGAGATGCGGCAGATGCTCGGGGTGCTGCGCTCGGAGGCGTACGACGACGGGCCGACGGAGCAACGACCGGCGGATGGGCCGACGGAGGATGGGACGGCGCTGGACCTGGCACCGGCGCCGGGGCCCGAGGGACTGCCCGCGCTTGTCGAGCGGGCGGCGACCTCCGGCGTGCGGGTGGAGTTGACGGTCGACGGCGTGGATCAGGTGTCCGAGGCGATGGGGTTGACGATCTACCGGATCGTGCAGGAGTCGTTGACCAACGCCGCCAAGCACGCGGCGCCGACTCGGTGCCGGGTGGCGGTCGAGGCGATCGGGGTCGAGGTACGGATCCAGGTGACAGACGACGGGCGCGATGGCGGTGCGCGTGAGGCCGGTGGGCACACCGGTGCGGGACTCGCCGGTGTCGGGCACGGCCTGACCGGTATGCGGGAGCGGGTCCTCATGTACGGCGGGCACTTCGCCGCCGGACCACGGCCGGAGGGTGGTTATCGGGTCACCGCCCGGATCCCCTTCCGTCGACTCGGCGATCGGTCCAGGGACGGCCATGAGTGAGCGCAGCGGGGAAATCAGCCAGCCCAGTTTCAAGGCTCATGCCGCCGACGAGCGAAACGACGAGACGGCATGAACGACGCCGTCCGGGTGCTGGTTGCCGACGATCAGGCACTGCTGAGGGGCAGCTTCCGGGTTCTGATCGAGGACGAGCCGGGCTTCGTGGTGGTCGGCGACGCGGACACCGGCCACCGGGCGGTGGAGCTTGCCCGGCTGACCGCTCCCGACGTCGTACTGATGGACGTTCGGATGCCCGAGCTGGACGGGATCGAAGCCACCCGGAGGATCTGCGGCTCGCCGGAGACGGCGAAGGTCCGGGTGTTGATGCTCACCATGTTCGATCTCGACTCGTACGTCTACGCCGCGTTGCGGGCCGGGGCGAGCGGCTTTCTGCTCAAGGACACCCCGCCGAGTGATCTGTTGTCAGCCATCCGGGTGGTCGCCGCCGGTGATGGTCTGCTGGCTCCGTCGGTCACCCGGCGGCTGATCGCGGAGTTCGCCCGCAGCCACGAGCCGGTCCGCCCGTTCGGTGGGAGGATGGCGGACGTCACCGGACGGGAACGCGAGGTCTTCATCCTCGTCGCCCGGGGACTATCCAACGCCGAGATCGCGCAGCGGCTACGGGTCAGCCTCGCCACCGTCAAGACCCACGTCAGCCACCTGCTGACCAAACTCGACGCCCGCGACCGTACCCAACTGGTGATCGCCGCGTACGAGTCGGGACTGGTCTCCCGACGGACCGGGCCGACAAGTTGATCCCACGCCACCGTGCTGTCGGGAACAGTGGTGGTACGCCACCGTCTTGATGAACGGGTACACGTTCACCGGGTGTCCTTCGCGAAGAAAGCGGTGGCCCGCTCGAGGATGTCCACGTCCTCGCGCAGTTGGTGGTTCTCTCGGCGCAGCCGCGCGAGTTCACCGTGCGCGAGTTCGACCCGGCCGCATCGGTGCAACAGGTGACCGAGGAAATGTACTCCGGTCCGTGCGGTCGGCCGTCTCGTTCACTCGTCCCGGCCCGAACGCGGTCATGAGCGCGCGACGGACCGTTCGGGAGGGCCGGTCTTGTTGCTCGGTCGTCGGTCGGCGTGCTGCGTGCCGGCCCCGAGCGGTGCGACCCGCGGTCGCGCTCGGTGGACGGTTAATACCGGATCGGGTCCGGGCGGCGGCGACCCTCGTACCAGTGGACCAGGGCGACGCACAGGACGAGCAGGCCGACCGGGGGCAGCGCGAGCCGGAGCCACTGCCCCGCGTCGAGCGGGAGCGGCGGGCTGACGTGGTAGGCGGCCATCCGGTAGCCGAGGAAGCTGTGCTCGACCACGAGGTAGAGGACGACGACAGGCAACGCGACCGCCACGATACGACGGCGGACCGGCCCGGCCAGCCGGGCCAGCACGATCAGCAGCAGCGCCAGGGCGGCCAGATAGAGCACCGCCACGGACGGGTTGATGTGCGGGTACTGTGGGCCGAACATCGACCGTACGGCGGATTCCGAGTAGGACCCTTCACGGCCGGGTAGCGGAACGATCTTGACCTGGAGCAGGTTGGCGATGCCGGTGCCGATGACGAGCAGACCGGCCAGCAGCAACGCGCCGGTTCGCCGCCGGCCGAGCAGCTTCGATACCGGCCGATGCCGGACCGACATGGCGAAGCCGACCGAGGCGAGGAAGCCGAGGGCGAGCGGTCGCAGCCCGTACAGCAGGTCGGTGGGAAACATCCGGTAGCGATCGATCAGCACGACGGCCTCGGCCACGGTGACCAGCGAGGCGATCGCGGCGGCGCCGGTCCGCCAGCCGAGGAGGGCGGCGATCACCACCGGCAGCCAGACGAGATCGCGGAGCACGTCCGGCGCCGACCAGGGCTCGAATTCGGCCCCGGGCACGATGCTGGTCACGAGCGTCTGCATGCCGAAGTTGTACGCGACGGTCCGCAGCCCGAGGCTGGCGAGCAGGACGGCGGCGATGGTGGCGGTCACTGCCGCCGCGGTGCGCCACCGGTCGTCCGTAGCGGCGGCACGCAGTGCCCGGAGCCGTACGCCGACCGCCGCCGTCAGCAGGTCGGCCACTTCGGCCATGGTCGGTCGGCGCTGGCCCGGCTCGGCCCGGTCCAGTAGGACGCCGAGCATCTCCTCGTGGTACAGCCGGCGGTGCCGGGCCGGGAACGCGGTGAGCAGCAACCGGTAGCGACGTTCCAGTGGTCCGCTCACGACGTGCCGCCGAGGCGGAGTCGCCGCAGCCCCCGGTCGGCGGCTTCGGCGGTCTGCCGCAATCGCTCGCTCTCGGCGGCCAGTTCCTGGGCGCCCAATCCGGTGAGCCGGTAGTAGCGCCGCAGCCGGGACCGGACGATCTCCTCGCGGTCGAGCTCGATCAGACCCGCCTGGCGCAGCCGGTCGAGGACGGCGTAGAGCGAGCCGGTGCCGAGCCGGAGTCGCCCGCCGGAGACCTGTTCGACCTCGCCGATTAGGCCGTAGCCGTGTTGCGGCCCGCTGGCGAGGACGGTGAGCACCAGCAGCGCCGGTTGGCTCAGCGGAGCGGACGTCATGCTCCCAGGATATATGCCGGAGTCCGGTACATCAACGAGCCGAGTTGTCGGCGCGGTCGACCGGCACCGCCAACCGCCCGGTCGGCACATACAGCCGGTAGCCGGCGACCTGCACCGCGCCGGCCAACACCGCCGGGCCGTCGGGCAGCCCGCGCAGGTACCCGACGAACGCGGTCGCCTCCGGCTTGCCCGCCGGGAAGACGTACGCGGGTCGCGCCGCAGCCTCGATCCGGCGCCGCGCCCCCGGGTCCTTGTCGGTGCCGCGTCGCAGTTCAGCGGTGACGCTCGCGCAGCCGATCCGGCGCTCGGTGGCGAACATCAGCCGCTGACAGGTCCAGTAGTCGGTGTACAGCCGGTCGATACCGCGTCGGTCCAGTTCGGCGATCAGTTCCCGCTCGTCGGCGGCGGCTCGCCGGTGTCCATCCACCGTGGACAGGACGGCCAGACTGGCGGTCCCGGCCGTGGCCACCAGGACCGCGATCGCCGCCCGAGCCGGCCAGGCCGACCAGGCCCGCCCGGTCCGCCGGGCGGTCGACCAGATCGGCCAGAGTACGACGGGCAGCGAGATCACCAGGCAGCACAGGTACCTGACGCTCTCGGTCGGGGTCGTGCCGGCCGGCGAACTGGCCGTGTAGAGCCCGATCGTCAGCAGCCCCGGCACGGCGAGCCCGAGCCGTCCCGCCGCGTGCACGGCGCCGTCACGTAGATCCTGACGCAGTCTCCGACCGGCCAGCAGAACCACGCCGATCAGCGACCCCACGACGACCGGCCCGCAGAGTTGGGCGAGCGGTGTGCAGGAGCCGGGCCCGCACAGTCCCATCCGCATCGGCACGCCGACCATCAAGCCACCGTGCAGCCGGGCCAGCGTGTTCGGCGGCTGCCCCGGGGCGTCCTGCCCGAAGACCATCCGTAGATAGGCGAGGGTCGAGTTGTCCGCCAGCGGACTGGTCAGGTCGTGCAGCAGTTGCGGCGCCACACCGACCAGGAATCCGGCGCCGGCCAGTAGACCGGCCCTGCCGAGCAGTTCGCGCCGGCAACCGGCCAGCAACACCGCGACCGCGCCGAGCAGGTACGGCGCGGCGAGCCAGTCGGTCCAGGCCACCAGCCCGGCGACCAGTCCCCAACCGGCGAACCCCACCAGTCGGCTGCCCCTCGGACCCGGTGGCCGCAGTTCGTCCGTGCCCGCCTGCCCGCCCGACGGCGGTTGGTCCTGCCTCGACGGCCCGCCCGGGCGCGACTTGTCCCGGCTCGACGGCCCGCCGAGCCGTAGCGCGCCCCAGAACAGGGCGGCGCAGCCTGGCACGATCCAGGCGAAACCGTTGGCGATGAGCTGGTCCTTGAGAACCCGGTCCGATCCCAGCACCAGCGCGGCGGTGACGCAGACGGCGAACCAGGGTGTGTAGAGCCGCGCCGTGAGCCGGTACAGCAGTACCGCGAAGACCGCGAAGGCCACCGTGGTCGAGAGCCGCAGTGCCGGCACGGACGGGCCCGCTAGCCACACCGCCACCGCCGCAAACCAGGCCTCGAGCGCTCCCATGTAGTGCTGCCCGTAGAGGAAGACCGGCGCCGCGTCGCCCCTGGCGATGTCGGTCGCCATCAGGCCGATCAGCGCCTCGTCGCTGTTGGTCCGTGGCACCACCAGCGCGGTGAGCCAGGCCCGCCAGGCCAGCCCGGTGGCGATGAGCAGTCCGGCGATGCCGGCCGGCCGCAGCAGTGGTCTTCCCCGTAGATGCACGACGACAAGATATATACCTTCCACCGATATATTCAAGGCTCGCTGATATTCGCCACGACACCGTGAGCCTCTTGGTCAGGGAACCGTCCCGGCAGTTCCTCGCCGCCGTTAAGGCTGCGGTCGCCCGCGTCTCAGGACAGGAAGAGGCGGACGGGCCCGCAGGACGGTGACGCCACTGGTCAGGCCAGCAGAACGGTGACGCCGGCGGCACGCAGTTCGCCGACCACCTGATCGTTCGCGT
Source organism: Plantactinospora solaniradicis (assembly GCF_042658085.1). Classification (NCBI taxonomy): domain Bacteria; kingdom Bacillati; phylum Actinomycetota; class Actinomycetes; order Micromonosporales; family Micromonosporaceae; genus Plantactinospora; species Plantactinospora solaniradicis. The sequence goes on along the minus strand of NZ_JBHSPR010000023.1, from coordinate 16,221 downwards.
CTTCGTCGGTGACCAGCGTGTGCACCGCGTCGACATCGCAGATCCGGGCGAAGGAGTGCCGCCCCAGTTTCTCCGAACCGGCGACCGCGACGACGCGGCGGGCGCGCCGGACCATCAGCGCGTTCACGCCCGCCTCCGCCTCGTCGTGGCAGGAGGTGCCGCCATCGGGGGAGAAGGCGTCCACGCCGAGGATAAGTACGTCGAGCCAGAGCTCCTGTAGGACCATTGTGGTCAGCGGCCCGGTCAGTTCGTACGACTGGGGCAGGGCCACCCCGCCGAGAATGACAGTCCGGACGTGCTGGCGCAGCACCATCTCGGTGGCGATGTTCAGGGCGTTCGTCACCACCGTGAACGCGGGACGCTGGGTCGCCTGGGCGAGGTCGACCCGGGCCGCGAGTCGTCGGGCGGTGGCCGAGGTGGTGCTGCCGCCGTTGAACGCCACCACGTCGCCGAGCGCGACGAGTTCGCTGGCCAGGGTGGCGATCCGTTCCTTCGCGCCGTTGTCGCCACGGCCTCGGTACCGCACCGGCAGGTCGTAGGCGACCGAGGTGGCGACGATGCCTCCGTGGGTACGGGTCACCAGTTGTTGCTCCGCCAGGATGGTGAAGTCCCGACGGACGGTCGCCTCGGAGACCTTCAGTGAGCGCGTGGCCTCGGCGACCGTGAGCCGGCCCCGGGCGGCGAGGATGTCGAGCAGAACCTGCAGTCGCTGTGCCCGGTCGGGGGCGTCCCCCTGCCCGGTCGCGGCTCCGGCCGGACTCACCTGACGGCTCCGGGCGCGGCGCTGTCCGGGCGAAGCTGCGACACGGGGAAGCTGGCCACCGACACGACGCCGACGATAGAGAGTCGGCGGGCGAGCCGCCATGCTGGATCGTCCCACCCGGACGTCCGGATGCCGGATGGCGTCGCGGACGGCGTGGTTCCGGCGCGGGGCCGGACGCCGCTGAGGGCCTGCTCGCGGAACTCGGTCACGGCAGCAGCCGCGAGCGGACCTCTTCCGGTCGCCGTTGCCGTCGCCGTCGATCTGCGGACCGGCATCTGTCGAGGCTGACCGATCATGAGCGAATCATCGATCATCTTGACACGTTCGATCAACGACCGCCATTCTGAAGATCCGTCAGCGCGATTGGCTCGGATCGATGGAGACGAGGGACGTGATGAGTGCGGAAAGCTGTCTGGCGGTCGAGACGGTGACCGGGCCGGACGACGGCCTCGTTCCGGGCGCTGCCGGGTGGGCTCGGACCGGACCGGCCGTGCAACCTCGTCGAACAGGCTTCGTGCCCGGCACACAGCTGTTCGTGCTGCCTGGAAGTCCACGTGATCCCATCACATTCCTGCGAAGGAGCTGATCCACGTGAGCCCCAACGACTCCGTCGAACCAACCGGAAACCAGCCGTCCCGTCGTGACCTGCTCCGCACCGGCGCCCTCGGCGTCGCCGCCGGGTTGGGCGGGGTTGCCCTGTCCGGTGGTGCGGCCGAAGCCGCGCAGCCCGCGGAGCCCCAGCGGATCAAAGGCCGTGAGAAGCCCATGGTCAACGTCCCGTTCGAGGGTTTCGACAGGGTACGCGTCGGTCTCATCGGCCTCGGTAACCGCGGCTCCGACCAGGCACTGCGCTGGGGTGCGGTCTCCACCGTCACCGCGGTCTGCGACATCCGCCCGGAGCAGGTGGCCCAGACCATTCGCCAGCTCAGGGAGCAGGGCCTCCAGGACCGTGAGCCGGTCGGTTACTCCGGCGGTGAGGAGGACTACCTCAACCTGGTCCGCCGGGACGACGTCGACCTGATCTACATCGCGACCCCGTGGGAGTGGCACCACCCGCAGGCCAAGGCGGCGATGGAACACGGCAAACACGTCGCCGTGGAGCTGCCGATCGCGCCGCGGCTCGACGACATCTGGGACCTGGTCCGCACCTCCGAACGCACCGGCAAGCACTGCATGCTGATGGAGAACGTCAACTACTTCCGGCCGGAAATGCAGATGTTCAATCTGGCCCGGGCCGGGCACCTCGGCGAGTTGCAGCACGGATCCGGTGGCTACGTGCACGACCTGCGCTGGCCGTACCTCTTCGGCGGTGCCTACCACCCCGAGCACTGGCGGCGACGCTGGCAGACCCGGATGAACGCCGCCCACTACCCGATGCACGGGCTCGGACCGGTCGCCGCCTGCCTCGACATCAACCGCGGCGACCGGTTCGAGGAACTGATCGCGGTCGCGTCACAGCCGAAGGCACTGGCCCTGTTCCGCGAGGAGGATCCCCGGGTCGGGCCGGACCATTCCGCCTGGGACGACGACCCCTACATCTCGGGCGACCGGAAGACCGTCTTCGTCCAGACCGCGAGGGGACGGTTCATCCGGGTCGAGCACGACGTGAACTCGCCGCACCCGTACACCCGGGAGACCACCCTGACCGGTACCCGGGGCTCGATAGAACTGGACAACGCGCGCGTCTACCTCGAATCGCTCGGGCACACCGACCACAGTTGGCGGACCGGCAGTGCCTTCAGCAGCATCCTGGCCCAGCACGACCACTGGCTCTGGCCCGCCCTGCAACGTCTCGCCGACCAGTACGGCGGGCACGGCGGTGGGGACTTCGTCGCCATCTTCCGGCTGATCCAGCTGATGCGGCTCGGCATGACCCCGGACATCGACGTCTACGACTCGGCGGCCTGGTGCTCGGTGATCCCGTTGAGTCACGAGTCGCTCAAGGGTCGGGGTTTCCGGCCGGTCAAGGTACCGGACTTCACCCGGGGCCATTGGCGCGAGGCGCGGCCCACCTTCGACCGGTCCCGGCCGGACGATCCGTGGCTGGAGGATGTCTGAGCTGGCGGCGGCGCCCCGCAACCGGCGACGCGACGGAGGCCCGTCACCTTATTCTGTCAGCGCAGAGACAAGAATCTGGTCGGCCTCCTCGGCCAGCGTCGTGAAGTCGGCCGTCACCGCCTCGGCACGCATGGCCCGCGCCCGCAGCAACGCCTTGGCGCCGCGCCCGGCGGCCAGCTCGGCGCGTGCCAACCCGAGGCCGGCCCGGATCCGCAGCAACGGATAACTCAGCCGCTCGCACAGCGCGTACGCCTCGCCGAAGCACCGCTCCGCCTCGGTCAGAGAGTTGGCCTTGAGCAGCGCGTCCCCGAGCGTGAACAGCAGCTCTGCCTGGGCCCGCTGGTCCCGGGTCGACCGGGTGAGCGCCAGCGCACGGCGGGCGGTGTCCACCGCGGCGGGACACGGAGGTCCGGCGGCTGCGCCGGATCCTGGGCACGGAGTCGGGCGAGCCGGTGATCGTCGCGATCTCCGGCATGGCGGGTGTTGGCAAGACCGCCTTGGCCGTGGCGGTCGCCCGGGCGGTCGTCGCGGACTACCCGAACGGCATGCACTTCGTCCACCTGCCCGAGCGGGACGCGCTGCACCGCAGGTCGCTGCCGGATCCGCGGCTGCGCGAGATCCTCGCCGACCGGCGGGCGCTGCTGGTGCTCGACAATGTCGCCGACGAGGAGCAGGTACGCGCGGCGCTGCCGCCACGCTTCCGGGGTGCCGTCCTGGTGACCGGCCGGCGGATGCTCACCGGGCTGGACTGCCACGCCCGCGTCGACCTCGACGTGCTGCCGTCCGCGGCGGCGGTGGCGGTGCTGGCCCGGGTGGCCGGTCGCGCCCGGGTGAAGGCGGAGCCGAAGGCCGCGGCGGAAATCGCGCTCCACTGCGGTGGTCTGCCGCTCGCGCTGCGGGCGGCGGGCGGCTGGCTGGCGGCCCGTCGTCACTGGCCCCTGGCGGCCTGCGCGGCCCGGCTCCGGGACGAACATGGCCGACTCGACTGGCTGGCGGCCGGCGGGCTGGACGTGCGCACCGCTCTGGCCTCGAGTTTCACCGGTCTCGGCGACGCCGAGCGCCAGGCGATGACCCGGCTGGCGGCGGCGGGCCGCGCCGAGTTCACCCCGGGCCTGCTCGCCGGGCTGGTGGGCCTGCCGGTGGCGGCCGCGGAACGGTTGGCCGACCGGTTGCTCGACGCCAGGTTGCTCGACGCCGCCGGGGGACGAACCCCCGGCGGCGTCATCTATCGGCTGCACGAACTGGTCCGGCTGGTCGCCCTGGAACGAGCGGCGGGGGACCGCTCCAGGCAACCCGCCGATCAGGTGATCGTGCCGCCGAGGTCCTGCCAGGTCCACTCGCCGTTGGCCCAGTAGTTCTGCCAGAGCGAGCTGTCCTTGCCCCGGGCGAAAGCCCGCAGCACGGTGCCGTGCATGACCGCGGAGGGCGCGCTGGTGATCGTGCCGCCGAGGTCCTGCCAGGTCCACGTCCCGTTGGCCCAGTAGTTCTGCCACAGCGCTCCGTCGGCGCCGCGGGCGAACGCGCGCAGGATATCGCCGTGCATCATCGCCGAGGGGGCGCTGGTGATGCCGCCGCCGAGGTCCTGCCAGGTCCCCGTGCCGTTGGCCCAGTAGTTCTGCCAGAGTGCGCCGTCGTTGGCCCGGGCGAATACCCGCAGCACCGAGCCGTGCATCACCGCGCTGGGCGGGCTGCTGATCCCGCCGCCCAGGTCCTGCCAGGTCCACTCGCCGTTGGCCCAGTACGCCTGCCAGAGTGCGCCGTCGTTGGCCCGGGCGAAGACCCGCAGCACCGAGCCGTGCATGGTCGCACTGGGCGCACTGGTGATGCCCCCGCCGATCCGCTGCCAGGTCCAGTGGCCGTCGACCAGGTAGTTCTGCCAGAGTGCGCCGTCGTTGCCGCGGACGAAGACCCGGAGCACGTTGCCGTGCACCACGGCGGCCGGTGCGCCGATGAAGCCGCCACCCAGGTCCTGCGTCTTCCACTCGGTGCCGTTCCAGTAGTACTGCCACAGCGCGCCGTCGGTGCCACGGGCGAAGACGCGCAGCAGGTTGTCGTACACCACGCCGCTGACTCCGGCCTCCGGTGCACCCCACATCGCCGCGGCGATCCGTACCCCGTCGGGTGCCTCGTCGCCGTAACGCGCCGGGTACGCGGATCGCTGGACCTCCTGGCAGATCGGGCCGATCGCCCCGTTCATCCAGGAGTTGTTCGGATACTTGCGCAGCATCGCGTTGAGGAACGCGTTGGTGGCGTACACCGGGTCCAGCAGCTGCGCCGGCGTACCCCAGCCCTGGCTCGGTCGCTGCTGGAAGAGGCCGAGGCTGTCGTCGTCGCCGTAGTCCAGGTTGGTGATTCCGGTCTCGACGATCGCCGTGGTGAGCGCGATCTCGGCGGCCCGCTGCGGCAGGTTGCGCTGCCGGACGACGTTGACGATCACCCGGGTGCACGCGGCTCGGGTCCCGTTGAAGGCGCCCGCGAGCTTTTGGGTCAGCACCCCGTTCATCCGCGCCGCGAACGCGGTGTCGGCCGCCGTCGGCGGACCGGCCGTGCAGTTGGGCACCACGGAGGCGTTCGCGGCCGGCGCCACCAGAACCGTGGCGGCCGCCGCCGCGACGCTGAGCAAAGTGAGCCACCTCGCCCGGAATCGTCTCATCAATGTTCCTTCCCAGATCGGTCGATGCTCCTGAAAGAGGCTGCGGGGCGCCGCTGTAGTCCCGCTGCAGCCCGGGTGCAGCGGGACTCCGGCGCGGACCCGGAATGTTGCGGGCGGCGGCCAGCCCGGCCGCCCGACTCGAAGGGGAAGCTATGGGGAAGAGGCCACTGCTGGCCGTGCTCGCCACGCTCACCTGCGTCCTGGGCGGCGTGGCGGTGACCGTGCAGCCCGCGCAGGCGGCGGGACCACGTCCGTTGTTCTAGCTTCCGTTCCATTGCGGACAGCAGTGGCGGCTGCAGACCTATCCGGGCCACGACGACTACGACATCGACATGTTCCGGGTCGGCGGCGAGACCGAGGGCCAGGACATCCTCGCCTCTTACGGGGGCACGATCGAGTTCGCCGGCTGGGACGACGGCGCGGGCAACTACGTCAAGATCAACCACGGCAGTGGTTGGCAGACCATGTACCTGCACATGATCGCGCCACCCGTGGTCAGTACCGGCCAGCGGGTGGTGCAGGGCCAGCTGCTCGGCCGGGTCGGCAGCACCGGCCGGTCCAGCGCACCGCACCTGCATCACGAGCAGCGCCGGGACGGTCAGAAGGTGGAATCCTGGTTCAACGGTGTGGCGTCCGGCATCACCAGCGATGACACCTCGCAGCCGGTGGTCCGGACCAGCAACAACTGTGCGGAGTCCCAGCCGGCGTCGCTCCAGCGGGGTCAGCGCCGTGATGCACGGCACCGTGCTACGCGCGTTCGCCCGCGGCAACGACGGGGCGCTGTGGCAGAACTACTGGGCCAACGGCACGTGGACCTGGCAGAGGATCGGCGGCGAGATCATCGGCGCACCGACCGCCGTGTACTACGACGGCCTGCTGCGGGTCTTCGCCCGGGGCAAGGACAACTCGCTGTGGCAGTACTACTGGAACGGCACCGACTGGAAGACGCAGGACCTGGGTGGCGGCATCACCAGCGCGCCGGGCGCCGTCGTACACGGGGAGGTACTGCGGGTGTTCGCCCGTGGCAACGACGGGGCGTTGTGGCAGAACTACCTCGTCGACGGCCACTGGACCTGGCAGGACCTGGGCGGTGGCATCACCAGCGCGCCCTCGGCGGTGCTGCACGGCTCGGTGCTGCGGGTCTTCGCCCGGGCCAACGACGGCGCGTTGTGGCAGAACTACTGGGCCAACGGCACGTGGACGTGGCAGGACCTGGGCGGCGCGATCACCAGTGCACCGGGCGCGGTGATGCACGGCTCGGTGCTGCGCGTCTTCGCCCGCGGCGCGGACGGAGCGCTGTGGCAGGACTACTGGGCCAACGGCACGTGGACGTGGCAGGACCTCGGCGGCGGCATCAGCTGAGAGCGGTCCGGTAACCGGCGGGGAGGGCGGCGCCAGGTCCTCCCCGCCTACCTGGGGGGAAGGGGCGGCTTACCAGTCGTGGCCGCGACGCAGCCACAGGGCCGGCTGCCGAGTCCCGTGGGTCCGAGCCCGGTTCCGTTCGGCGATGTGCGAGCTTCAGGTAGGTCTCGGCCAACTGGCGAAGGCGTGTCCTGTCGAAGCTGTGCCCGTGGCCGGGATGGACGACGGACACGTCGAGGTCGGCGAGGAACTCCATGCTTCGCCAGTAGGCAGCCACGTCGGAGTTCGGGAGGTTGTCGATCAAGGCACCGTCGTAGACGACGTCGCCGGAATACAGGGTCCCGGTGCGCTCCTCCAGCAGGGCGATGCTTCCCGGCGTGTGGCCGGGTAGGTGCAGCACAGTCAGTACTCGCCCGCCCAGGTCGATTCGGTCGCCGTCGTCGAGCCTGCGGCTCAGGGTCATGGGTTCGACGCGGTAGGTAGCCGGGTCGTAGCCGGGACCGGGCAAGACGTCGATCATGAGCTCCGGGACGGGTTCTCCCGCTGCATCGATCCCCAGTTTGTCGTAGAGTTCCGCGCCGTACAGGCTCGCCGGTACACCCGCCGCCAAGAGCCCCGCCTCGGCGGGGTGGGCGGCCCGGTCACCGAACTCACGTGCCCCACCGACATGATCCAGGTGCGCGTGGGTGAGCAGGACCATCGGATCGCGCTCGAACATGGCCGGAATCGCTTCCCGCAAGGCGACGACACCGAGCCCGGCGTCGACCACGATGTCACGATCGTTGCCGCGCAACCACCAGAAGTTCGCCGACAACAGTTCGTTGACGTGCGGTTCCGAGATCCGGATGACGTCGCTACCCACCTCGGCCTGCGTATACCAGTCGACCATGTTCGCAAGTGTGCCAGCGCGTCGGTGCCGTTCGGCGCCGGTATGCGAATCCTCGCTCACACCGGACTGACCCTCGAACCTGACGATGGCGGGGAACGCGGCCCCCTGTGACCGGCGTTGTAGGGTGCCCGCATGAGTGGGGAGATACGGGCCGATCCGGTCGAGCTGGCGCGCGTCGCACAGTCCTGTCTGGACAGCTCGCAGGACCTCGCGACGGCGCTGCGCACCGCCCGGGCCGACACGATGCTGTCCACGTCCGACTTCGGCAACGTGGCGAACGCGGGCCGGCAGAGCGAGGCCTACCACGGCGTGGAGGGCAGCGCGGGCACAGCGGTGGAGCGGCTGGTCACCGTGCTCGAGGTGGACAACGAGAGCCTGCTCCGGGTGGCCTTCGCCTACCAGCAGGCAGATGAGGAAGCCGAGCGCAAGCTGCGGCAGAAGCACCGCAATATTCCGATCTGACAACGGGGAGGTCGCCGATGGGAATTCCACCGGAAGACCAGGAGCACTTCCCGCCGATCACGGCGGCCGAATCGACCTGGCAGCTGCACGCGAACCCGGGGCGAATCCACAGCGCTGCGGCAGCGTGGCGACGGTTCGGCAAGTCTGCCACGTCACTGGGCGACGACATCGACGCAGACGCCAGGAAACTGGTGGGCTCCCAGTGGTCGGGCTCGGCCCGCGACAGCTACGTGAACCACCGGACCAAGCTGATTTCCAGCGTCGATGCGCTACAGGACAACGCGGGCAGGCTCGCCGGGCACCTCGAGGGCATAGCCGACCTGCTCCAGCGTTACCAGGGCTTGCTTGACGCCGAATACGACAAAGTCAAGTTCCGCGACGTGGGCGGCACGTTCTATCCCCGCAGCGCGGAGGAGCAGAAGCTGATCGGTGCCGCCGTCGCCGAGGCCGCAACCCTGCGCAAGGAGCTGGAGCAGGCGCTCGCCCAGAAGATCAGCGGTTTCGACAGATCGGGCTGGGACACCATCGCCGCCGATTGGGGCGCGGTCGTCGCGGGCACCAGCGACCCGTTCACGCTACCAGCGGAGGCGACGGACGGCGTTTCGGTGATCATGGTAGACGGCCGGGCGGTCGTGAACACCGGCACCGGAAACGACAACGTCAAGGTCAGGGTCGACCCGAAGACCGGCGACGTCATCGTCACTGTCAACGGCGCGGACTACTACTACCCGCCGGGCACCCCGGTCACCATCCGCGGCGGCGAAGGCAACGACACCATCGAGACCCCGAAGGGCTCCAACATCCACGTGACACTGCTCGGCGGAGCGGGAGACGACACCATCCGGGGCGGTGACGGCGCCGAGAAGATCTTCGGTGGACGCGGAACCGACGACCTCTACGGCGGCCGGGGCGACGACTACATCTCCGGTGGCTCCGGCATCGACTACATCGACGGCCAGGACGGAAACGACGTGCTGTCCGGCGGTTCCGGCCAGGACACCCTGTACGGCCTGGGCGGTGACGACCAGATGTCCGGCGGCGAGGACGACGACTACCTCGAAGGCGCGAAGGGAAACGACTCGCTGCACGGCGGCGCCGGCAAGGACGTGCTGTCCGGAGGCCACGGCGACGACAGACTGGCCGGAGGCACCGGCGACGACGTCTACTACGGCGGGCACGGCAAGGACCACATCACCGCGGGCGGCGGCAGCGACACCGCCTACCGACAGGACGAGGACACCGTTGACGGCGTGGCCTCGGATGTCAGGGTCGAGATCAGCGACAAGGCGCAGTTCATCAAGATCGAGGGCTCCGACGAGTTCAAGGAACGGGTGCTGGCCGATCTCGACATGTACCGCGCCTCACCCACCGGCCAGCAGATGCTGGACAACCTCCAGGACAAGCGCGACCCGAACTTCCTGTTCGGCGAGAACACGCTGACCATCAAGGAGCTCGACGAGGAGAACGGCTACGCCACCAAGGGCCACAAGGTCGCCAACTCGGACTCCGTCGTCCAGTACAACCCTGCCTTCACCTTCGATGCCGAGGGCGGCCGACCCTCGGTGGTGCTCTACCACGAACTCGGGCACGTGTACGACTACTGGAACGACACCTTCGAAGAGGACAAGATCGTCGGCGGGCCTGACGACGGCATCAAGAAGGGCGAGCGGCAGGCGACGGGGCTTGCCTTCGACCACGACGACGACTCCTCGACGCCGGACCGGCTCGACCCCGATCACCCGATCCAGTACACCGAGAACGGGCTGCGCCGGGAGATGGGCATGCGCGAACGCGACACCTACCGCACCTACCAGGGAGACAGCTGGTGACGAGAATGCGCCGTGTCGCCGGCCTGCTGCTCGTCACGGCGGCGCTGGCCGCCTGCTCGGGCGACCCGGACCTGGATCTGACGGTGCGGACCGCCGTCGCGGGCGGCGACGTCGCGGTCGAGTACACACTGGCCAACCGGTCCGATGCGCCGATGGTGGTCTACGACGGAGGGTGGACCGATCCGCAACAGCCCGGCTGGTCGCGAGGGCCGGTGGAGGTCAGCGTCCGCGACGACGGGGTGATCGAGCTTTCCCAACGCATCATCCACCCCTGTCAGACCCCGGACACCAGCGACTGCGGCGGCGCACGTGAGCCCACCGTGCGCATTCGCGGCTCCGTGCTCGAACCGGGTGCCAGCAGGTCGGACAGTTTCCGGGTGCCGCTCGAGGTGGAGCCCGATCACCCGGCGTCCGCCCAGCGGACGCCGATCTCGATGGGCGGGCGGACGGTGGTCTTCTGCATCGGGTTCACCGAGGTGACCGACGACAACCCACCCGCGGCCGATGGGCTCTACCCGCCAGCAAGCCCGCAGACCATCCTCTGCGGCGAGCCGTTCCGGCTGCCGTGAGACTGCGGTAGCCGCTGCTCGGAAAGGCGCCGAAGGTTCGATCAGGTACATCGAATAGACAACCAGAGCACTTTCCGTAAGGCTTTCCCTCGACTCACCTGGCGTCGCCACGGCGCTCCGGCCGACCGGCACCGACCCGACAGGCCGTCAGGCGTTGGAGCGCCAGGCGGTGAGTACGCGGTCGATGTCGGTCCGGATCCGCTCCCGTGCGTCGGCGCGCGAGACGCCGGCCATCAGCAGTTGGTCGTACTCGGTGTCCTCGTGCCGGATCGACGCGATCACCGCGCGGGTCATCGCGTCCTGGTCCACGGCGCGGCCGGCCGCGGAGCGCCCGACCCGGCCACTGCCCCGCAGCCCGGTGTGTCCGGCGATCGCCTCGGCTCGGGACGCCGGACAGCCTGGGAAGATTCGAAGGATCTCGGCGGTCATCCGGGCCATCAACGCCACGTCCTGATCGGCCCGGCGTTCCCGGTCCCGCTCGCGGCGGCGTAGCCGCGCGGCCTCGTCACCCAGGCACTGCCGTTCGGCGCTGTCCAGCCCGGCCGGTTCCACCAACAATCCCAGCCGGTCGTACCGTTTCCGGGCCCGGTTGAAGCGCAACACCACGGCGGACAGGGTGCTGGCCTTTTTCGCTCGTCGGGTCATCGCCGCGTCACCGGCGGGCAGGAAGACCAGATGATCCAGGTCTGTGCAGGTCAGGCAGAGGGTCTGCGCGGCCTCGGAGACGAGTAGTTCCCCCGTCTCCCCGCACTCGGCGCAGGTCCACGCGGTGACCGCCGAGTGCACCACCAGGTCGGGCGGCGTGCTCTGCCGCTGTACCAGCCGCGCCCGGGCGGTTTCGGAGAGCGTGCCCGAGGCCCAGTGCGTCCGGTATGACCGCTCGATGCCGGGATCGCCGTCGGCGGTGAAGCGCAGCGGTCGGCGGTCGCGGGTCGCGGCGAGGTAGTCGACCTCGTCCGGCCGCAGTCCTTCGTCCCGGGCCCAACGACCGAGGATCTCCAGCGCCTCCAGCAGCCGCGACGGCGGCACCGCCGCGCTCCGCTCCAACTCCGGAACACGGCCCTGGCGCCACCGGTCCACCACGTTGCCCGGAAGCCAACCGAGCGCGCTGAGCAGAACGAGCGGCGAAACATATCGATGGCGGGCCAACGCGGACTGCGCGGCGGTGACGACACGCCGCTCCAGCTTCGAGCCGGTCGGCCGCACCTGAGGCGGGGTCGGGGGAGTAGACATGATTTCGCGAGGATAGCGAGGTGTACTGCCGACGGACCTGAACGACCTGCGGCTGGCCGAGGAGAATCCGACCTTGGGCTGCCGGGGATCCAGGGGGTGATCAGGAGACAGCGATTCAGCCGCTCCCGGCCCGGCACCTACTGATTGGTGATAGCGACGTTGTCGAAGGCGGCGGCCGCGTTGTAGACGCGAACGCCCGACTTGCCGGACGTGTAGGTGGCGTCGGTGACCGAGATCCTGGGAGAGGTCAGGTCACCGACGTACACCCTGATCGACGAGCCGCCGGCCACCACGCGCAGGTGGTACTGCTGGCCGGCGACGACCGGCAGCGGCGCCGAGCCGAGCAGCGTCCAGTTGCTGTTGGCCCGGCCGAGGATCACGCGGCCGGCCGGGGTGATGCCGGCGTAGTAGCCGCGGTAGGCGTCGGTTCCGGTCCCCACGTTGGAGGCCCGGAACACCAGCCCGGCGTCGCCGGTGCCCGACGTGATCGTGACGTCGAGGTCATAGGTCGCGTTCACGTGGTTGTCGTCGAGCAGTGACTTGCCGCCGTAGGAGGCGGTCGTCCGGTACTGGCCGCCGCCGACCGACCAGGCCCCGCCGTACGTCTTCCAGGCGAGCGCGTTGCCGTCGGCGAAGTTGTCCTTCACGAGCATCTTCACCCGCTGGATCGTGCCGTCGGCGTTGAAGTTCATCCGGTCGTACGCGAGTTGTCGCGCGTTGCCGTCGGTCTCCGACAGTGGCCGGCGGTGGTAGAAGATGTACCAGGTGTCGGTGCCCGGGATGTTCAGCACCGAATTGTGCCCGGCGCCGCGCGCCACCGCGGGGTCCTGCGCCAGGACCTTGTCGAGGCGGGCGAAGGGGCCGGTGGGTGAGTCGGCCATCGCGTACGCCACGGAGTAGTCGGGGCCGGTCCAGCCGCCCTCCGACCACATCAGGTAGTACTTGCCGTTCCGCTTGAACATCTGCGAGCCCTCGACGTACCCGCTCGGAGTGATCTCCTTGTACGTCGTGCCGTCGGCGAACGTACCCAGGCTCGTCATGTCGACGTTCAGCTTGGCGACGTTGGCGTGCCCCCATCCGCCGTAGTAGATGTACGCCTGCCCGTCGTCGTCGATGAAGACGTCCTGGTCGATCGGCTGGGCGCCGTTGACGAACTGCGCGATCAACGGCCGCCCGATCGCGTCGGTGTAGGGCCCCTCCGGCCGGTTGGCCACCGCCACTCCGATACCGCCGAGCTCGCTGTTGCTCTGGATGTCGTTGGCCGCGAAGTACAGGTAGTACCTGCCGTTACGGGCGATCGGGGCGGGCGCCCAGACGGCGTACCGCGCCCAGCTCACGTTCGCGGTGGTGAGGACGTTCGGGTGCTTGGTCCAGGTGATCAGGTCGGTCGAGGAGAAGGCGTCGAGGTGGGTCTGTTCCGCGTACGGGCGGGAAGCGGTCGGGAACACGTAGAAGCGGTTGTTGTAGACCGCCACGTCGGGGTCGGCGTACCACCCGGCCACGATCGGGTTGCCGGCCTCGGCGGTGGTGTACTCCGGCAGCGCGGCCGACGCCGGAGCGGCCGCCACGGTGGCGGCGAGCACCCCCGCGACGGCAACGACCGTACTGAGGGTGCTTCCAAGTATCGGCATTTAACAATGTTTTCTGTTCTTGCTGCGTGTCGTCAAGTGTCAGGTCGCGTTACAAGACCCATTGCCGGTGCGATGGTCACGCCGGGGTAGGCCAGTCGAAGCGGCACGAGTAGGCATCGTCGCTCGGCGATCGCTGTGCCAGGCAGCACCTTTGAAACCGCTACCCGACACCGCCCCAGAGGACAACGTCCGTGTCCTTCGAGACCGACACCAGATGATCCTGCGGTCAGGCGCGCGGTGCCCCGTCCGCAGAAGCGTTGTGACGCCGAGCCGCAGGGGGCGGCGTCGCGGGAACGGTGCCGTCAGTGCGAGTCATGGCCGACGCGGCGGCAGCCTTGGACTTGCGTTTGTGGAGCGTGAGAGTCATGACCAGCACGACCAGCGCGCCGACGATCAGCCCGAGGATCGCGCTGGCCACCGTGTTGACGAGCCAGCCGACGAGCCCACCGAGAACACCCGTGGCGTCGTGAGCGGCTTCCTCCACGTGGTGTACGGCCTCGTACAGAAAGTGCAGGCCCAGCTCGTCCGCGCCTACCAGCAGGATGTGTCCGCCCACCCACAGCATCGCGGCGGTGCCGACCACCGTCAGCACGGTGAGAACCACCGGCATCGCTCTCACCAGACCGCGGCCGAACCTGGCGGCGGCGCCGGAGAGCTGCGACAGGCGCAGCCCGGCATCGTCCATCCGCACGATCAGGGCCACGACGCCGTACACCAGCACGGTTATGACGACGGCGACGAGAGCCAGGATCGCCAGGCGGGACCAGAACGCCTCGTCGATCACCTCGTTGAGGGCGATGACCATGATCTCCGCCGAGAGGATCAGGTCGGTCCGTACAGCCCCGGAGACCAGCGTCTTCTCGTCCTGCAGCTTTTCCTCGCCCGCGCCGTGGGCATCGTGATGGGCGATCCTGGCCCACACCTTCTCCGCGCCCTCGTAACACAAATAGGCGCCGCCGAGCATGAGGATCGGAGTGAGCAGCCAGGGCACGAACTGGCTGAGCAGTAACACCGCCGGCAGGATGATGAAGAACTTGTTGCGTAGCGACCCTAGGGCAATACGCTTGACAATCGGCAACTCGCGGTCGGACGCCAGGCTCCGCACGTACTGCGGCGTGACGGCGGCATCGTCGACGACGACCCCCGCAGCCTTGACGCCGGCCTTCGCGGCGGCCGCCCCGATGTCATCGACCGACGCGGCAGCGGCGCGAGCCAGCACGGCCACGTCGTCCAGCAGGGCTACGAGTCCACCGGCCAAGGGATGGTCCTTTCAGGGTTGAGCAGAGTCCGTGGTGGCCATTCTCGCTCAGGTCCCTGCCTGCGGCACGTTACCAGCCCCGTCCAGCACGAGCGGCGGCCGGATGCGGCCACGACGGCGACTGCTGACCGCACTCATCGTCCGACTCAGCCAGCACGACCGATGCGCGGGTTGAGAACCGACCGGCCCGACGAGTGATCATCGCCGGACGCGTCTACGTACCCGCCGCCGACAACTCCGAGCAAGACTCCTCGCCGCATCCGCACATGCTGCGGGCGGCGCATCGCGCTTGGGATCTCAGTGGGTGACCAGTTCCAGATTACGTTGGCCCCCGCTCCTGGCGCGATGCTTGGAGACTGACCTGCCGGTCGTTCCGATGGAACCTGCCGCATTCCTTCCGGGTGGCGCCTCATCGGCCGGCGTCTTCTTGCTGGTCGCAACGGTGCAGGCGGACGTCGATTTCGGGTCGGGTCCACTTTGCGTACGCCGCCCTAACGTGGCGTCGCCGGCCGGTTCGGCCAGCTGCCAGCACATAGGAAACGTGCCTATTGGGAGACCCGGGGAGCGGCATGCCGTGCCCCGGTGCCGATGGCGATAGCGACTGTCCCAGGTCTGACCTCCAACCCCGTACGTGACAGCTGAGATCTACCCCGAACGCTCCATTGGGCCATCCCGAACCCCCGCCGGCCACCAATAGAAGGAGCATGATGCCCCCATCCATGCGCAATACCGGGTCGAAGGAAACACGTCGGACCCTACGTAGAGCTGTGGCGATCGCGCTAGCGGCGCTCATCGTCAGCATTCTCGTGGCACCCGCACCGGCCAACGCAGATGGCAACCCGAACCCGGCGAGGATCACCGCGGCCTCCTGGTGGCTGATGGAGGAACTCCTCAAGCTCCAGTCGGGTTCGCAGAACGGTGGAATTTACGCCAACAAGCCGGGCTACCACAACACCCGCGCGGCCAACGCCGCCGACAACTATTCCGTCCGGGACGCCGAGGACAGGGGAGGTCCGTCAGACAAGGCCGCCGCTTACGATTGGACCTTCCCCGAGGCTCAGAGCCTCGCACTGCGCTCCCTACCCGTCGACCCGAACGCGGATCAGCAGCTTCCGGTCAACGTGCAGGTCGACGCCTCGAACTTCACCAACATCGCCCGGTTCTCCAGCCGCCTCCTGGCGTCGGGGCAGAATCCGAACGATCCACGCCTGGACGGATGGCGGGAGTTCTTCGGTCAAGCCGACAGCGACAATTCCGTCGAGGGATGGGACTTCCGGTACAACCGCGCGGCCACCTCCGACTCCTCCCACCTGTGGCACATCCATCTGAGCGAGGACCGCGACAAGGTCGAGAGCTTCGAGAACAAGGAAGCGCTGCTCAGCGTCCTCCGGGGAGAGACCGTTGACGAGTGGCGCAACGGCGACCCTGGTGGACCCGCCGCGGTGTTCGTGAATGGCGAGTACCACGTTTTCGGTATCAGTCCGAGTGGCAATCTTAGCCAGAACACCTGGAGG
>NZ_JBHSPR010000022.1:0-2423 GCF_042658085.1 Plantactinospora solaniradicis | reverse complement strand
CGAACCGGGTGAGATCGAGGCGGTCCTGGCCGGACACGAGTCGGTCGACCAGGTCGCGGTGATCGTCCGGGAGGACCAGCCCGACGTCAAACGCCTGGTCGCCTACGTCGTACCCGTCGACGGTGGAGTGGATGCCGGTGTGCTGCGGGAGTTCGTCGGGGCCCAGTTGCCGGACTACATGGTGCCGGCGGCCGTGGTGGTGTTGGACTCGCTGCCGGTCACGGTGAACGGGAAGTTGGACCGGGGGGCTTTGCCGGCTCCGGATTTCGTGGGTGGTGGTCGTGGTCCGGCGACGGCGGTGGAGGAGGTGTTGTGTGGTCTGTTCGCTGAGGTGCTGGGTGTGGAGCGGGTGGGTGCGGAGGCGTCGTTCTTTGATTTGGGTGGGGATTCGTTGTTGGCGATGCGGTTGGTTGCGCGGGTTCGGGCGGTGTTCGCGGCGGAGGTGAGTATTCGGGCGTTGTTCGCGTCGCCGACGGTGGCGGCGGTGGCCCGGCTGATCGACGGCGGCGAGTCGGTGGTGCAGGTGGCGTTGACGCGTCGGGAACGGCCCGAGATGCTGCCGTTGTCGTTCGCGCAGCAGCGGCTGTGGTTCCTGAACCGCCTGGAGGAAACCGACCCAGGCGCTGCCGCTGCCTACAACACACCGTTGACGCTACGGCTGTCGGGCGGTCTCGACGTGCCCGCATTGCAGGCCGCGTTGGGCGATGTCGCGGATCGGCACGAGAGCCTCCGGACGATTTTCCCGCAGGCGGACGAGGCGGCGTGTCAGCGGGTTCTTGAGGGTGCGGCGGGTCGGCCGGCGTTGATGGTGGTGGAGGCGACTGAGGATGAGTTGCCGGGTCTGGTGGCTGATCGCGCGGTTCGTGGGTTTGATCTGAGTGTTGATCTGCCGTGGCGGGTGTGGTTGTTGACCGTGTCGCCGGTGGAGTCGGTGTTGTTGATCGTGGCTCATCACATCGCGGTCGACGGTTGGTCGATGGGTCTGTTGGGTCGGGATCTGAGTGTGGCGTACGCGGCTCGTCGGCAGGGTCGGGCTCCGGGTTGGGAGCCGTTGCCGGTGCAGTACGCGGACTACTCCCTGTGGCAGCGTGAGGTCCTGGGCGACCTCGACGATCCCGACAGCCTGATCAGCGCCCAGTTGGCGTATTGGCGGGAAGCGCTGGCAGACGCACCACAGGAGCTCACGCTTCCCACTGACCGAACCCGCCCGACGACGTCAACCTTCCAGGGCGCGAACGTGTCCTTCGACGTGACCGCGGACGTCCATGCCGGGCTGGAGCGGCTCGCGCAGCGTGGTGGCGCGACGATGTTCATGGTGCTGCACGCGGCGTTGGCGGTGTTGCTGTCGCGGGTGGGTGCGGGTACGGACATTCCGATGGGTACGGCCATCGCCGGTCGTGGGGACGCTGCGTTGGATGATCTGGTCGGGTTCTTCGTCAACACGTTGGTGTTGCGGGCCGATCTGAGTGGGGATCCGTCGTTCGGTGAGGTGCTGGCCCGGGTACGGGAGGCGGACCTGGCGGCGTACGCACACCAGGACCTACCGTTCGAACGCCTCGTGGACGACCTGAATCCGGTCCGTTCGCTGAGCCGCAACCCGTTGTTCCAGGTCATGTTCGCCGTGCAGAACCTTCCTGGCGGTGAGAAGCCATGGGAGCTACCTGGCCTACGAGTTGACCCGGTGGACGAATCCTCGGGGATGTCGGCGCGGTTCGATCTGTCTGTTGAGTTGGCGGAGCGGCGTGATGCGGAGGGTTCGCCGGCCGGGCTCCACGGTGGGATTCTCTTCGCCACTGATCTGTTTGACGAGTCGACTGTGCAGGGGTTGGCTGCTCGGTTGGTGCGGGTGTTGGAGCAGGTGGCGGCGGATCCGGGTCTGCGGCTCAGCGATATCGAGGTCCTGGACGACGCGGAACGGTCACTGGTCGTCGGCCGGTGGAACGACACGGCGGTGCGGGTTCCCGACCAGATGGTGCCGGAGTTGTTCGAGGCACGGGTCGCGGCGTCACCGGACGTGGTCGCGGTGCGCTGCGGTGCAGATGTGCTGACCTATGCCGAGTTGGACCAGCGGGCGAACCGGCTCGCCCGGTACCTGACTGGGGTGGGGGTGGGGGCGGAGTCGCGGGTGGGTTTGTGTCTGCCGCGTGGGGTGGACATGGTGGTCGGGTTGTTGGCGGTGTGGAAGGCCGGTGGCGCGTTCGTGCCGTTGGACCCGGCGTACCCCAGCGACCGGCTCGACTACATGGTCGCCGACAGTGACACCACCGTCCTGGTCGGCACCACCGACACCCTGTCGGCGATGTCCACGACCGGAGTACGACAGGTCCGTCTGGACGAGGTCACCGATCAGGTCGCCGCTCTGCCGGCGGCTGTGTCGAATCGACACGTGGCCCCGGACGGGTTGGCGTATGTGATCTACACGT
>NZ_JBHSPR010000021.1:0-58579 GCF_042658085.1 Plantactinospora solaniradicis | reverse complement strand
TTCCGGAGGGGGTCAAAATTCAACCGGAACCACGGGGTCAGTTTTCACGCGGCGCCGACAGACTGTTCGGCCCGGACGGTCGGCACCTGAGCGTGCTGACCCTGCACACCAAGACCGCCGACCATTCGAGCGACGCCGGCCGCGACTTCCTCGGCCGGCCAGCCTCCCGAGTTGACCCTCGGCATAGGGTGAACACGCTCGACATCCTCGTAACCGAGAGTAGGGGACGCCTCATGACGGAATCGACGAACGCCGACCAGGATCCGACCCCCGACTACACGAAAACTCGTCCCGACCTGGCACTCCAGATCCTCGCTCGGATCGCCCAGGAAGATAACGTCTCAATCGGAGTCACGCTGAACGTCAGTGGCGGAATCGTCACGGGCACCGTGATTGGACGAGACCGGTGGTTCCGAGAACTGGGTGACTTCGTCGAGGCCTCGACGGATACCCCCGAAGCACGCAGTCTCGCTGAATACCTCGGGGAACTGATGAGCGGAATCGCGAAGCCGGATGACGACGAAGATCAAGTTGTGGCCACGCTGCGATACGGCTACATCCACCTCGTGAACGCACGGTATGTCTCGGGCTCCCGGGTAATGCCGAGTCAGGGGACCACGTTGTGGCGTGGCCGGCTCTCCGAGATCGCCGGCTTCTCGATCGGCATCCTCCCCGATACCGCGTGAAATGTCCCAATGGCCGGCGGTCCGGCGCGGCGGCCGAGCTGGCCGATGCGCTCGGCGGGTCCGTTGCACTGGTGGTTGCCAGGGACGAGGCACGCTTGGTGCGTGAAGCGTTCGAGCTCCCGAGCCCGATGGTCGCCGCCCAGGTCGGCGTTCGCCGGGTTTCGGTTTCCGGCCGAGGTGATCGTGGTCGCTGTGCGCTGGTACCTCCGTTACAACCTGTCCTACCGCGACGTGGAAGAACTCCTGGTCGAGCGTGGTATCGAGGTCGACCATGTCACCATCTTCCGATGGGTGCAGCGGTTCACCCCACTGCTTGCCGACGCCGCCCGCTTCACCCGCCACTCACCGGGCGACCGATGGTTCGTTGACGAGACGTACGTCAAAGTCAATGGCGTATGGCGGTACGTGTACCGGGCCGTCGACCAGTACGGGCAGGTCATCGATGTCCTCGTCTCGGCCCGACGGGACGCCGCTGCGGCTCGGCGGTTCTTCCAGCGGGCGCTGCGGATGCTGAAGGTGACACCCGCGCTGCCCGGCTTGACGCCGCCGCGGCCAAGCAGCAGAACACCAGCCAGCAGTACCGCGAAAGTCATCACCCCTCGGTGGCCGCTCACGGTGTCCTTGTCCCCCTTCCTGATGTCTGCGTGGACGTCAGCTTCCCTGGTCACGATTCACTTTCCCTTCGTTGAGATTCAGTGGGCGAGCGTTTGGCGATCAGTCGCCAATGGGGAATCCGACGGCGACGGTGGAGAACTGGGCCGCCTGCGGGCAGAGCACGAGCATGCCGCCCAGGATCTTCGGAAAGAATTCCGCGTTGGCCAAGTCATTCACCGTGAACGGGTTCGCGAGGGCCACCGTCTTCTCGGTGTGCCCGGCGGCCGGGTCGAGGTCGTACACAACCAACCCGGTCGAGTCGAGGATCCGCACGCGCTGGGCATCGCGGGCCACCGGACCGATGAGTATCGGGGTCACCCCGGCTGGCAACGTCGTTCGCCACTTCTGCGCCCCAGTGCCGAGGTCGATTCCGACGTACTGTCGATCAGACACCGTCTCGGCGGCGTCGGCCCAGTTTCCAACGATCAAGGTTGAGCCCACGATTGCGAACTCGTCCGTGTCGAACCGGTCGCGCCAGTGGCGGGACAGGCCGGCAGCCAGTTCACTGCCGTCGCCGCGTTCGCGGCCGGGCCGGCGGCGTCGGCGGTGGGATCGCAGGCGGCTGGTTCGGTCGAGGACGAGAACGCCGCGTTGCGTCGACGGGTCCGGGAGTTGGAGGAGGAACGCGACATCCTGCGTAAGGCGGCCCGGTATTTCGCCGGGGAGACGCGCTGGTGAACCGCTTCCAGTTCGTCGCCGATCACCAACCACGCCACGGCGTGAAGCGGTTGTGTCAGATTCTCGGGGTGTCCCGGTCCAGCTACTACCACTGGCGGTCGACTGCCGCGGCCAGGGCGGCGCGGCAGGCCACGGACGTCGCTCTCGCGGACCGGATCCGGGCGGTGCACGCGGCCCACGACGGCACCTACGGGGCGCCGCGGATCACCGCCGAACTCCGCGACGCCGGCCTGGCGGTCAACCGTAAGCGGGTCGCCCGGGTGATGCGCCGCTTCGGTGTGCAGGGCCTGCGGCTGGGCCGCCGCACGCGTACCACGCACGGTGCCGGACCCGGCCGCGGCGAAGGCCTCGGACCTGATCGGCCGGGACTTCACCGCCCCGCACCGAACCGGCGCTACGTCGGTGACATCACGTGCCTGCCGGTCGGCGACGGTGGGTTCCTCTACCTGGCCACCGTCATCGACCTGCACTCCCGCCGGCTGGCGGGCTGGGCGATCGCCGATCACATGCGTACCGGCCTGGTCATCGACGCCCTGCACGCCGCGCGGCGTACCCGGGGCAGCCTCGCCGGGGTGATCATGCACACCGATCACGGAGCCCAATACACGTCGAAGGCGTTCGCGGACGCCTGCACCACGACCGGGGTCCGGCAGTCGATGAGCGCGGTCGGCAGTTCCGCCGACAACGCCGCGGCCGAATCGTTCAACGCCACCTTCAAACGCGAAACCCTCCAGGGCCGCCGCGCCTTCACCGACGAACGGCAAGCCCGACTCACCGCGTTCCGGTGGCTCCCACCGCTACAACACCGTCCGACGCCACTCCCGACTCGGACAGCAATCCCCGATCACCTACGAGAAGACCACCCGACCGGCACCGACTACGCTGGCCCCGGCCGCATAAACTCCGTGTCCAAGATCCGGGGGTAAGCCCCCATCTCGCCCTGGATCCGCCGGCAGCCCCAGGTCGGATTCTCCTCGGCCAGCCGTAGTATCAGCCTGCGCACCTCCCCTCGAGTTGATGGGCGGCCCGGACGCCTCGGGTAGGTCCACCTCCGGGCGACCAGGTCGCGGTGCCACCGCAACAGCGTGGCCGGGGTGACGAAGAAACTCGCCCACCGCGGTCGGGGCAGCAGACGCGACAACACCGACAACACTGCCCGGTCCGTTGGCTCGAGATCCGGACGGCTGACCTGCCGAAGCAGGACCGCAACCTGGTGACGCAGCACAAGGATCTCGACCTCTTTGGACCGATCGCCGCGCAACGCAAGCACGATCAACTGCATGATCTGACACAGAAACAGGTACCCACGCGACAGGATCATGGACGTCAGCATGGCCATCAACACACGCCCGACGTCACACAAAACCGCACTTCACAGGCCATGACCGAGTTTCCGAACGGTACAAGGTCAAGGCCCTGGTGTACGTCGACGCGTACATCCCGGACCAGCACGACACCGTGTACTCGCTGACCTCGGCCGTGCCGGGCTCGGTCTTCGCGGCCGAACCGTCCACCGTCTTCGACCAGGTCGCGATCCCCGGCGCCGACGAGGGAGTTGCCAACTTCTACGTGAAGCCGTCGATCTTCGGCAAGGCGTTCGCCGACAAGACCATTCCTGCCAAGGACGTGGCGGTGCTGGCCGCCCGGCAGCGCCCCCTGGCGTCGAACGCCCTGTTCGAGGAGTCCGGCGAGCCGGCCTGGCGCACCATTCCCTCGTGGTCGGTAATTGGCAAGCAGGACGACGTCATCCCTGCCGCCGAGCAGATCGCCATGTCCGAGAGGGCCAAGGCACACACCATCGAGATCAACGCCCCCCACCTGTCAATGATCACCGACACGGGCGCGGTCACCAACCAGATCGAGGCCGCCGCCAAGGCGACCAACTGACACGACAACCGGCCGTGGCATCGCTCACCGCGATGCCACGGCCGGCCCTTTCTTTCTGTACCGGACCCCGAGGTGAACGGCGTACCGACCGGGTTTTCAGGTATCGCGGTCACCGTGGCCGCGCGGGGCCGGTTCGGCCCACACGGCCACGGCTGCTGCCGATGTCACGAGGTACCGTCAGACGGTCGCCCGGACCGCCTCCAGGATGACCTCGGTGACCTCGTCGGGATGCGAGATCAGTCCCAGGTGAGAGGCGTCGATCCGGGTAATCTTGGCCCCCGCTCGCTCCATCATCGCCTCCTGGCTGGCCGGCGGGATAACCCGATCCTCGGTACCGATCACTGCCCATGAGGGGATCGTCTTCCACGCCGGCTCGGTGGCCGGCTCAGTCAGGGCATTCGTGGCCAGGGCGCTTTGGGATACGGCGAGCACCGCCGCCTGCGGCCGAGGCAGATCGTTGGCGAAGCCGGTGATGAACACCTCCGGCAGGACGTACGCGTCGACCGCACCTTCCGGGGCACCAGGGAACGGCACGAGCTTGAAAACGCTCGTGGGATCGGTCAAGGCCGGCTCAAGCACCGAGCCGGAGCCGGCGGTGAGTTCTGCCACGGTCTCCCCTTCGTCTGGGGCGAAGGCGTCGACGAACACGAGTGCCTTGACGTTGCTGTTGCCGGTCGCGGCATCGCTTGCCACAAAGCCGCCGTACGAGTGGGCCGCGAGCACGATGGGACCCTCGATGGTGGACAGGAAGTCCTTCAGGTAGCCGCTGTCGATCGTCGGCCCTCGGTTGGGTTGCGGCGCAACCTGAACCTCGTAACCGCGTGCCTGGAGATTGCGGACCTCCCCACTCCAGCTCGAGCCGTCGGCCCAGGCGCCATGCACCAGGACGATGGTCGGCCTGGTGTCATGCACCTCGTTGGGGGTTGATCGCGGACCGCCGTCCGCGAACACCTGTGGGGTGGCTGAGCCGAGCACCGTAATGAACGTTGCGGCGACGAGCGTCGCGGCGATGATCTTCGGCCGACGTAGCGAGATACCGAGCATGTGTTTCTCCCTCGTTGGTCAGTGGTTTCCGAAGGCGCAGATGTGCGTGGCTGCCAACCGCGACCCGGCCCGAAGCCGCAACCGGTCGGAAGCGCCGCCGAGCGGCGCGTGGACCGATGGCGGCCGGGCTCCGTTGCCGCAGTGAATTGTTTGATCGCCCGAACCTCACGGTAGTCACGGTCAGCGGAAATCTCAGACAGGAAAGGAAAATCGCTCAGGTTTCACCTTGCCGGAGGACACACCACCAAACGGGCTTCCCTCAACCGACCGGTAGGCGCGACGTTCGGTCCACGGCGAGAAGGCCCGCGGGAAGCTTCATGATCACAAAGGTGTGGTCCGACACAATCGCACATCCGCCACTCGTCACCGTCAACGACTTCGAGCTGGTTCAGATCCAAGGGCGGCCAGGCCCCCACGCCCTGGATGCCAACCCTGGAACGCTGCCGCTACGTCGCCGAACGGACCGCGGTCAAAACCCGGTGGCGGCTCACCGTCGACACCGCCGAGAAGAACGCCCTGACCAGCTACGCCAACTCGTGCTCGAACGTCACCGTCACCGTCACCCACGCCTTCTGACGACACCCTCACAGGCACCCTGCTAGCGGACAGGCCGTGGGGTAGACCGATCTGAGCAAGAGCCCGAGCACGTCCACGACAACTAGGTAATCTCCACCCAGATTTCGCCCCACCGACCGGTGCCGGCCGCCCGCGGGCCCAGCGCCTTGTTCCTGCCGAGAAATACGTTCGTACTGGTCAGCAGGCATCTCGATCTTCGGAGCAGATCTTGGTCGGCTCCTCCCCTGTCCCCTCATTTATCGTCGTTGGTGACTACGCGATGATGCCGCTTCATGCTGTTGCGACTGGCGTACCTGGGTATCACCAACGCGTTCGCGTTGCTGCGGCTGCTGCCGGGCAGCGGCCGGGACAAGGACGCGGAGATCCTCGCCCTGCGCCACCAGCTCGCGGTGCTGCAACGCCGGCTCGACGGGCAGCGAGTCCGGTTCGATCCAGCCGACCGGGCCTGGCTGGCCGCGCTGTTGCACCGCCTTCCGAGACCCACCCTGCACAGCCTGCGGTTATTGGTGCGGCCCGACACGATCCTGCGCTGGCACCGTGACCTGCAGGCTCGCCAGCCACCACGCGGCCACGTCGCGGCCTCGCCGACGGGGCCGGCCACGCACCATCCGCTCGATCCGCGCACTGGTGCTGCGCCTGGTGGAGGAGAACCCGTCGTGGGGCTATCGGAGAGTACACGGGGAACTACTCACCCTCGGGGTCACGGTCGCCGCCTCCACGGTCTGGGAGATCCTGCGCGCCGCCGGGATCGACCCCGCCCCGGACCGGGTCGCCACCACCTGGGCGCAGTTCCTGCGCTCGCAGGCCGACGCGCTGGTGGCGGCGGACTTCATCGAGACCATCACGCTGACCGGCACCAGGTTGTACATCCTCGCCGTAATCGAGCACGCCAGCCGCCGTGTCCGTGTCCTCGGCGCGACCGCGCACCCGACCGCCGCGTGGGTGGCCCAGACCGCCCGCAACCTCGTCATGGACCTCGAGGACGCGGGATGCCAGGTGAGGTACTTCATCCGGGATCGGGACGGCAGGTACCCGGCCCTGTTCGACGCCGTCCTCGCCGACGCCGGGATCACGCTCGTGCGCAGCGGTGTCCGCGTTCCCCGGATGAATGTCGTGATGGAACGCTGGGTGCGGACATGCCGGCACGAGCTGCTCGACCGGACGCTGATCTTCAACCAGCGACATCTGCTGCACGCGCTACGCGAGTTCGAGATCTTCTACAACGGACACAGGCCGCATCAAGGCATCGCGAACGCCCGGCCACTCGCGCCGCTGCCCGAACCGATCACCGATCCGTACCGAATTGCCCATCTGAACATCCGCCGACGTGACCGCCTCGGCGGCATCCTCCACGAGTACGAGCATGCCGCCTGACCTGCGCGGACGGCATTTCGGCAGCTACACGGTCGACCTGCCGCAGCGTATGACCCTCATGCCCGGCCTGCCCACCCCGCTGACCGACCCGACCGCTTCCGCAGCGACCTGGGCGCCGGCTTGTCCAACCCCTCCGACGACGGCGGCTTCGACGAGTTCCGCGGATTCTGCCCCAACCGGCGCCGCAACTCCGCGTTTCTCCGCTACCAACGTCTCGATCCGCGCATCCCGCTCCGCAAGCGCCGCCTCCAACACCGCAAGCCGCTCAAGCAGTTCCACAATGGATCGATGGACAGGCACCCGCCCATCCTCATGACCAGAATCCCACGATCAAGCCGCCACTCCGACGAGAACCTGTGTCCTGCCCAACCAGACCGCCTTATCCGGGATCGGCGAAACCGTGGTGCCAGTCAGGCGCCGCACCGACGTCGATAAGCCAAGGACGTTACCCGTGGACGCAACAATCTACAGTTACCGTCATGGGCGTACACACTCTGCAGACTTTCGGGCCGGTACAGGCATGGGCGTCGCTTCGGACCGAGCTGTCGAACCGGCTAGCCGGTGACACACTGGCCGCCCTGGACAACGCGGTGGCCTTCGCGGCCGAACGCCACGGTGACCAGACCCGGCCGGCCGGCGAACCCTACCTTGAGCACCTGCTGGAGACGGTCGCGGTGCTAACCACCGGGGCAGCGATGACCGACACCGACCTGTTGGTCGCCGCCGTCCTGCACGACGTAGTCGAAGACACCGACACTGAGCTGGACGAGGTACGCGAGCGATTCGGAACCCGCGTCGCCGCACTCGTCGCCTGGGTAACCAAGCCGAACCCCGAACCCGGCCACGACCCAGCCACCGCGCGGGCCCGCTACCTCGCCCGACTGTCCAAAGCGCCCGACGACGCGATATATCTAAAGCTGGCCGACCGACTGAGCAACGTTCAGCGCCTCGACACCCACCCCCGACCAGCCAAACGCGCCTCGTACTACCGGGAAACGGTCACCACGATCCTACCGCTGGCCGACCGGCACCCATGGTTCGCGGCCTGGTACGCCAACTGGCGCCAAACCTTTGCACACCTCAACGACGCAGCCCGCCCGTGACCAGCGCACGACCGACGTTCGTGCCACGCACACGTGCAACCTGATCAGTTACCGAGGGCGAAGCCGACACCCTCACCGTGGCGCCCAAAAAAGCCGACCTGACACCCGTCGAACAGCAGTTCAACAAGGCCCACAACGGTCTGCGGGCCATCGGTGAACGCGCCAACGCCATGCTGAAGATGACCTTCAGGGCACTGCGCAACGTCTGCCTGAATCCATGGCGTATCGGGAAGATCGTCGCCGCGGCAGTCGTACTCCTACACATCTCGACCACGACCGCGCCAGATGATGACGTTCAGTCACCAAGCCGACGCGCATGTGGCGCTGATCGAGGTCGAGCTGAGACTGGGAGTCATCTTCTTGCGATCTGGGGAGCGGGCACTTCGGCAGTCGTCCCGGCCGGGCGACTCAGGCGCGTGCCGCGACCGGAGACCGCGGGACACCGCGTCCTTCCGGTCACGTCCCTGTCCGCCCGCACTCACCCGGGGTCGAACGCCGTGGCGAGCCGCCGCGCCTCGGTGACCAGCCGGCTCGAGCCACGACGCGCGGCCACCTCGGCCAGGCCCGGAACCTCGATCCGGGCCCCGGTCACGGTCGCCGTTTCGACGGCCAGGGTGAGCAGGTCCGGGGTGCCCCGGGGTGGCGTCGGTGCGGTCAGCAGCGCGGGCAGCGCGGCGGCGAGCAGTCGCCAGGTGGTGAGTGGGGCACCGGCCGCCGCCGCGTCCCGCAACGGTTCGACGGCCCGGGTCAGGACGAGCATCCCGGCCGCGCCGAGCGTACCGAGCTGCCGACCGACCGCTTCGGCGTCGAGGTCCCCGGCGGCGGCGAGGATCAGCAGGGCGTCGAGCGCGGCGGCCCGGTCGGACCGGTGCCGGGCCCCCAGCCCGTACGTCAGGGCGAGGTCCAGCGCGACGCCGCCGTGGCCGGCGCTCTCGGCGAGCAGCGGCAGCACCGCCGCGGCGCCCCGGGTCTCCTGGTCGGCGGCGCTGGCGATGTCGGGCAGGGCGTACGTGGCGACCAGGCCCCGGTAGCCCGGGAGCAACGCCGGCCAGAGTGTCGACCAGATGGCGCAGGGACTGTCGAACCGTGCCTGCCAGCCGGAGAGCAGCCGCAACGGATCCTCGAACCGCTCACCCTCCGGGCTCTCCGGAGGTTTGATCTCGACCACCGTGCGCCGCGTCGACCCACCGGGGATGCCGAAGAAGGACACCGCCCGGGAGTTGAAGAACACGGTGACCGGCCGGGCGAGGGGTTCCGGAACGCCGGGGGTACGCAGCCAGACGGCGAGCCGGTCGCCAGCCGGGGTACCCAGCGCCGCCGCCCGCGCGGCCGACGCCTCGTCGACAACGGGCGGTAGCCGCAGCAGGGCCTGGGTGAGGTCCCAGTGCCCCGGCTCCCGGTCACCGAGCGCGGCGACCCGCTCATACAGCACCCCGGGGTCGAGGGAGCCGTTGGCGGCGGTCGGCGCGGCGAGCAGGCCGACACCCGCCGGCGACCGGCCGAGCTGCGTGCCGAGTTCGGCGAGGCGCAGCCGGAGCAGCCAGTGCGGCGGCGCCACCCGCGGATCCGGCGGTCCCGCCTGGCGGAGTGCGGCGAGCAGGCCGGCCCAGCGGGCCCGCAGCGCGGCGGCGTCGGGGGCGTCGACCGCCGCCCGCAGCAACCCGGCCACCTGACCGTGCACACAGCACGGATCCCAGGGGTGCTCCAAGCTTCGGTCCGGGAGCCGGTCCACCACCGCTCTCAGGCTCCGGGCGAGTCGGGGCTGGTCAGCACCGACCAGCCGGGCCAGGCCGTCGAGCACCCGCTCCAACGGCAGTATGGCCGACTCGCCGCCGAGCAGGACGGCGGCCTCCTCGACCAACTCGTCCGGGTCGATGATCGGCGAAGGCGCGGCGGCCAGGACCGGCGGTGCCGGCAGCTCGTCGCCCCGGTGCTCAACCGCCGTCGGTGCCGGGGCCGGTGCCGCCCCGTGCTTGGTCGCCAGCGTCGCGGCCCGGTCCCGTAGGTCGGACGCGGGATGCCCGGCGCCCTCTCCGAGTACCGTGGCGATCTCCGCGGCGCGGTCCGGCCGTTGCCGGGCGAGCTGGTCGAGCCAGTTGAGTTGGGCACGGACCAGCCCTTTATCCGGCCGGGCCAGCACCGCCCGGGACGCGTCGAGCAGGGCCTCCACCTCGACCTCCGGCAGTCCGCGCAACGCCCGCTGCGCCATCGACGCCACCGGACCCGGGCCGTCGGCGAGCAGTCGCAGGTAGTCGGCGACGTGTTCGGCGCACTCGGCCGGGGTCGGCGCGAGCAGGTCGTGCAGGGCGACGAACGGGCGCAACGCGGCGGCCCGGTCGCCCCGGACCAACCGGTCGAAGCAGCTCCGCAGCAGCACCGTCCGGTCCAGCCGGCCCTCGGCGACGAGCCGGGCAAGCGCGGACGGCAGAGCGAGGCTCTCCCCGGCCTTGAAGTCGTCGAACGCCAGCCGGGTGCCGAGGCCGTCCACCTCGAACAGCCGGGGCAGCAGCGTGTCGAGGAACGGATCGGTGCGGAGCCGGTCGAGCAGCGGAACATCGCGCTCCCGTCGCGGCGGCCACGACAACATGCCGGCCCAGCCCGTGACGAACCGCTCGTCGGTGGGGGGCGCGGCCTGGTCCGCCACGAGCAGGTGGGCGATGAAACGCGTGGCGAACCACGGATCCGTCCGGGGCAGCCGGTCTGCCAGCCGGTGAGCAAGCTCGGGCAGCCAGTCGACGCCCCGGTGCCGCGCCATCCGGACCACCGGTGGCCCGTCCTCCTCGTCGAGCGAGACCGACTGCCGGCCGAGCAGCTCGGCCACCTTCGCCGCGCTCGGCAGAGCGCCGACCGCGGCGACGGCCAGCGCAGTCGCCTCCCGGCCGGCCCACCGGTTGTCCCGGAGCTTGCGGACGTACGCCACCAGTTCGATGCCGATCTGGCGCCGTCGCGACTCGTCGAGGCCGGTGAGCGCCACCGTGATCTCGTCGACCCCGCCCCTGTGGATGAGGTCGAACAGTTCCGTGGTCACGCCGGGACCTCCGCCCCGCCCACGAGCATCGAGACCGCGAGGGCGTGTTTGCAGGGACTGCGCTGCCCATGGTGTCCGGTCCACCAGGGGCAGGAGCAGCTGTGCTGACCGTCGGGGTGGATCCGGACCCGGTAGCTCTCGTCGCCGCCGCGTACCGTGGCCACCGCGCCGTCGATCTCCACCGCCTTCGCCTCGATTAGCGCCCGTGCCCCGACCAGCCGCGGATTGTCCCGCTCGGCACGGCCGGCGTCGTACGGCTGCACCCGGCGAAAGTAGGCCGCCTCCGACACGTCGTAGCCGACCCGACCGGCGGTGCCGAGCTGCGCCAGGGCGGCCCGGACCCGGCCCGAATCGATCCCGGTCGCGGTGGCGAGTCCGGCCACGTCGATGATCGGATCCCAGGAGAGGAGGGCACCGACCAGGTCAGCGTCGTCGACGACATGGTCGCTCGCGAGCGCGGTCAAGGTCGCGCCCTCGCCGGAGAACCCGCGGTACAGTTCCGGCGACAGCATGGGCGAGAGCCGCAGCTCATCGGTGTCCAGCTCCCGGGTGCCGGGCGTCGGCAGCGAATCGGCGGCGACGGGCGGGCCGTACACCCGGAGGGTCTTCGCGAAGCGGCGCATCCCGCGGAGCGCGGTGAGCCGACCGGCGCCGGCGAGACAGACCGCGCCGGGCGTCGGCCGGGTGGTCAGCCGCAGCGTACGGCCGGCCGGCACCGACCGGTCAGGGCCGGCCGGAAGCCGACGCAGGAAGACTGCGGCGTCAGCAGCGGTGATCTCGGCCCGCGGTGCGAAGTCGGCGGCGAGCACGTGCACCTCGGTGAAGCCGCGCAGCCCGCGTGGCGGCAGCGGAACCTTCTTCTCCGCCACGCTGTCGTCCATCGTGGAGACGGTGAGGTCGTCGGGGCCGGCCGACAGGCGCAGCGGGTCGACGCCGCCGCCCCGGGCCAGGGCCTGCCGCAGCGGCGGGTTGACGACGACATTGGTGGTGGTGCCATGCGCGACGATCTCGCCGTCGATCCCGGTCGACAGCACGTCGAGCCGGGCATAGACGCCGCAGGATCCGGAGAAGGACTCGAAACGCAACCGGTCGCGGCTGCCGGTCACCACCGGGTCCAAGCCGGGCGGGTCGACGGGCCGGTGGTGGCGGGTGCGGGCGCCCTCGGCGACCGCGAGCAGGCCACCAGCGGCGGCCCGGGGCGTGGTGAGGAAACCGGCGGAGAACCGAGGGTAAGCCAGCGGACCGCCACTGGTCTGCAGGGCGAGCCCGTCGGGACGCAGGACGGCAGACCCGAGATACCGGTACGTGGCAACGGCGGTCATGACGCCGGATGTTATCCGCCACGACCGACACGCGAGCACGGTCCCCGGCGCCACCGCCACCATCGCCGGTACCTGCCCGGTGCTGGACGAGATCCTGGCCCTGGTCTCCGGTCTGCCGCCCGGAAGTCGCGAAGACGGAGTTGCACCGGACCTACTGTTCCTGCGCGTCCCGGAGGCAGAAGGCTGGCAAGAATCGCCTGCCCCTCGATCTGCGACCGCGTGACCAGGCTGCTGAGGTGGCCCGGCTGGAGGAACTCGGTGCGCGGCGCGTGGACGTTGGGTAAGGTTCGGACGCCAGTTGGGTGGTGATGGCGGATCCGGACGGCAACGAATTCTGCCTGCTGCGGCCGCTTACGCCCGAGCAACTCGCCGCCGACTGATCGCGGCAAAACAGCTCCGTAACGACGCGGTGTGCGCTTCTTCGCCATCGACGTCGGATGCATCGACTACCTGACCGCAACCAACCAACTGCTCGCGGGCCAACGGCGCGCCGAAACCCGAGGCATCCGGTTCTGCCACAAATCCGCGCAAGTTGCGGGCACACCTGTCACTCCCAGTAGTCGTCAACCTGGCGGGCCGGATGCGGGGACGTCCACTCTTGCCGAAACGGGGCATCGCCTACAGCCTGGGACATCAGCGGGGTGTGCATCCGGCTCATTCAAGGTCAGAACACCGTAACGACGCGGAACCGCTCCAGCACAACCGGTGTGTCATCGTCCACGGTGAAGTCCGAGTCCCCCAGCCAGCCGCGATAGTCCGGTCCGTGCCAGTAGCCCTCGTGCCCGGCTCGCCAGGAGGCAACCGAGTTGTCTCCCTCGCCCTCGTCGCGGGCGTGGTCAACGTCGACATCGCCAAGCCGACTGACGCGCACGTTGGTCACCTCGATCACCGCGACCCGGCCCCCGAAGGAGTCCACCACGGCCGCTCGGGTGCCCACGGTCGGAAGCGGTTCGCCGTCGATCTCGTAGTCCTGGAGCAGCCCGGTAGTAGCGGTCTTGGTACCAGCGAGCACGGCGGCGACCAGCTTGTCGCGCAACGGGCCGGGAAAGGCGAACTCGAATGTGGGCAGTTCGGTAGTCACCGGGTGACGCTACCGTCTGCTCCAGTCAGGACGTCTGGCGTAGATCGTTGGACCTGCCGAACACCCGTCGCCCGTCGGGATGTCGTGCAGGCTGGAGACGACTTCGAGCAGGCTTGACATGACCACGATCTTAAGGTCCGTGGTCATGAGCCGAGGTGAGCGTGCGCTGTTCTGCCGCCGACCGTGTGCGCAGGCCGGGCTCTGCCCATCACTGTCCGTGGGCTCGGCTCCATTTGTAAACCGCGCCGCCGCGTGCACGGTCGTGCCGAGATCAGTGCATCAGGTCCTCCCTCACAGGACTTCCGTTGCACCCACCGAAACACAGTGACGTGGTCGACCTCGACACCACGCTCCACCAGAAGTTCTCCCACGTCTCGACAGGACTGAGATCCTCATCGATGAGCAGATCCTGCGACCGGTCCCGCATCAACATCGCCGGTGTGCCCTTCGGGCTCGCCGCCCACGCCACCCGCGCCGTCTCCCCCGGAACAGCCAACGGCGTGGGCCCTCCGGCGAGCGCCAGCCGTTCACCGCGTACGCGTGGACGCTATGTCCCTGGGCAGAGGCGGAAGCGCGCTCATCTCGGGTCAGGGCACGTATGCCGTGTGTTGCCTGCGGCGGAGGAGGCGGACAGCGACCTGATACACGGCGACGAACACCACCACCGGCACGAAGCCGATCGCTTGGAACAACCATGGGATCTCGTCGTTTTCCCACTCTGACCTGGTGTTAAGGACAAGTCCGGACACCACCATCGCGAGGAACGAACCAACTGTCAGGAAAATCGCCCATACAATCGCGGATTCCCGCGCCCAGGCGCGGTACTGGGCCGCCAGCACGGTGGCTTCAGCCGGCGGCGTCCAACCCCCGCCACGGGATCGCTCCCATATGTTTTTGATGGCTCGCACCTCGCGAGCTTGTGCCCCAACGCCCCCTGGCAAAGCGAACAGCCGGCCCTCGCGGTCGAGCAGCATCATCCTGGACGAAGCCGGGTTGTTCTCCATCTCGATGCT
This sequence comes from Plantactinospora solaniradicis, assembly GCF_042658085.1. Classification (NCBI taxonomy): domain Bacteria; kingdom Bacillati; phylum Actinomycetota; class Actinomycetes; order Micromonosporales; family Micromonosporaceae; genus Plantactinospora; species Plantactinospora solaniradicis. Next base: position 44,133 of record NZ_JBHSPR010000021.1, on the reverse strand, counting down.
CAACACGTCGGACCACACCGTCCTGCGGGTCCGAAACAGCTGCCGTACTGCGATGTGATCCGGATAGACGATGGTCGCCGCCCGCCAGAACCAGATGATGGCGAGATACACCGTGCTGATCAGCACGAGCATTCCCGCCTTGAAAGTCAGGGGCAGGTCGTCCTCCGGCACGATCCAGCGCGCCAACGAGATGCCCGGCAACCCGAGAAAGAGGGTGATGAACACCAACGGTGCCAGTCGTAGCCGGTACTTGCGGATCACCCGACCGTCGGTCCCCGTCTCCACCTGCTCCTCCAGTCGGAGAGTCGCGATGCGCAGCTTCGACGGTGACCCGAAGTCTCGTGGCGGACGCGCCGCTCCGGTCCGGCCGCCGCCACCGGTACACCGACAACGAGCACCAGGAGCAGCGTACCGACGGCGAAGGTGAAAAACAGGCCCAGTAGCCCGGCCAAGGCGATCGGGACGTCCGTCATTCCGTAGAGCAACTCACCGAACCGCCGCCTGAACACCGCGCCCAGACGCCGCCCCCTAGACCTCACCCCGTACGGCCTCTTCCGGCGACCGGCCACCGTCTCCGGAACCGCCGGGCAGCAGATTATCTGGTCTGGTCCCGTCTGCGCGGTCGCGTCTGATCCTGCGGCCAACCGACTCCCGACCCCGACGCCGGCCGTAGCTGGCGGCGATTCCCACTCACCGCACGACCGACGGGGCCGATCCAGGTACGACGGCCGGCGCTGGCGGCCCGGGTACGACAGTTCTGGTTACCCACAGTTGGCTTGCTCTTCAGCGCTAATGGGCCGAGCGGTTCATCCGGCCAAACAGGATGAGATCATGATCTTCTACACCTCCTCCGTACCCAAACTTCGGCGGTTCGGAGCTGTCGCGGCCGTCGCGGCCGTCGTGACCGGCCTCGGCTTCGCCCCCGTGGCGCACGCCGCGCCCAGCGGTGCGACTCTGCCGCTGGGCGATGCCGGCCTCGCGGAGAGCCGGAGCAGCCAGACGTTGACCCGCGGCGTTACGTTGACCCGGATCGTCCGCGGAACCGACCCGGCTCCAGCCGACCAGATCAATACCACGACCCGTGGGCCGTGGGTCGTCAACGTGCTGACCATCGACCCGACGGCGACCCGCGGACACCTGGCGGCGACGTACGGTCCCGACCTGGCGAAGGTGGAGAAGACCACCGATCTGGTCCGTTCCGCCGGCGCTCTCGCGGGGGTCAACGCCTCCTTCTTCACCTTCACCGCAAGCGCGCAGTACCCGGGCGATCCGGTGGGCTTGGGCGTGTTCGGCGGAAAGCTGCTCAGTGAGCCGACCGGCGACCCGGCCGAGGCCAACCTGGTGGTGGATGCCAGAAGCAACAAGGTCCTGGTGGGCCAGTTGCGCTGGACCGGCACGGTCCAGAACACGCGGACGAAGGTCACGCTGCCGCTGGATTTCATCAACCACCCGCCGGTGGTTCCGGCCGGCTGCGACGGCCTTGCCCAGCCGACGCAGTGCACGCTGCCGGGTGACGTGGTGCGGTTCACCCCGGAGTTCGCCGAGGCCACGCCATCCGGGGCCGGCGTCGAGGTGGTCCTCGACGCGCGGGGCTGCGTGGTACGGACCTCGACGACCCGTGGCACGACGCTGAGTCAGGGCCAGACGTCCCTGCAGGCGACCGGCCGGGACAGTGTGGCGATGCTCGCCGTGGCGAAGGGGTGCGTCAAGCAAACCGACGCCCTGCTGGACGAGACGGGTAAAAAGCTCCGACTGCACGCGGGGTCGTTCGGGGTGAACGGCCGCTACCGGCTGCTCGCCGGCGGACGGATTGCGGTGCCGGCCGGTTCGGACAGCTTTTTCGCGCGCAATCCGCGTACCATCGCGGGCACGACCGCCGACGGCAAGATCGTACTTGCGACGATCGACGGCCGCATGACGACCAGCGTCGGCACCACGATGGACGAGACCGCCGCCGTCGCCGCCGCGCTCGGCCTGTTCGACGCCATCAACCTCGACGGTGGTGGCTCCACCGCGATGTCGGTCGAGGGCTCGCTGGTCAACCAGCCGAGTGGCGGCGCCGAGCGGGCCGTCGGCGACGCTCTCGTCTTCGTGGACAGCCGGTTCACCGGCCGCTGACCCCATCACGCCACGACCGTGTGGGTGCCGATTACTACGATCGAACGCGTGAGCTGCTGACTCTTCCCGACCACGCCCGGACCGTTTAATCCCTCGTTGATCCGAACATGGCGCTGACACTCGTCTACCTGATCTGTCGGCAACTCCTCGGCTGGATAGCTCTACTGAGCCGCAGCGCGAAGACAAGGAACGCCGAGATCCTGCTACTACGCCACGAGAACGCCGTCCTACGCCGCCAGGTCAAACGACCACGACACACCTGGGCCGACCGAGCACTCATCACCGCTCTGGCCCAACTACTACCCAAGGCCCGCCGGGCCCGACTGTTCATCACACCGACGACCCTGCTCCGCTGGCACCGAGCCCTGATCAAACGGCACTGGAGCCACCCGCGCCGCCAACCCGGACGGCCAAACACCCGCGCCGAGGTCCGCCGACTAGTACTCGACATGGCCAGAGACAACCCCACCTGGGGCTACCGGCGCATCCACGGCGAACTCGCCCAACTCGGACACAAGATAGCCGCGAGCATTGTCTGGCGGATCCTCGAGCAAGCACACACCGACCCAGCACCACAACGATCGGGGCCGACCTGGCGCCAGTTTCTCGCCGCTCAAGCCGAAACGATCCTGGCCACCGACTTCTGCCACGTCGACACCCTGCTGTTCACCAGACTCCACGTCCTGTTCGTCATCGAACTCCACACCCGCCGAGTGCACCTGCTCGGCATCACCACACGCCCCACCGGACGCTGGGTCACCCAACAAGCACGCAACCTACTCATGGACCTCGACGACCGGATCCCCACCGTCAAATTCCTGATCAGAGACCGGGACAGCAAATTCACCCAGACGTTCGACGCCGTCTTCGCCGGTGAAGACATCCAGGTCCTGCGGACGCCACCACAGGCACCCCGAGCCAACGCGTTCGCCGAACGGTGGATCGGCACCCTACGACGCGAACTACTCGGCCGCATGCTGATCATCAACCAGCGGCAGCTACAGGCCGCCCTGACGGAGTATGTCGATCACTACAACACCCACCGACCACACCGATCGCTGGGCCAGGCAGCACCGCTGAAACCGCTACCCACCACCACCCCAGCCGACAACATCCATACCCTCCGACGAGACCGACTCGGCGGACTCATCCACGAGTATTCCCAGGCCGCATGACGTGGCCGCAATTATCGGCACCCACAAGGGCGATGGTCTGTTCGACGACCCATCGTCGGGCGCCGAGGCCTGAGCCGTGAGCGGTGCCGCGTCGGGCGATGACTGGGGTGATGCCCTTGGCTCGTAACTCACGGCGGTACTTGTCGAAGTCGTAGCCGCGGTCGGCGTAGATCCGCTCGGGTCGTTGTCGCGGTCGGCCTCGGACGCCCTTGATCGGTGGGATCTTGTCGACCAGGGGCAGGAGTTGGGTGACGTCGTGGCGGTTGCCGCCGGTCAGTGTGACGGCGAGGGGAATGCCGCCCGCGTCGGTGATGACGTGGTGTTTCGAGCCTGGCTTGCGGCGGTCGACCGGGCTCGGACCGGTTTTGAGCCACCCTTGAGCGCCCGGATGTGCGTGCCGTCGATCACCGCCCGGGACATGTCCAGTTGGTCGGCGGCTCTCAGCTTGCCGAGCAGGACTTCGTGCAGGCGTTGCCACACGTCGGCGTCGTTCCAGTCCCGCAACCGGCGCCAGCAGGTCATCCCCGACCCAAACCCGAGTTCTTGTGGTAAGTACTCCCACGGGATCGCGGTGTAGAGCACGAACAGGATTCCGCACAGCACCTTGCGGTCGTCGAGGGGCTTGCGGCCGGGGAACCGTTGCCGGCGAGGCGGTCGAGGTGGCAGCAGCGGTTCGATCTCGGCCCACAAGTCGTCCGAGACGATCCACGGCGGTTGCTCACCCCTCCTCACGTTCAGACAGAACGACCTTCACGTCCCAGAGTTACGCCCAACATCATTTCGTTAGGAGTTGTTAGCCCGCCACTCGCCCGCCAGGGCCGTCTTCACCACGTCGACCGGCTGGCCCTGGTACCGGTCGAACAACGAGTCGAGAACCGGCTGCATCTGGCGGTTGAAACCGTCGACCGCCTGGCGACCGATCTGCTCCAGCGCGCTCGGGTTGAACTTGAACTTCGCCACTCAACATTCCTCTCACTGGCCGGGGCAATCGCCCCATAGAGAGCAACTCTGCACGTTCGGGGCACATTCCCGATCGCGGAAACGGTGCCAGCAGCGAAGGGCCTCAGGTCGCCAAAAAGACACGAGCGCGGCCCGATGGTACGTGGATACCGACCGAACGCGTCACTGACCTTACAGGATGGGACCGTATGCTTGAGTGTGCGGAGAGGCTGAGGCTCGGGGCGCCGTCCACACCATCCGGCGGGGTCGCGGCATCCTTCAGCCGGTTATCGTCTTCCTTGTCGTCTTCGGTGCACTCACCCTCAGGGATGATCGGCACGTCTTGCGATCGGGGTGGGTAGTCGAGCCCTTTGGACAGTGGCCGTCAAGATAGCAGGGTGACCAAGCTCTTGGACTGGATCGCCCACCGACTGATCCCATGGATGACAGCCAGCGCGGTTCTAGCTCTGACTTCCGTGGTGTGGATCCTTACTGTAGCGCCGGGCACGTCCATGACCATCAGCCGTATCAGCCGAGTGGCGGGGCCGGGTGCCATTGTGGATCCGTCGATCGCACCCGGCCCCGACGGCTTTCCAACCTCAGCAAACCGTCCTGAGGGCGTTGGCCGTGGACTGAAATGCCTTGCCTTGGAGTAGAAGACTAACAGGCTCGGACATACCAGACCTCGGTCCAGTTTGGGTTATTGGGAACGCTGCACCTAGCCGCACATGTCGGGTTTCCGATCTGCTCTCCATACTCGTCGTGGAACGTTGCCCGCGTGCCGGGCGTCTGATTGTTGTAATAGGAGCCCAGGCCGCGCCAGTTCAGGGGAACCAGGTTCAGTTCGCCGCACTTCCAATAGGCCCTCATGTCGTCACCACCGTACGGATCACCGGTGGCGCTCGTGCCGGTGTAGATGCAGAAGTACTCGTAGGGGCAATTGTTGAGGAGCCGTGAGCTGTCGGCGGCCCTTGCGAGACCGCGCGTCCGGGCTTCCCTGGACTCACCAAACCGGTTGTCCGCACGAGCCTGGAGAACAGAGCCCGCCTCCCGACTCAGCCCCACCGCCTGACCCCGCTCTCCGAAACCCCCGGCCCGCTCACCAGGCGCCGCGGCGGCGGGGGCCGTCCCGGTCACCATAGCCAGCACGAGAAAAGCCGTACAGGTTCCGATCCTGACACCAACAGTCTTCGCGTTCACGCTTCTTCCTCTCCGTCTGTCCGACCAACGTCCCGGGCCGCATCTGTTCGTTGCGGGATCCTTGTGACGGAGCACATCCGGCCACCTGCCTCATACCTCCCTCTCTCGCAGGTGTCGCCCGAGCTCTGAAGCTCCGTCCATCTCCCCGCTCGACCTGCAACCCCAGCTCGGCCCGGCATGCGTGAATGATCGTCCCGACATGCCGCCTCCGGGCGCCTTGGGTCGACGAGCCCGAGTGGATTTGGTCCTTTGTATCCGCTTCCGGGTTGTCTGGCCCCTGAACCCGGCCGTCAATCAATCAACGCCGGACAATGGGCACACGCCACCCGAATTGAGGTGCGGAGCGCGACGACTCGGCGGGCGATCGGCCGTGCGCGTGCGGTGCCGATCCGGCACTGTGGGGCGCGCTCACGATGGTCAGGTCGAAGTCAAATCAAGTGGTGGATCGTGGCCTTGGATTCGGCTTGGCACGTTAGGTGGGATTTGATCCTTCGAGGAAGTTGCGCCGCTCCTCTGGCGTAAGTTCCTGGGGGACTCGTTCTTTGGTCGTTGCCAGTACATCGTCGATGGATCCACACGCTGAACATTCGGTTGTCCGGACGGTTCCGTCCTGGTGTGTGGTGACGAGGCGGTGCCGAGCGCGCATGGATCAACCCCGCCCGGTGGTGCGGCACCATAGCGACGCCCATACGACGAGGCAGTCTCGTCACTGCCTCCGCACGCTCACCACAGCCGCTACACCAAACAACCTCATCTGCCGCAATCAGCGCGCGTCCGGAACTCCGCGGTCCGTCACCCCTGGTTTCGAACCGTTGGACCAGATGTGCCAGTCGCGGCCGTACGCCGACGTGCGCAGCGATGACCTCGCTGATCCAGCGCGACGACACGTGCAGGATCCGTACCGCATCATCGACGGCGATACGACGTGGCGCCGGTGCCCGACGGCGCGGTGGGCGATGTTCCTGGTCCGGACTGCAACACCGCCGTCGGCGCTCACGTGCGCCGCCGTTGGGACCGGGTGTTCCGGGTCAACCGCGACGGCAGCCGGTATCAGCCGGTGACACTGCCCGGCCACCCGGCCGACCTGGCGCAACTGGGCGCGATCACACCAGCGCACCAGGCGGCCGGCCGCCACCTGTGGTTTTCAGACCAGCGTCGCTACCTCGCGGACGACGGCTGAAGATGGTGGCGGGTGCCCGGCGCCGTAACCCGATCCGGTGCCGAGTGCCCGGGTCCGGGCGTTGCGGATGTGCCGACGATGCGGTGCGCCGCCACGAGTGCTCGCTCCCGGGCCGCACGCAACGACGTCACCGCCGTCGCGGCGGCGGGCGGCGTCGCACCCTCGGCGGCCCGCTGGGCGGTGGTGACGGCTTCCCAGAGACCGCTGTCGCGCTGGCAGTCGGCGTCCGCGGTGGCCGTCTCGTGCTCAAGCCGCAGTGCGGCCGAGAAGGCGGCCCGGTCGCCGGGAGCAACCCGCGACAGCGCCTGGTCGATCGTGCCGCGCGGCTCGGCCGGGCTGGCAAAGTCACGGCCCTTCCCGGTCATGCAGTCGGACCAGCGTTCGACTGCGGCGGTCACCGCCAAGGCGCGCCAGACCCGTTGCGTCACGGTGTTCACCGCGACCTGCGCGGTCAACTGGAGCCGGTCCCAGTCCTCCCCGAACAGCTCCTGGCGGGCGAGCGTCACGCACCCGTCCGGCCGGTACGTGAACACGGTGCCCTCGACCTCGATCTGGACCTCCCGGCCCGGTGTGCCCAGCAACGCCACGTCCCAGGCCCGGCGCCGCTCGTCCGTCATCGCCGCCCGCGCCACATCGTTCGCACCCGGCGGTGCCGCCGGCGCCACATCGTTCGCACCCGGCGGTGCCGCCGGCGCACCCTGCCCGGTCGTGGCGTCGGCGGAGGCTCCGGGCGCGGAGGATGTGTGCAGCAGCCGTTCACCCATCCCGTACCCGTGGAGGCGGGCCTCCCGCGGCTCGATCAGGCTGTAAATCGCGGCCCCGTCCTCGGGCACGCCGGCGTCCGGGCCGGACCGCTCCGGCAGGTACGGCATACCGCGCCTAGTCATGCAGGTCGCCACCAGTTCCTCCTCGGCCGCGGTGAGCAACCTCCGGTCCATCGCCGGCACGTGCACCGCACCGCCGAACGGAAGTGGCACGTCGGGGCGCGCGTGGCCGGAGGCGTCGCCGCATCCGGCCACCAGCGCGGCCGACACCGCCAGGACGAGCGTCGTCGTCAGGCTGGAAGGTGCGCCGTGTCTGCTCACCTCATCAGCACCACTGGTTCGAGGCGATGTTCCGATAGAACGGCGGGTTCTGGGTACTCAGGTTTCCGTAGCCCGTACCCCGCGGCAGGTAGACGCTCGTGCCGGTGCGGTTGAGTCCGTTCCAGATCGTGACCCCACACGACATGCCGTTGTTGAAGACCGACACGGCGTTGTTGAACGACGGGTACTGGAGCAGGTTGCTGTTGTTCCCCTCCACCCGCCCGGGCACCGCATTGTAGTTCGTCGCCTGGAAGGCGCACAGGTAGCGGGGACCGCAGTCGCTCAGCGCCGCGCCGGCCGGACCGGCCGGGACACCAACCAGGCCGCCGGTCGCAGCCGCCGCGGCCACCACCAGGGTCAGCACCTTCGTTCCGCGAAGCCTCATCGCTCACTCCCTCCTCGGCCGCGCCGGTCGGCGCCGCCTCGATGGCCCAGACGCTAGTGAGGCTCGTGGCTACCGCGACCCCATCGCGAACCCGCCGCGATGACCGGAGACGCGGCCCGGCCACACCGCAGCTGACCTGCGTCTTCCGGGCCGCGCCGGGCCGGGAACGGCAACCGCGGCGGCAGCGGTACGGCAGCAGGCGGCAGCTTCACCCGGCCGGCCGGTCAACTCCGGGGCCACCGCACGGGTACCGCCGCGGACGCCGATCGTCGGCGACGGTCCGGGCGACCGGCCGGACCGGGCCAGGCCAGCACGGTTCGGCCGTGATCCCGCCCGCGGCGCCGGGTCGGTCGCGAGCACCGGACGGCCGACCCCAGCGCGACTCCAGCCGCTCCGCACGCCCACCTGGTGACGGCGTGGCCGCCCCACCCACCGGAGCCACCCAGGTCGGACCGGCACACCGTCCGGGTACCGCGGCGCCACGGCGGCAGAATCGGCGGCAGAATCGGCGGCAGATTGGTATCGGCCGATATAGTCGGGTGGTCCGCTCAGGGCTACAGGAGGCGACCGTGCCGAGACACACGAGCACGCCGACACGAATCGGGCAGGATCCCGAAAGTGCGCCACGTACGCGGCTTAGCGGCCATCGGTGACCAGCTCCGGAGCCACCGGATCCGCGCCGGACTGACGCAGCGCGAGGTCGCCGTGCGCAGCGGGATCAGTGTCCGGGCGTTGCGCGACATCGAACACAACCGGGTCGGCGCGCCCCGGCCGGCTGCCCTCGGCCGGCTCGCCACGACGCTCGGGCTCTCGGACGCCGAGACCGCCGCCCTGCTCGCCGGGCTCCGGGCATCGGGGTCGCGGCCGGGTCCGGGCGCCGCGCGGCCCTGGGTCGGGGTGCTCGGCCCGCTCGCCGTGCAGCGTGGTGGCGCGCCGGTCGAGGTCAGCTCGCGGATGCAGGGCGACCTGCTGGGCCTGGTCGCGATCCAGCCCGGCCGGGTCGTGTCGACCGACGAGATCGTCGACGTGCTGTGGGGCGAGAAGCCGCCACGGTCGTGCCGGCGGTTGGTGCATACCTACGTCGCACAGGTGCGGGACATTCTGGAGCCCGGACGGCACCCCCGGGTCCAGACACGGAGCCTGTGCCGCGTCCGGTCCGGCTACCGGCTGGACCTCGACGGCGACGAACTCGACCTCGGCGCCTTCACCCGGCTCACGGAGCGGGCGGCACAGGCCCGGGCCGCGGGTGACGTCGAGACCGCGACCGGGCAGTTCGGTGACGCGCTCGACCTCTGGCGGGGTCCGGTGCTGGCGGGTGCCGGTGAACGGTTGCGACAGCACCCGCCGACCGTGGCGGTCGCCCGCCAGCGGCTGGCCGCCGCGCTCTCCTACGGCGAGCTCGCGATCGGGGCCGGCCGCCACGACGAGGCCGTCGACCGGCTCGGTGCCGTGCTCGACGGCGAACCCCTGCACGAGGGGCTGGCCGCTCGGCTGATCCTCGCGCTCGCCGGGTCCGGCGGCCAGGCGGCCGCGCTGGCGCGCTTCGCCGAGGTACGCGACCGGCTCGCCAGCGAACTCGGCATCGAGCCGGGCGCCGAGCTGCACCAGGCCCACCTCCGGGTGCTCCGCGGCCAGGTGCCTGCCCCGGTCGAGCATCGCCCGCCGGCGCCAGCCATGCCGGCACCGGAGCCGCCGCGGGTACGGCATCCGCCGGGATCCTCCGGCGACGACGTACCCGCTCCGCCGTTGCCCCGGGCGGGTCCGGAGGGTCCGGCTCCGGCGGCCCTCCCCGCGCCGCCCCCGGCACAGCTCCGGGCGCCGGTCACACCGCGCCAGCTGCCGGCGGCGATCCGGCACTTCGCAGGCCGGGCGCGTGAGATGGCACAGCTCGACGAGCTGGCCGACGAGGCCGTAACGGGACGGCGGGTGGTGGTCGCGGCGGTGGACGGTCCCGGCGGGGTGGGAAAGACGACGCTGGTCACCCAGTGGGCACACGGCGCCGCAGAGCGCTTTCCAGACGGCCAGCTCTTCGTCAACCTGCGCGGCTTCTCGCCGGCCGGTGCGCCGGTGACCACGAGCGAGGCGGTCCGTGGCTTCCTGGACGCGCTCGGCGTCGCACAGCAACGGGTTCCGGCCGACGCGGACGCACAGGTCGGGCTGTTCCGAAGCGTACTGGCCGACAGGCGGGTCCTCATCGTCCTCGACAACGCCCGCGATGCCGAGCAGGTGCGTCCGCTGATCCCCGGCAGCGGGACCGCGCTGGTCGTGGTGACCAGCCGGCGCCGGCTGACCCTGCTGGTCGCGGTCGAGGACGCGCATCCGCTGCCGCTCGGGCTGCTCACCGACGCCGAGGCCCGGGACATGGTCGACCGCCGGCTGGGCGCGGCCCGGACGACGGCCCGGCGGGGCACGGTCGACGACCTCGTGCGGCGCTGCGCCGGCCTGCCGCTCGCGCTCTGCATCGTCTGCGCGCACGTGAGCCGCCGCTCGCTGCCCCGCCGGTCGGGCACCGAGTGGCGGGGCGAGCTCGACTCGCTGTCCGGGATCGATGCCTCGACGGACGTGCGGGCGGTCGTCTCGTGGTCCTACCGGGGTCTGGGTGCAGGTGCGGGCCGGCTCTTCCGGCTGCTCGGCCTCCACCCGGGCGCCGATGTCGGGACCGCCGCCGTCGCGAGTCTGCTCGGCGAGCCGGTGGCGACGACGCGGGCACGGGTGGCGGAGCTGGTCGACACCCATCTGGTGGAGGAGCTCGCGCCGGGCCGGTTCACCGTCCACGACCTGCTACGGTCGTACGCGGCGGACCTCGCGCACGAGGTCGACAGCGAGGCGGACCGGGCCGCTGCCCGGCACCGGATGTTCGACCACTACCTGCACAGCGCCCACGCGGCGAACACGCTGATCCTCGAACCGCACCTGGAGCCGATCCGGCTGGAGGAGCCGCCGCCGGGCCTCGCCCTGGAACGGCCGCCGAACCGGGCGGCGGCCACCGCCTGGTTCGCGGTCGAGCGCCAGGTGCTGCTCTCCACTGTGGACGAGGCGGCGGCGACCGGGTTCGACGGGCACGCCTGGCGTATCGCGTGGTCGCTCATCACGTTCCTCAACCGCCGGGGGCTGTTCGCGGAGCAGCTCCGGGTCCAGCGTACGGCGCTGGCGGCGGCGGACCGGGTGCGCGACCCGGTCGGCCGGGCGCATGCCCTGCGGGCCATCGGCGGTGCGCGGACACACCTCGGCCACCACCGCGAGGCGCGGGAAGATCTGTTGGCAGCGCTGCGCGAGTTCGAGGCGCTCGCTGACATCAACGGCCAGACGAGCGTCCACTTCGGGCTCAGCTTCCTCAACACCCTCCGGGGTGAACACCGTACGGCGATGCGGCATAGTGGCGCGGCGCTGGACCTGTGCCGGATGGTCAATCACCTGGCCGGACAGGCCAGCGCGCTCAACTCGACTGGCTGGCACCACGCCCGCCTCGGAGAGTTCGACGAGGCGGTGGAGTTCTGCTCAGCGGCGCTGGAAATCCACCGTGAGGTCGGCGACGTGCTGGGCGAGGCCCACACGCTGGACAGTCTCGGCGTGGTCCACCAGGGCAGCGGGGAGCACGAGACCGCGCTGGACCACTTCCGGCAGGCGTTCGCCCTGTTCGACGAGTTCGGCGACACATACCTGATGGCGACCGTGCTGGACCACATCGGCGACTCGGAGCAGGCTCTGGGCCGTTCGGCAGCGGCTCGGGCCGCCTGGCGGCGGTCGCTGGAGCTACTCGACGGGGCTGGCCACCCGGACGCCGACCAGGTCCGTACGAAGCTCACCGGCGGTTCGTGACGGTCGGGGCCGCGAGCTGTCATCGACGCTGCCGGTGCCGAAAACCTCGTCCGTCCTGGCCAGGACCTTCTTGATCACTGAGATCAGAACTCAGCTGCAGCGTTGGGCCCGCTCGGCCCGGACGCGGCGTGTGACCGACGTTGAGCGGTACGCGAGGATGGCCTGATGTGCTGCTGCGACTGGCCTACCTCAGTGTGACCAACGCTCTCGCGCTGCTGCGGCTGCTGCCGATGAGCGACCGGGACAAAGACGCCGAGATCCTCGCGCTGCGTCACCAGATCACCATTCTGCAACGGCAATTGCACGGCGATCGGGCGCGGTTCGCCCCAGCTGACCGAGCGTGGCTTGCTGCTCTTCTCCACCGGCTACCCCGCGACGTGCTACGCAACCTACGGCTGCTGGTCCGCCCGGAGACCGTGCTGCGCTGGCACCGTGACCTGATCGCCAGCCGGCACGCCAGAATCTCCCGACCCCGACGGGCCGGACGGCCACGAACCGTGCGGTCAATCCGCCGGCTGGTGCTGCGCCTGGCCCGCGAGAACACGACGTGGGGGTACCGCCGCATCCACGGCGAACTCCTCGTCCTGGGTGTGAAGGTCGCGGCTTCCACTGTCTGGAAAATCCTGCAGCAGGCCGGGATCGACCCGGCACCCCAGCGCACCGCCACCACCTGGCAACATTCCTGCGCTCCCAGGCTCAGGCCATCATCGCCGCCGACTTCTTCGAAACCACCACGCTGACCGGCGCCCGCCTCTACGTCCTTGCGGTCATCGAACACGCCACCCGTCGCGTCCGCATCCTCGGCGCCACCGCCCACCCGACCGCCAGCCGGGTGACCCAGGCCGCCCGGAACCCGGTGATGGACCTCGAAAATGCCGGATGCCAGGTGAAATACCTGATCCGGGATCGGGACGGCAAGTACCCCGCCCTGTTCGACGCCATCCTCGCCGACGCCGGGATCACGGTCGTGCGCAGCGGCGTCGAATGCCACGCATGAACTCGATCATGGAACGCTGGATCCAAGCCTGCCGGCAAGAACTGCTCGACCGGACACTGATCTGGAACCACGTCCACCTGATACACGCACTCCGCGAGTACGAACACCACCACAACCAACATCGGCCTCACCGCGGCATCGCCAACGCTCGACCGCTGCGCCCGCTACCCGAACCGATCACCGGCCCCGCAACCCTGACACGCCTGCACGTCCACCGACACGACCGACTCAGCGGGCTTCTACATGAATACAAGAACACCGCCTGAACAGCGCGGATGAGGTTTTCGGCACCCGCAACGCCAGGATAGTGCTGACCGAGTACGTCCGACACTTCAATGACCATCGGCCGCACCAAGGGCGCGGGCAGGTATCGCCTAACCGTGAGCCGGGCATCGTGATGCCGGTCGACGGCGTTGTCCGACGCCGACGACGACTCGGCGGGGTCATCAACGAGTACTACCGGGCCGCTTAGACGGATCTACGAATCCGCAGGTCAGCGACCGGAACCTCGTTTTGGCACCCTACAAGCCGGCGGCAGCCAGGAGTTTTCGGGGGGTAAACCGGGGGCCGGCGTTCCCTGCGAGTGGTTGCCGGCATAGGGGTTCGTGTCGGTGTGCGAACTGAACCCCAACTACATGTCACGCTGACGGCTGACCTGCGGGTTGGTCTGACAATCAATGGCCAACAGGCCGATGTGGTACCAGCCGTCGACGCCGGTCGGACGTACGATCTGGGTCAGGAGGTAGAGACATGGCTAGCGACAAGGGCGCACCGCCTGGGTCACGGTACGTGGACCAGCGGCACTTCATGGTCGCCGCCTCCCTGTCCGACCTGCGCGGTCCGGTTCGCGGTGTGGTGACACTCGATCGGTGGCTGGACTGGTCTGGCGACAGCAGCTACGACCTGGACGACGCCGGCGATCTGCAGCTGATGTACCAGACGGTCCTAAACCAGGCCAATTCAGTCACAGACCTGTACCGATGGCTGCACGGCCCGACATTGCGCCGCTTGTGGCCAAGCTTGTGGCTCCCGGCCCGGCTGCGGGCACTGTGGCAGGCCCGCTTTCCCGAGCTGACCACGCCACCCCAGGCGCTGGCCGGGTAGAGGTGGATCAAGTTCACCTCCGCCTCGCGGAGATCGGACTGCGGTTCGCCGCCCGCTACGGATTCGCCTTGGCCGGCGGCTACGCCGTCCAAGCCCACGGCATCCTGGACCGACCAAGCGAGGACGTCGACCTGTTCACCGCGTGGGAGCGACGTGGCGAGTTCGCCGCAGCAGTGGACACCGTCGTCGACGGCTACCGCGCCGGCGGGTATTCCGTCGAGGTAACACAGCAGTTCGACACCTTTGCCCGGCTCGCAGTCACCGATTCCGCTCGACCCGACCACCCCTACAAGGTCGAACTGGCGGCCAACTGGCGCGCATTACCGCCGGTGATGATGGACGTCGGGCCGGTGCTGCACGTCGACGATGTCGTCGCGGGCAAGATGTCCGCCCTGTACACGCGCGCCGAGCCTCGAGACTTTCTCGACATCGACGCGGCGCTCATGACCGGTCGCTATAACCGGGCGCGGCTGTGCGAGCTGGCGGAACAATCCGACGCGGGGTTCGATCGGCGCATCCTGGCGGACCTGTTCGGAATGCTGGAGCGCTACCCGGACCGGCGTTTCGCCGCCTACGATGCCAGTCCCGCCCATATCAGCGAGATGCGCAAACGCTTCGCGCAGTGGCGCGAAGAACTCACCGCCAATCTGCCCTAGCTAATTAGAGCAGGCGTGTCTGGCCCGGCGGGTGCCGAAACCTCGTCCGTTCTGGTCACGACCTTCTTGACCACTGAGATCGGAGCTCACCTGCAGCCGTGATCCCGCCCGGCCCGGGGCGGCGGGTGGTCGACGTTGAACGGCGCGCGAGGATGGCCTGTTGTGCTGTTTCGACTGGCCTTGTGAGTGCCGAAAACCTCATCTGTCCTGGTCGCAGCCATCTAAATCATCGAGGTGGAAGGCTCCGCTGAAGACGTGAACCTCTCGGCTGGATCGCGACGGTTGTCTACATCGAGTACGGCGCGACGATGGGGTGTGCTGTTTCGACTGGCCTACCTCGGCGTGACCAACACCCTCGCCCTGCTACGACTGCTACTCGTCCTGCGCCTGGCCTCGGAGAACACCACCTGGGGATACCGCCGCATCCACGGCGAACCGCTCGTCCTGGGCGTCAAGGTCGCCGCCTCCACCGTCTGGGAGATCCTGAAGGATGCCGGAATCGATCCGGCACCTCAGTGCACCAGCAGCACGTGGGCGGTGTTCCTACGATCCCAGGCGCAGGCCGTCATCGCCGCCGACTTCTTCGAAACGAGCACCCTGACCGGCGCCCGCCTCTACGTCCCGGCGGTCATCGAACACGCCACCCGCCGCATCCGGATCCTCAGCGCCACCGCACATCCCACCGCAGCCTGGGTGTTCCAGATCGCCCGAAATCTGGTCATGGACCTCGAAGACGCGGGACGCCCGGTGAAATACCTGATCCGCGACCGGGACAGCAAATACCCTGCCCTGTTCGACCGGGTGCTCGCCGACGCCGGCATCACCGTGGTGCACACAGGCGTCCGGATACCCCGGATGAACGCGATCATGGAACGCTGGGTACGGACCTGCCGACGTGAACTCCTCGACCGGACACTGATCCTCAACCAGCGACATCTACTACACGCGCTCCGCGAGTACGAGGTCTTCTACAACGAACACAGGCCTCATCAGGGCGTCGCCAACGCCCGGCCACTCGCCCCGCTACCCGAACCGATCACCGCCCCGGACCGGATCGCCCGCTTGAACATCCACCGACGTGACCGCCTCGCCGGCATCATCCACGAGTACGAACATGCCGCCTGACCTGCCTGGTGACATTTTCGGCAGGTACAGGGCCTGCTGCCGGGTGGCCATCGCCTGCTCGCCGCCCGCCTTTGCGGAGCGGGCGTCGGCCAGCAGCCACAACGTCGAGGCATTCATGTGCTGTCGTGTCCTTCCTCGCTGGCGGCGGCCGCGGCCGGTAGAACATGCTGGACACCTGGGCTGACGTGGACGGCGGCGGCGAGCAGCAGCGTATTGCCGAGCACGGTGAAGACGAGTTCAGTCACGGGTGAGACGGTCCAGGCCGGTGAGGCGGGCGACGGCGGCGAAGCCGTCGTCGGTGCCGGGCCAGTGCCCCCGGACGGCTTCAATACCGGCGCGGCGGACCACGCTGCGGAGCACGACGGTGACGATGATGGCGTCGTCGGCGTAGCCCAGGATCGGGATGAAGTCGGGGATCAGGTCGATCGGGATGGCGAGGTAGGCCAGTAGCAGGCCCAGCCGGACGCGGACCCCACGCGGCAGCGTCTTGTCCGCAGCCAGCCGATGCACCAGCCGTAACACGTCGGGTAACACCCGCAGCGCCTCGCGCAACAGCCCACCGCGCGGGCGGGCGACGAGCAGCACGATGACCAGGGCGAGCCAGGCCAGCAGCAACGCGGCGGCGATGCTGATGATCAGGTCCCACCAGAACGAGCCAGTCATGGTTAGTTCACCGCCCGCAGTCGCGGCGTCGACTCGCCGGTCGCGTTGAATTCGGGTGCTTCGGCGTGCAGGGCCGCTTCTTCGAACGCGGCCAGCTCGGTGGCGGCTTGGTCGACGGCGTCGCGGGCTGCCTGGCCACCGGGGGCGGCGAAGTAGTCGCGGGCGGAGATCTTGGCCAGCCAGGTACGGAACCGATCCAGGTCGGCCTCGGACTCCTCGACCTCGGCGTAGGTGGCGTTGCCGCGTGCATGTTCGTTGGCCAGTTCCTGCCGCAGTTCCGGAAGTCGTTCAAGCAGTTCGGCGTATTCGGCGTCGCGGGCGGTGTTGAACTCGGCGATCACCGCCTGTTCCTCGGCGGGGTCGGTGAGGGCCATCCGCAGCACGCGAGCGGTACCCCCATGGTGATGGACCCGGTCGACCAGTCGTCGTACCTCTCGCACTACTTCGGACCGTGCCGGCAGCAGGCAGACCGACTGCTGAAGGTAGTGCGCTCCCAGCGAGCGCAGTTTGCGCCATACCTGCACCCGCAACGATCCGGCGGCCCCGGCGGTCGACACGCTGATGACCAACCACTCGCGTTCCTCTGTATCGTTCGCCACATGCGGATGATATACCCGTAACACGTGGCGGATACAAGTGTCGGAGTACTCCTTGGAGTACAGAGTTAGGTACGCCTGATCTTGCAGAGGTCAAGCCGGTCGCCAAGAGCAGAACTCCGCCCCGACCGGCCGGTACCGCCGATGGCCGGTACCGCCGCGGTCGGGGCGGTTGTGCAGCTGCTGGCCACCGCCGTCGAGGAGGGCGGTGCCGACCGCCGATGCGCGGCGTGCCGGCGGCGCCGCCTACCGCCTGCTGCTGGCCTGGCGGCGGGGCCGCGGCTAGCGCAGATGCCGGGCGAAGAACCCGGCCGCGTCCTCCCCTGCGAACTGCGGGACACCGGTGTGTCCGCCCATGTTGGCGTGCAGCGATTTCTCCTTGGAGCCGAAGGCGTCGAACAGGTCCAGGGCCGCCTGCCGGTCGTTCCCTTCGTCATCCCACTGCAGCAGGACATGCAGCGGAATGGTGACCTGTCGGGCCTCCTCGAACATGGCGCGAGGCACGAAACTCCCGGCGAAGAAGCCGGCGGCCACGATGCGCGGCTCGACCACCGCCAGCCGAATGCCGACGGAGATCACTCCCCCCGAGTACCCGACCGGGCCGCCGATCTCGGGCAGCGACAGGAGGGCGTCCAGGGCGGCCTGCGATTCCGGGACCGCCTTGTCGACGAGCGGGAGGATGAGGGCGTCGATGATCTCGGCGCTGACCGGCTCGCCGGCCTCCATGGCCCGGCGCAGGTCGGCGCGGGCCTGCTCGGCGGCGGCCCAACGGGGCCGGTCACCGCTGCCGGGGAGCTCGATGGTGGCCGCGGCGAAGCCATCCGCCGCGGCGTGCCGGGCCCGCGCCGCCAGACGGGGGTACATCTTGTGCAGTCCGAGCGGGGGGTGGCCGAGCAGGATCAGCGGGACCGGTGCGGATGCGGATGCGGGCGTCCACAGGATGCCGGGGATCTCGCCGAGGGTGAATTCGCGTTCGAGGACGCCGTCATCGAGGCGCTGCTCAGTAGTGAATCGCATGGTCGTGCCTTTCAGGAGTGCTCGTGAAACGGCGCTCCCGGACGACCTATCGCCCGACCGTGACCCGGGAGGGGAGCACCCATGCCGAAACGTTCACGGGTACCACCTCCTCGGTCTCTCGCACGGCCTCCGGAAAACTAGCAGCGGCCGCCGTGATCCGCCAAACGTGTTTTCTGCGGAGGCTCCGTGGCCGGATGCCACGGACAGGCCGCATGCGGTTAGTTGCGATGTGAGCTCACCGATCGCGTCCAACGACGTGGCCCTGGTGTTCCCTTCCTGAGTCCCGCCCTGCCCTGACCGGCGGAGGCGGAACCTCAATGGTTCGGCCAGTGCTTGCTCTGCAAGATCAGTCGTACGCGGCTCTGCACAACAACCAGTACGCCGACAACAAGGGGTGCGTGACCGTTGCAGGTTGGCCGCCCGGCGGGTGCCAGCCGGCATGCCCGGTGCGGTGGGCCTGGATAAGGCTTCGCAACCCGAACGCCAGTACCAGCCAGGCCAGGTAGACGGCCAGAGCAGCGACCGCGATCACCGCGGGCTCCCACCCTCGGTGATGCAGCAGGCGTCGGTGCAGCCCGGACCGCACCCGCACCCGTCGGCCTGCTGGCCGGGACTGGTGGGGATGGCGCAGTCTTCGCACTGCTCGCCGCGCCACGCTTCGACACCCTCGCGGACGGCGACGGCGGCGATGACCAGGCCCGCGATCGGGTCAGCCCACGACCAGCCCAGCAGCGCGTTGAGGACTAGGCCGACGAGCAGGATTCCGGACAGGTAGGTACACAACATGGTCTGCATCGAGTCGGCGACGACGGTGGCCGAACCGAGTTCCCGGCCGGTGCGGCGCTTGGCCCAGACCAGCAGCGGCATCACCATCACCGACACGGCGGCGATCCCGATCCCCACCGGGGACGGCTCGGCCTCACCCGGGCCGAGCAGGGACCGGACGGCGTCGACACTGATCCAGGCGGCGAGGGCGAAGAACGACAGCGCGATCAGCCGCAGCGCCAGTCGTTCCCGGGCCTCGGGGACGCGGGAGCGGAACTGCCAGATAACCACCAGAGCGGAGGACACCTCGATGAACGAGTCCAGGCCGAAGCCGAGCAGCGCGGTCGACGAGGCAGCCGCGCCGGCCGCCACGGCGACGACGCCTTCCAGGAGGTTGTAGCCGGCGGTGGCGTAGGCCAAGTGCAGGCTGCGCCGGTTGAGCTGCGCCCGACGCCGCGGGGTCAAAATCGACATCGCGGTGCTCACCGGGTCACCGCCCGAACTGTGACAGTGCCATAGGTCGGGCAGAGCGCCACCGCCGAACCGGTCGCCGCCAGCACACCTTCGGCGGCCTGGAGTAGGTCCATCAACTCGGGCCGGGTCAGCGCGTAGAACGACTGCCGTCCTTCGACCCGGTAGTCGATCAGGCCGCAGTCGCGCAGGCAGGCGAGATGCTTGGACACCGTCGACTGGGCCAGACCCAGCTCGCCGGTCAGGTCCACCACCCGCGCCTCACCGGCCGCAAGCCGCTGCACTATTCGCAACCGGGTCTCGTCGGCCAGCGATCGGAACAGGGCCACGGCCGCAGTCATCCCGGCCGCGATGTTCGCGGTGACACACTCTCCGCCATTCATCGCCATAGCACGATGATAGCCGTGCCCGGCGATGATTTGACTAATGCTGGCGGTTGACCGGCACGTACCGGCCACCGGTGGCCTCGGCGTTGGCGACCTGACGGGCGTGTGTTCTTGCACCTCAACGCCGCGGGACGCCGACTCGCGGGCCCGGAGTTCCCTAAACTCTGGGATACTCTCCCCATACTTGGGGCAGAGCACCCCAGAGTTCAGTCGGAATCACCGATCAGATTCCTCCAACTCGAAGCCTGTAACACACAGCCGCGCTGAGGCGAGCGCGTCGGTGTCCATCACCCGGCGCATGCCGAGGCCATCGGTGCCGAGTGGCAGGGTGCTCGTCCAGCCCTGCATCTGCCGCCACGTTGCTGGCTGGGTGTCCAGCAGCACCGAGGCGGCGGTGGCCCGTACGTGCGCGATCGCTTCGTCGAGTTCGTCGAGGGTGGTGGCGTGCACGCACAGGTACAGGCCGACGCGGAAGAGTTTGCTGTGGCCGCGGGCGATTCGGTCGGCGAGTTCTGCGGCGTCGTCGGCGGCGGCCTCGGTGATCGGGTCGATCAGGCGGCCCTTCTCCGTGTCGGTGCGCCGGTTGGATTCCAGCCGGGCGCGCTGCTTGCGTAGCCGGGCGGCGGCGATCTGCGGGGCTAGGGGGTTCGATCTGGACGGCGACGTCGAGGCGGCCCGGCCAGGCCAGCAGCGGGTCCAGCCAGGCGGGGCCGACCTCGGCGGGGTATCCGGTTACGGTCAGCGTTGCCGCGTAGCCGTCGCCGAGGCGCAGGTTCCTCGACTCCATCACCGAGCAACAGATCACCATCGCGCTGGCCGCCAGCGACGAGGTCACCGACCGCCGAGTGCGCAACCACCGGGCCGCCGAACTGGCCGTACAACGCGCCCGCTACGAAGCCGACCGCGCCGAACGCGCCTTCACCAACGTCGACCCGGACAACCGGCTGGTCGCCCGCAGCCTGGAGAGCCGCGGGGAGACCAAGCTGGCCCAGCTCGCCGACGCCGAAGCCGCGTTGGCCACCGCACAAGTCACCACCGCACCCGCGCCAGAGCAGAACGCCTTGCGCGCCTTGGCCGCTGACCTGCCACGGTTGCGGGACAGCCCCACCACCAGCCACCGCGACCGCAAACGACTGCTGCGCAGCCTGATCGCCGACATCACCCTGCTGCCCGCTGTCGACGACGACAGCGTCCGGATCGGTGTCCGCTGGCACACCGGCGCCACCGACGAACTCACCGCCCTGCGGCACGGGCCCGGCCGCACCCCCGCCGGAGCTTTGGAACTGGTCCGCCGCTACGGCGCCACACACACCAGCGAACAACTCGCCGAACGGCTCAACGCCACCGGCTTGCTCGCCGGCAAAGGCAAACCCTTCACCGCCGGCGCGGTCGCCCGCGTCCGAGACGCCTACAAAATCTGGGCGCCGCGCACCGTGGCCATCCAAGACGGCGAGGTCAGCGTCAAACACACCGCCGCACAGCTCGGTATTCCCGCCAGCGCCGTCTACAACTGGCTGGTCAAAGGACAGGTTTCGGCCCGCCGCGCCCCGGGCGGACGGTGGTGCATCCCTGGGACCCCGCAACGCAGGAGATCTACCGGGACAAAGTCGCCAAGTCGTTCCGCCTCAAGCCGACCAACCTCACTGCCAACCGGGACCCCGGATCGGACGCGACTCACCATGACAATTACGGCCGATAGGGTGATGACATGGTGAGCGCGGCGCCCGCCGTCTACCGCTGCGGACTGACCGACAGCAGCCGCTGGCGGGAGTTCCAGCTGCGGCCGGACGACATCGTGATCAGCGTGCCGTCGAAATGCGGTACGACCTGGATGCAGATGATCTGTGCTCTGCTGATCTTCCAGACCCCCGACCTGCCCGCCGCGCTGACCACCGTCTCGCCCTGGCTCGACATGTTCCTGCGACCAATCGCGGACGTCACCCGGACCTTGGACGCCCAGCAACACCGCCGGTTCATCAAGACCCACACCCCGCTCGACGGTCTGCCCCAGCTGCCCGGCGTCACGTATGTCGTTGTCGGACGCGATCCCCGTGACGTCGCCGTGTCGATGGCTTACCACCGGCCCAATCTCGACGACAAGGTCATCTATCGCCTCATGGCCTCCGGCGACCAGGCACCCACCGGCCCGCCAACCAAACCGGTGCGTCCGGCAAGCAGGCGTGAACGTGTACTGCGGTGGATCGATGACCCGCGGCCGGCGACGGAGAACCTGGACTCGCTGCGCACCGTGGTCCACCATTTGGGCCAGGCGTGGGAACGCCGCAACGAACCGGCGGTGATCCTGCTGCACCATGCCGATCTCTCTCGAGACCTCGCGGGGCAGATGCGGCGACTCGCCGACCGGCTGGGCATTCGCGTGCCGCGGAACCAATGGCCGGCCTTGGTCGAGGCGGCCACCTTCACCTCCATGCGCGCGAAGGCCCACCATCTGGCCCCTAACGAGCGGCTCGGACTGTTCATCAGCAACAGTGCCTTCTTCCGCTCCGGCAAGCCCGGCCAGTGGAGCGAAGTCTTCAATGACGCCGACCTCGCCGCCTACGACAGCTTGATCCGGTCGTTGGCCAATCCAGACTTCGTCGACTGGGTCGAAAACGGCACACACGGCGGTTGAACGACACCAGCAACATGCGCCCACGCCTGCACCGAGCAGCAGAGCATCGAGCTCCAACAAACCCCAACAACAATCGCAGACAGGGCAGTACGAAGCGCCCGTCGGGATTCGGCCGTGCGGGGTGACGTCATCACTCGGGCGCATCGTCGCCTCCGACCGCTCGCGCAGCAGCGGCGCGGGCTTTCATCGCCCGGGTGTAGACGTCGACGCCTTCGGCGATCTCCTCCCGGGTGTAGGCGTAGATCGGACGTCGCGTCGGCCAGGCGATCGCGACGATGTCGGCGCCGTCGGTCGCGAAGTTGAGGGGTGGCGGCTCGGTCATCGCTTCGTCAGTGGTGTCCTGTGGCGCTGTCATCTGGTTTCCCTTCCGAGTTGGGTCGGTAGGTGCTGCCCGTCACTGCGCCGGTGGGGATGTCCCCGCGTTGGACGAGAGGTTCTTTGGGTGGCGAGGTGATGGTGCAGGTCAGCGTGTGTGGTTGGGTCGGTGCCATTCGTCTCTGACCGGTGGGCGTACCGGCCGGGTACGAGGCATCGCGGTCGCCGGGGTGACCCCGGGCGGGACCGATCGTGGGGGTCCTGACCGCGGTGGATCCGGGACGACGCCAGCGGCCCGGATCGGTGGCCGTGTCGAGCGGGGAGCCGTTGACGCGGCGCGTTTCGGCACGGTTTGCGTGTAGGGGTCGACGCCGCCGGCGATTTCGCCGCGGGTGTAGGGGCGCACGGTGCGGCCGGTCGGGTAGGCGGTGCCGGTGCGGCCGGGGCCCGCACCCGAGGGTGGTGGCAGTGGTCGGGGCGCGGAACCGCCAGAGCGAGATTGGCCACCGGCTCCGCCACCCGATTGCACCGGCCACGGCCGGTTCGCTCCGCCGGCGCCGGCCGCGCGGCCGCTGGCGTGGCCGGCGGCCCGTGCGGCGCTCCGGCTGCCGCTGAACGCACGGGAGATTCCGCGGGTCAGTTGCTGCACGGGCACGACGCGCAGGATCATGCCCATCGGGTTCGGCGGGATGCGGGTGACGTAGCGGCTTATCAGTTTGGGGATCTTGACGATGCCCCACAGCAGGCACACGACGATGAGCAGGTTCATGATCGCGGCCGGGTCGCCGGTGGGTATCGGCAGGCCGAGCACGGCCAGGTTGCTGTCGGGAGTGAGGAAGACCTTCAGCGTGGTGTGTAGGGCGACCGCCTGCAGGACCACGATGCCGTTCGTGCCGAGGATCGCGCGCCACCACAGCTTGGCGCCGCCTTCGGTCTGTTCGGTTCCGTGCAGCGCCAGGGCGATCGGTGAGATGCCGACGGCGATGACGAGGAACCCGAGCCGGACGATCCACTGCACGAGGAGGGTGCCGGTGAGCACGGCGATCAGCAGGCCGATGAGCAGCAGCAGGAAGCTGCCCGCGGTCGCCCCGGTCTGGCCGCTCAACGCGCCGACTGCGGTGTCACGCAGCTGCTGCATCGAGCCGGGCGCGGTGATGTCCTGGTCGGTCAACGCGGCGGTCAACGCGTTGGACAGGTCGATGATGGTGGAACAGATCGGGATGGCGAAGTTGGCGGCAATCAGGCCGATGACCAGGCGAGGGATCAGCTCGCCTGGCCCGACCCGGGATTGGATGGTGTCGCGGCCCATCACCAGGATGGCCGCCCACAGAATCGCCAGCACGTAGCAGACGTTCACGATGCCCAGCGATGTGCTGGCGAACGTGGTGACCTGCGGCAAGGTGGTGACGAACGCGGTGACCGACAGCAGTTCCCACAGGGCGTTCAGCGCGCCGATCACCGTTTCGGCGAACCACTGGAGGATGGGGCCGATGAGCTGACCGGTGAACCAGTCACCCACTACTTCGCCCCGATCCAGCCCTGCACGATCGCGAGCAGGATCGGCGCGAGGACTGCCAGCGCGTAGCCGAGGAGGGCGTTCTTGAACGCGGAGTTGGACTTCTCGATCTCGGTCGGGTCGCCTCCGGCGGCCACACGACGCAGGCCACCAATGGTCAGGAACAAGGTCGCGACCGCGACCAGCAGCCCGACGGTCCAGGCCGTGATGCGGCCGATGATCACCGGTAGCGGGTAGGGGGCGGCCAAGATCTGCGGCTCGGCCGCGAACGCCGGGGCCGAGCCGATCACGGCCGCCAGGACCGGGACCGTGATCGTGATCGTGAGGATGCGGTAGACATTGCGGCGGAACATGGCAGGCACCTCCCGCCCCGCGTGCGGGGCTGAATGGGGTTGAGGTGCGCCACCGGGAATCGGGGCAGGGGCCGTGGGAGCGTCGCTCCTTCCAGCCATGGGTGATCGGGTGCGATCACGGCCGTCGGGAGATCAAGGTGAAAGCGGGATGACTGAACACACGACGAGCCCACCGGATCGACACCCGAAGATCATCACTCACGCCGGATCGACGCCACCGACCGTCCTATTGCGCACGAGCTCGTAATAGCTCTCGAACGATCCGCCGCAGCACGGGATGCCTAACACGTTTCCGGTGTGATGACGCCTCCGGTAAGACGGGCGCCGCAGTGGGCGGTGGGCTGTTCTCGGTGCCTTGCCTCGATCACCTGAGTCCCCTCCGGACATGCAGTCCTCGCTCAAGACCGGGAGGGGCAAGGCACCGAACAAGCCTTGTTGACGGACAGATCGGATGTCGTCCGTCTGGTCGATGGGTCTATGTCTTGTCGTGGTTCGAGCCCGCCAGCACGACGTACTCCTCGCTGATTGAGAGCCGCCGAGCTCTGCACGAAGACCGGGGACGCGCTGGTCGCTGGGATCGCGACACGGCTAATCGGAGGGTAGGCCATGAGCCTCGCTATCAGGGCGCCGCGCGTTCCCGCCACGGGCACTGAACTGGGAGAACATAACCTCGGACACGCGGGAGAAGACTTTGGGCAAGGTGTTCTGCGGCATCGACCGGGCCGAACGGCACCACGACGTCGCTCTGGTCGACGAGCACGGCAAGCTCGTCGCGAAGAAAAGAATCCACGAAACGCTGGAGGGCTGACAGCAGCTCCTCGACATGCTCGCCGCCGCCGGCGACAGTGCCCACGCGCCAATTCCGGTAGCGATCGAGACACCCCGCGGTTTGCTGGTCGCGGCGCTGCGTGCCACCGGCCGACCGGTCTATGCCATCAACCCGATGGCGGTGGCCCGCTACCGCGACCGGCACACCGTCGCGCGCAGCAAGTCCGACCACGCCGACGCGGTCGTGCTGGCCAACATCCTGCGCACCGATGCCCACATCCACCGCACCCTGCCCGCCGACACCGACCTCGCCCGCGCCATCGCTGTGCTGGCGCGCGCACATCAGGACGCCACCTGGCGGCGCACCAAGGCATCCAACGAACTGCGTTCGCTGCTGCGCGAGTACTACCCGGCGTTCCTCGACGCCTTCCGCCAAGCGCAAGGACTTCCTGGTCAGCGCGGATGCCCGCGCGGTGCTGGCGATCGCGCTGACCCCGGCCGCAGCCACGAAACTGACCAAGACACGAATCGCGGCCGCTCTGCGCCGCGGCGGCCGCAAACGCGGCGTTGACGAGCTCAGCAACGAGCTGCACGTCGCGCTGCGGGTGCCGCATCTGCGCCAGCAGCCACTCGTCGAGGGCGCTATGGGCGCTGCCGCCCTGGCCCTGCTCGCAGCGCTCGACACCGCCTGCACCAATGTCGGCCAGCTCGGTGAAGCCTGCGCCGAAGCGTTTGCACAGCACCCGGACTACGAGATCATCACCAGCTTCCCCGGTCTCGGTGACCTCACCGGCGCCCGCGTACTTGCCGAGCTCGGCGACGACCGCAGCCGCTTCGCCGACGCCCGCGCGGTCAAGGCCTACGCCGGCTCGGCGCCGGTCACCCGGGCGTCTGGCCGGAGTATTTCGATCACCCACCGCCGGATCAAGAACGACCGGCTCGCTGCCGCCGGGTTCGTCTGGGCCTTCGTCGCCGCCACTCACGCCGAACCGGCCAAACTCCACTATCACCACCGCCGGGACCGCGGCGACCGGCATCCCGCAGCGCTACGGCATCTGTTCAACCGGCTGCTTGGCTGCCTTCACCACTGCCTGGCAACGGGTCAGCTCTACCAACCCGATAAGGCCTTCCCGACGAGCGCCACGCCCGCGCCAGCCGCTGCGAGATGAGACTGGCAGGCTTACCGCACATGAACGACGGCAAGGATTGGTACGCCTGGCACAACCCTTACACCAAACCCAGCTCCCCGCTGGCACGCCGCACCCGACGACGTGCTGTTCTCCGTCGGCGTTCACCGGTTCACCGGCATGCCGCAGCCGCTCGCCGCCAACGGCAAAATTTTCGAGTTCGTCGCACGACGGACGACCCACTACTTGACGCTTCTGGAGATCGGAGGTCTCGAGCCTCTCACCGCTGCGGTGACCGCCGGGACGCACGCCAGACGAGAGCCACACCAACCTGCGGTGGGCAGCCGCGATGAGAGCGACCCCACCGGTCACCTCGACCAAGCCTGGCCGGGCTGCGGTCGTACCACCAGTCAACAGGTAGCCGCGATGTGCGCGCGAGAACAGAGGTGTAGCCGTCACAGGGCGTAGCGGTCCGCGAAGATCGCAGGCATCCGGACATGCCGATGTGCGCTCACCTGATCCGTCGGAGGTGGTCGCATCGAGACAGTCGTGTCGCCGATCACCGTCGGACCCCAGCCTGCCCCAGCGCGACGCCAACAACCGGTACCACCGGATGAACGGCGGCCGCGAGCCAGTAGCCGACGTGCGCGCTCTTCGGGACGTTGCGATAGCGGCGTTGCCCGGCGGTGCAGTGGCCGTTCGTGCTTCCTCCGGCCACCGGAGGGTGCTCGTGTGGCTTGTTCGGGTCTGCCGTCCTCGTCGCGTGGCTCGGGACTGCAAGCGGGCGATGTAAGCGCCCCGGCCGGCGCGGCACCAGCGCCGTTGCACCATAGTCAGATAATCTTTATATTGGCGGTCATGTCGAAGGCCATGCGAGAACCGACGTTCTGGATCCTGACCGCGCTGGTCGATCAACCACGGCACGGGTACGGCGTGATCCAGACGGCCGAGGCACTCTCCGAAGGCCAGGTCAGGTTGCAGGCCGGCACCCTCTACGCGGCGCTGGACCGGTTAGCCGCCCAAGGACTGGTCGCGATCGACAGAGAGGAAACCGTTGAAGGGCGTCCTCGGCGCTACTACCGCCTCACCGACGGCGGCGCGGCGGCACTCGCTGAGGAGACAGCGCGGCTGGCCCGCAACGCTAGCACCGCATCGCGGCTGCTGAACGCCTCGCGGCCTGGCCCGGCGTTCGCATGAGCCGCCGCCTCGCCACCCCATATCGCCTGCTGCTGCGCGTCTACCCGAAGGGCTCACGTCGCGGAGAACTGGCAGACACGCTGCTCATGGCCGCCGAGGCCGGACACGTCCGGCCTGGCCCTATTGAGACGCTCAACCTGCTTCGGCAAGGCATGCGGGCCCGACTCGGTCGCCCACTCAGCAGGGGCGTGGTCGTGCTGGCAATCTTCGCCTCAATCTTCTCCGGCTTTCTGAGCGCGTCGCTGGCGAACCGTATTGGTTGGGAGGCGGCGCCGGCGCTCCCAACCGGCGCAGCGTGGACTCAGCTCGCCGAGATGCTCACCCCAGGCTTATCGGCACAGTGGTACGAAAGGTCGGACGACCCTTTCCGCAACAACGGTGGTGAGACCGATGCGGCGTCGGTCAGCTACAGCACCGATCGAACGCCTGCGACCGAGGACGTCGACGCCTATCTAGCCGGCCTGCAGCAACGCTTGGAGGCGGCCGGCTGGACCGTCACCGACACCTACTCGACCAGCCCGACCGACATCGAAACCGGCGCCCGGCAAAACAACTCGCAGGCGTTGATCGCACGCAACGACGCACTCGTGCTGCGGTTCGAGGACTACTTCGACGCAGCGTACGCCGAAGGCGGGCTCAGGGTCTCGATCTACCGGGCGGAACCACGCTGGCTCACCGGTTCGACGCTCGCCGTCGGCCTGCTCGGCATGCTGGCTGGATGGCTGCTAGCCGGCTGGGCCAGCCGCCGTCTCGAGCACCGTCCGTTGGCAGCCTTTCTCGCTGCCACCACCGCCATCGGCGGTCTCGTCTTGCTGATCCCCGCCTGGCTGCTCGGTAGTCTGCAATACCTGGGCACACTGTCCGACACGGCCGTGCCTGACTCGCCGTTCTGGCATGGCCTGGTGCCCACCGACGATTTTGGCGGCATGGCCTACCCCGCCGGGGCGGCGATAACAGCAGCCATCGCCGTGGCCGTGCTCTGCCCGCCCCGGCCCGCACCCGCCACCGACCCCGGCTCAGCCAGTTATCTGACTCATGAGGCCAACCTCGACCAAGATCAGAAGTAGCCGCCGAACGGGCGCGGCGTCGCGCCAGGACGCCGATCACCATCTGCAGCGGCCTCCCTGCCGGTGGGCACATCCGGCTTTGCCGCGTCGGCTACGGCATACAGCTGGACGCGGACGAATACCGGCCAGGCGAGCTGCTCGTATCAGCGCGTGAGCCCGGACCGCACTGGCGGGATCCCGCCGTGCCACCGCTGGCCGGGTCGGCCGGCTACTCTCCAGGCGTGCAGGTGCGGCTGCTCACCGGAGAGTTCGCCGGTGCCGTGACCACCGTCGTCAGTAGCACGTACGGGTTGTCGGTGCCGGGGCCGCTTCGGCGGTACCGCGTCAAGCACCCCAACGGCGAAGGCGACCTGGACGTCGCACCAGAGGATGTCACGTTAGCCGAGGATGACACGTAACTCGGTATACGAGGCCGCAGGCTCGTGGGCTGTGGGTCCGTCAAACGTCCGGATCTGCCGCCGACCGCGCGCCGAACAGTGGCGGCCCGTTACTCTCCGTACGCCGTCATTCAGCTCGTCAGACGCACGCCCGTAGCCGATGAGCGGACGTTGAGGGCTACTCGCCAGACCGTCAACCGCCGCCGGTTTCGGGCGGGCGAACGCCTAGGTTTGCAGGCGGCTGCGAAGGCGGCAGCTGAATCTTGGGATCGCGGGGCGGTCGGCCTCGGATCACAGCCCGATGCAGCTCCAATTCGAAGGCTTCAACGGATCTAAAGTACCTCGATATGGCCTTGTCCCAGTCATCTTGCGGCACGTTATGCGCCGCCCTGAGTCCTCGATGGGCACCTACGATCTGGTCCACCTGTGCACGCAAAGCCCAACTGCCGGGGTTTGCATAGAACCGGCTATACACCTGCAGCCGCTCCGACCGGCCAGCGTCGGGATTCGATACTGCCGCCCCAGTTTCCCGGGCCTCAGCAAGATCGCCTACGGTACGGTGCAGCATCACTACGAGGTCGGTCCCGCTGGTGACCAGGCTCTTGACGAGTTCGCGCTGCCACTCAACCCGGCGGCGAATGAAGTCGCCAACCAGTACCAAGAGGCCGCCAAGAACAACTCCAACGAGTGGGCCGATTGCATCCATAGCTCAATGGTCGATGAGCTTGGCAAGCCTCACCGAACGTGCGCGCACATGCCGCAGTGCACGCGCGGCGGCCGGCTGCGCACGGGCCACAGAGCGTGGCGGCGTACGGCTGGCACGCGGCGTCCGATCATGCCGATGAAAGCGCTAACGGCCACGACGCGGGGCCATATAGACCTTAAATCGCCTTCCTGAGAGAACCCGATCGAACCATAGGGCTCGCGGTGAGTGCCGATCAAGCACGGAACGCTCGAATCGCGAGCGCGGCGAAGCGGCTGGAGGCAGCGACTCGGGCGTTTGTCGATGTGCCATACAGGCCGCCGTTGGCCATCAGCATGAGCATGAGGTCGTCCAGGACGAAATCGGGCCGCAGGTGGCCCGTGTCCTTGGCGCGGCGCGCGAGCTCGGCGAGCGAGGTGAGCGCCTGTGCGCGTATCGCGGCGAGATCCAGTGCGTGCGGGAAGGCCGAGGTGAACGCGGTGGTGAACCCCCGGCTTCGGGCGTGCAGCTCGAAGAGTTTCTCGATCACGAGGCACAAGCCGTGCCACGGATCAGGGTCGGCGAGCCCTTCCTCGACGACGGCGTGGCACGCGTACATCTGCTCTGCGAGGGCCTCGGTGGCCAGCGCCTGCTTAGTGGGGAAGTGGCGGTAGAGGGTCGCGGGGCCGACCCCGGCGTGCCGGGCTATCTCGCGCATCGGCACGTCCAGGCCTTCAGCGGCGAACACCGCCCGAGCCGCAGTGAGGATGCGCTCACGATTGTCTAGCGCGTCCGAGCGCAGGTTCTGAGGCAAACGATCGAGCACTCTCTCATTTTAGCTAACCGGACGCCGGCGTCCGCTAACGTCCGGAGCAGCCAGGGGTCGCTTTACGGCGGCTTTGACTTAGCTCACGAAGAGGAATGAAAGTGAAGGCAGTCGCGATCAACGAGTTCGGCGGTCCCGAAGGGCTGGCAGTCATCGACATCCGCGGCCCGGTTCCCGCTCAGGGACAGGTACTGATCGCCAGTGAGGCGATTGGCGTCGGAGGCGTCGACATCATGATCCGAAGCGGTGCTCTCGCTGCCTACGGCTACCGAAAGGGTCATATTCCGGGCGGCGAGGTCGCGGGGACGGTGACCGCGGTGGGCGAGGGCGTCGACCCCGCATGGGTCGGGCAGCGCGTGTGGGCGTTCACCGGCACGGGCGGCGGCTATGTCGAGCAGGCGATCGCGCCGATCGGAGAAGTCGTGCCCCTCCCGGCGGGCCTCTCTGCCATCGACGCCGTGACGCTCGGAAGCGCCGGAGTCGTGGCCCACTTCGGTCTCTCCCACGCTCACTTCTCGTCGGGCGAGGCCGTGCTGGTGCGCGGCGCGGCCGGCAGCATCGGGATCATGACGGTCCAACTCGCGGCTCTTGGCGGTGCCAGCGCTGTGGCAGTCACCACCTCCTCCCCTGAGCGTGGTCGTCGATTGCACGACCTCGGTGCGACCCACGTGCTGGACCGCTTCGGCGAAGGAGGCCCGGACGATCCCACGGTCTACGACGTCATCATCGACGTGGTAGCAGGTGCAGGCATGCCTTCGTTCTTTGACAGGCTTAAACCTGAGGGTCGACTTGTGGTTGTCGGCGCCGTCGGGGGCCAGCCGCCGGCGGACTTCGGCACGAGGTTGATGGCCTCCTTCCAGAAGTCGATGTCCTTCGCCACCTTCAGTGCCGCGACGGTAGCCGAGCCCGCTCGACGTGCGGTGAGGATGGAGCAGTTCGCTGCCGCGGGTCGCGGCCAGCTCCAGACGGTGGTGCACGACGTGCTGCCGCTGGAGCACGCCGCGCTGGCGCACCAGAAGATGGAGGCTGGTGAGGTCTTCGGAAGAATTGTGCTGACCCCGTAATCGCATGATCATCAAAGATGACGACTGGCTCGCGCGGCACGACGTCCCGCGGGCTTGTCGTCCAAGCGCACGCATCTGCCGCCGTCAGGGCGTGGTAGGACTCATCGTCCATCACTGTCGGTAGCTGTCGATCGCGAATTGACAAGGTGCGACGACGTCCGGACGTGCCGAAGAGCGCGCACCCGAACATCCTTTGATTTACTGGGAATGGCATCGCGAGCCAGGTGGGCAGCGCTGACACGGGCCGGGCGCGAGGAGGACATGTGGAGCGCGGCGAGGTTTGGTGGGCTCAGATCGACGAGAAGCGACCCGTCGTGCTGCTTTCGGGAGGTGCAGGGCCGGAGTTCCTGGCCATGCAGATCGTCGAGCCGGCCACCTCGGCGCAGAAGCTCGGGTTCGTCCTGATGTCCGGCGAGCAGGCGGTCGACGTCGACGAGCGGCGCCGAATCCTCGAGGAGGCCGGGCCGGACCCACTAGCCGTCGGCATCGAGATCTTCTTCGGAGCCGAGGAGGGCCTGGCGGAGAGCGGCGTGGTCCGAGTGGCACTGCCCAAGGCCGGGAAGATCTTTTGCACCTGGGGCACGACTGTCGGCGAGGAGTCGCTGCTCAAGCGGATTGGCACCCTATCTCCAGCCAAGCAGCACGAGCTGGACGTCGCCCTGGCACTCGCCGGCCGGGAGTGACCACGCCTCAGCTCAGGGCTGCGCAGCCGGCCTCGATCGCCTCGACGATCCAAGTGGGGTGCCCGGATTTGCCGCTGAGCGGCGCATTGGACCGCGGCGCCCCCTCACTCTCCGTGCGCCATCGTTTATTTGCCGAACGCACGCTCGTGCCGATTTGAGTGCACTCGGCTACGCCGAAGACGGTACGCCAGTCGGCCGGCCACGGGTCATCGCTGACCGTTTGGTTCCGATGCGTCCCTGCCGGACGGGAGTGTGGAAATCTGGGCGAGCACTGCGATCCCGGGGAAGACCAGGGCAGTAAGCGTGTTCCAGGCCAATTGCGTCGCCGACACCCGCGCCCAGTCCTCGGCCGACCCGGCGGCGCCGCCGGCCGCGTATAGGGCGACGACGACGCAGGCGACATAGGCGTACGCGGTGGCGGTGACGAAGCGGTTGGCGATCCGGCGGTGGACGATGTCGCGCGAGCGGTGGACGGCCAACATTAGGGCGATGAGCAGGATGCAGCCGAGCAGGAGCCAACCGTAGGCGCGGGCAACGCCAGCCAGCCACGTCGGGGTGTCGCTGTAGGCGGCAACGCTTTCGAGGTACTCCACTGCGGTCGCGCCGACGTGGTAGGTGACGATGATCGCGATGACGTACGTGGTGATGACGTAGAACCTTGTCATGCGGCCGGCAGTGGTGTCGCTGGTGTCGATGAGCCAGCAGATGCCGGCGAAGATCCCGAGTGCGCCGAGCCCGAGCAGGCCGGCGGCGTGCATCGTCTCCGTCCAAGCGCGGGCGCATATGCGTTCGCCCGCGATGACACCGAACAGGAATGCGTCGAACGCGAGCACTAGGAAGGAACTGCCGAAGATGACCAGGGCATTCGTCCTGCGCACCTGATCGCTGCGCACGCTCAGCAGCAGCACGATGCCGGCGAAGACGAGGCCCGCGAGGACGCCCGCGAACGCGGAGTGCACCGGCGCTGAGGCGATGGGACTCCAGTCGAGCCCGTCGCAGTCCTGATCCACGGGAGAAGCATGGCAGGATACTCAGCGTGATCACGACTAGCTGATCAGACCGGCCACACCGGACGAGCGGCGTCACCTATTGTACGTCTTGATCGAGTGCACGGATCTGCCGCCGACCGTGCGCGCCACCCTCAGCCGGAGCCGTCACTGCTCGTGACCCGCGTGAGTGGCGGTGGGAGTCCGGAACTGCCGATGAGCGGATGTCCGCGACGTCCTCGCCGATGGCTCGTTCGGCACGACTTGTTGGCTGTCCTGAAGGCGCTCGCTGGCCAGCTTCACTATCGGCGTCGGTGCGCAGCTCGGGCACCGATTGGCCGTCCGACCTTGACGGCCCTCGCCCGTCCCAGCATCTCCATCACGGCTGCACCCGGTCTTCACGGTTGGTCGTTACCGTTTCGGGGTGCCCTTGACCCTCCCGTCACACCCCGCCGCCGCGCTGCCGCTGAAGCTGTGGCGGCCACGCTGGTTCGACGGTGTCGCGCTCGTGGTCGGATCGATGGCGCCGGACCTGGCATACCTGTTCGACGGCTCCGGCCTGCCGGTTTGGCCGTTCTCCCACCAACTGCCGGGACTCGTTGGATGGTGCCTGCCAGTCACGCTGGTCGGAACCTGGCTTATCCGTCGCGCGGCGCCGATAATCGCGAGCCAACTTCCGGCCGCAGGCCCACTCGCCCTTCCCGACTACGGCTCGCTCGGGAAGAGTCAACATCGGTGGCCGATCACCGTGTATTCGGCGCTGCTCGGCGCCGCCAGCCACCTCGTCCTGGACCGGGGTCGAGGTCGGCCTTCCCACGACCGAGTACGTCATGCACGTACTGGGCGGCGCTGGTTTGCTGGCCATCGCCGTGCAGATCGGCCGGCGGCGGCTGCTGCGCCAGTACTACGGCGAGCTGCCGTCGCGGCGGACGCGGCCCGTCCTGTTCTGGGGCGTCGCTGGCGGCGTCACACTGCCGGCGGCGACCCCCTTCCTGCCAGCGGCGTCGCTGGCGCACACCACCGGGGTACGCCTGCTGTGCGCGGTCGGTGCCGGCCTACTCGTCGCGTCGCTGGCCGTCGCGGCGAGCCGTGGCCCCCTGGTCACCCGATTGCCGCAGAGATGACCGATGAGCCGGAAGAAGGTGGCGGTGGCGCCGGGTAGGCGCCGACGGCGGAGACCAAGATCGGGAACGAGACGGTGACCGTACCGGTTCAGCTGACCACAACGATCATGCAGCTGATCGAACATGCCTCGTCCAAGGCAACAGACCCCTCTCAGATGTTCCGCGTCATCTCGACGGGTTTCGCCGCAGCACTCGCCGACGCGTCCGGGTAATCCGTGGAACGGCTGACTTCGGCCCACTGCCGGGCCTCCGCGAGCCGTTCCTCGCCCGACTCCAGCGCGAGCCCCAGGGCGTCGCCACCGAGCAGCAGCCGACGCGGCGGCTCCTTGGAGTCCACGACATCGATGATCGCCCGTGCGTCGCCGACCCGGCCCCGACCCACACATGCGACCGGAGAGCCGGAAGAAGCACCAAGGGCTCCCCGACCGCTCGGTCCGGCCGGGGACACCGGGCGGCGGGTCAGCGGATGAACGAGACGAGATCCGAGTACTCGGGGGAGGGGCCGGTCAGGAGCCGCTGCGGTTGACGCTTGAGGTGCTGGGCGAAGAACGCGGCCAGGTAATCGTTCTGGCCATTGACGATGCGCGTTGGGTCGACCGTCCCGATCGCGGTGGTGGTGTCGATGCCGAGCGGGCCGGCGAGCTGTGGCAGGAACCACTGCCCGTCGGTGAACGTGTAGTGCTGCCCGTTCGGCACGTTCAGGTCGAGCTTCCAGCCGGTGGAGTTGTCCCAGAAGACCCGCCACAGCGGCTCGGTCAGGTGCGTGCGGACCTCGCCGTGCAGCACGGGGTCCTGGGGATGCGATCGAGCGCCCAGTAGCAGGAACGGTCGGTCCGACCCCCGTTCCGGGTGGTTGTCGCCGAACTGGAACCAGCCGTCCATGTTCACCCCGGCGTCGATGCGCCGGTCGGCGTACATGGCCCGCGCCGTGGCGAGGCCACCGGCGGAGTGACCGAACATGCCAACGTTCGAGAGATCCATCGCGCGGCCAAGCCCGCGAGGCAACGCGCGCCGCTCGGCATCCGGATTGCCGCCCGCCGCGAGCACTTCGAGCTGATCGAGGACGAATAGAAGATCGGCCTCCCGGGCGGCCATGAACCGCTCCTTGACCCTCTCGATCTCGGCGGGGTCGGTAATGTCGAAGGGTACCTGCGTGCGCCGGATCCGGTTTCCGGGGAACTCGACCGCGGCCTCCCCGGGATGGTCGACGGTGACCACGACAAAGCCCCGGCTGGCCAGGTCCTGGGCCCCGACCGTACCCAATGCCCGGGAATTGAGTCCACCGGGTGAGTACAGCACCACCGGATGGCCACCCGGTCGAGCGAGCACCGGCGCGGCGACTCGGGCATGTGTCCGCGTGCCGCGCCAGTCGATACGGCCGGTCGGAAGCGCGAGGGGCGCCACACCGGCTTCGGTCTCGTACAGCTCGGCCAGAGCGGATGGAAGGTAGGGCGCGCGGGGATACCTGGGGTCCGGCACCGCCGGATACCACAGGCTGACCATGAGTTCCCTGGTGATTTCCGGTGCCCATGGATCCGGCCGGCCCGGCTGGACCAGGTGGAGTTCGGTGGTACCGATCGGATACGGTCCCGATGGCTCCGGCACCGTGAGTTCAATTTTCGCTGGCGTGGCCGCTGCCAGTGCGGCTCGAATCGGCACGGCCGACGCGGCAACCGCCACGAGGCCGCCGACGAGGATTGAGCGACGCTTGATGCTCATGCCGCCAGCGTCGCACCGGGAGCCGGACGGCACATCAACCCCAGCTCCGAGGTGTCCACAGCGGAGTCGTACCAGGGGATGACATACGGGAGCGGAAGGTTGGGCCCAACGAAATCGATCGGGCCCAACCTTCCAGCTCACAACGGATCAGCCGTTGATGGTACGGATCGCGAACGTGCCGAAGCTGTCGAGGACGATGATGGCGAGCAGGTCGGCGAGTTCGCCGGCCTGCTCGCACTTAGTTGGCGGGACCACTGACATTTACCGGCACGCAACATCGAGGCCGAGCCTCGCCGTGCTGGTCGCCGGCGTCGTTGCGCTCGTCTTCTCCGCTTGGCTGCTGCCCTGAGTACGTCGGCCACCCTGGGACCGCTGTCCCGGGGTGGCCGGCATGACCGGTCAGGTCGGTAGTTCGTCCAGGCGGGACCGCATCTCCTCGGCCTCGGGAACCCCGAGTTCGGTGTAGATGCCCAGGGCCCGCTGCCAGTGGGTCCGGGCGCTCTCCGGGTCACGGGCGCGCAGCGGGCGCCCCATTCCCCGGTGCGCGTGGTCCTCCTGGTGCCGTTGCCGGACGAAGGCTCGACGGCCCAGGGTTACCGCAGGCGGGCGTTGTGCGCGAACACGGTGATGGAGGTGCGGGCGCGGGTGTTGCTCGCCCACCGGAAGTAGACCCCGTGGACGTACTCGTCGCAATCGGCTGGCTGCATCCGTATCCTGTCAGCGTGGACGATCCTGTCGATTACGGACGGTTTGCCGATCGGTTGCGTCAGGCCGCAGCGCGGGGCCGAGCGTCCATGTGGGAACTGCTCCGCGACTTCCAGCGGGAATGGGGCTATGACGAGCCGGGTGGGGAGCCCGAGTGGGCGCGTGAGCGGCAGGACGAGCACCGGGCGGCCTTCACGGCGGAGCCGCACGGCGAGGCAGACCCGGAGGGCCCTCTGCCCGGGGTTGACGAGTCGCTGCCCGTGCCCGCAGCGCTGGACGAGTGGTGGCAACTTCCGTTCAACTCTTTCGTCCACCGGCCGCGGCTGTACTTCACCAATCCGGTATGGCCGCCCACGGTGCGGCCCGATCCATCCGGGTACGGCCCCTCCGATGGACTGCCGGAGGAGAACCCTTTCGTCGGTCCCGGCGCCGACCTGCGGGTCTGCGTCTTCAAGACGGAGTACCAGGTCTGCAACGAGTGGGGCTACCTCGCCGCCGAGGCGACGCGGCGCGACCCCCGGGTGCTGGTCAGCACCGAGGACGGCTGGCAGCTCCAATCCCGGTCGATCTCGGAGTTCTTTCTCCAGTTGGCTGTGGAACGGCTTCCCGGGCACTACGGCTGGACCGTGCGGCTCTACCAGGATGATCTCGACAAGGACCCGGAGATCATCGCTCGGCTCCGGGCCGCGTACCCGGAAATGGGCCTGCTGCCGTGGCGGGAGTTGGGGATCGACGGCCTCGCCTACGGTGGACCGGACGCGATCATCGACCACTCACAGTCGGGTGAGGCTGACTTCCCACTGGTGATCCGGGCCCGCACCCACGCGGCGGCGGTCCGGGTGGCCACCACCCTCGGGGTGAACCTGCGCGAGAGCATGATCGAATCGCCGCGCGGAGGCCCCGCCATGGGACAGACCCGCGACGTCGGACCGGTCACCCTTGCCGAACGTGACGCCGATGCCCGCGGGCGCTGGGAGGTGGTGTCGGTCCAACCGGCTACTTCCGCCGAGCCAGCCAGCCAGGCGGCGCCGTCCGGGCAGACCTTCCCCGAGGACATACCCGGGTCGACCGTGCTGGCGTTCGACCAGTCCGGGTCGACCGCCGTCGTTGGCGACGCGTCCGGACGGGTCCATGTCCGGATGGACGGGACGGAGCCGCGCAGCCGTGCCATCCATGACGCCCCGGTGACCGCGGCCGCCTGTCTTCGACTCGACAACGGCAGGACGGTGGTGGTGTCCGGCGACGCCAGCGGCACCGTCCGGATGTGGGCCCCGGACATCGAACCGCTCGAGGTCCCGTACGCCGCCCGCGAGGGCTCCGCGGTCAGCGCGCTGAGCGCGGCGCCACTGCTGACCGGCCCGGGGATAGCCGTGGCCTGGACCAACGGCCTGGTCCAGGTCCGGGACGCGCGTTCCGGGCTGACATCGGACGATCTGTGGCTCGGTACCGGGATCACCGCCCTGTCCCTCCGGCCGGATGCTTCACTCTGGCTGACCACGAGGGACGCGACGGCGACGCTGCGGCTGGACCTGGCACGGCTGTGGCCACAGCGGGATCTGCGACTGCGCATGGACGAGATCGACTGGGAGTCCCTGGTGACGGCACGCGGCAGCGCCGAAGCCCTTCCCGACCTGATCCTCCAAGCAGCCTCGTCCGATACCACCACGGCTAGGAGCGCGGCGGAAGAACTCCGTCAGAACCTGCACCACCAGAGACGTGTGCCTCCGGCCGCGGCGGTCGCAGTGCCGTTCCTGGTCGAGTTGGCGGCCGACCCCGCCAACCGGGTACGGGACCGGATCATCCCCCTGCTCTCCTCGATCGCCTGGGCACCCGACAACATCACGGACGCGGGCGACGAGGAACTACGGTGGGCGCGCGAGGGGCGCGCGGCGGTCGAGGCCGCAATCCCGACCCTGCTTGAACTGCTCGACCACCCGGACCCCGAGATCCGCGTTGGCGCGGCCTGGATACTGGCTGACTACCCCGAGCGCGTACCGGAACTCGACCCGGCGATGCGGGCTCGGTACGCGGCGGAGCCCGACCCCGGTACGGCCGCGGCGCTGGTCCTCACCATCGGCCACCTTTGGCGGTCAAGGGACAACGCGCCGATTCGCTGGCTGCGCGGCGTGCTCGCCGAGGGGCAAAGTCGGGAGGTACGGGCCGCCGCAGCGACGGCACTCCTGTGGTGCGGAGTCGTGAATCTGCCGGACGGGCTCCTCTCGGCCTTGCAGGAGGAACTGAACGCGCGGAGGTCGGGGCTCGACAACACATTCTGGACACTCGACACCGACCGGGCCGACCTGCTGACCGGCGCCCTGGAGAGTCACCCCGCCGCGCTGATCGAGCTGACGGCCACGACCCTGTTGACCGCTGATCAAGCCGACCAGGGGCCACCCGCCCGCCGAGCGGGCACCGTCATGCGGACCTGGCGGGCGGCACCAGTACGGCTGCTGCCCGCGCTAGCCGGGTTGTTCCCCGTCCGGGACAGCGGAATCCGGCAGGTGGTCGTCGACGAGATCGCCCGAGGTGGCCCCGCCGTCGCGGAACTGCCCGAGGTGGGCGAGGCGCTGCTGCCGCTACTCGACGACGACAGCCCGTGGACCGCGGGGCGCGCGCTGGAGGCCCTGGCGCGGGCCGGCGACGCCCGCTGCCTGCCCGCCCTCACGACGGCGCTGGCGCAGCCGCTGGCCGATCCGACCAGGTGCCTGGCCGGCATGGCGCGACACGCGGCGGAGTTGGTCGAGCCACTGCACGCGCACCTCGCCAGCATGGAGCGCAGGACGCTGGACGGCGTGCTCGCTGGGATCCGAACCTGGGGCACGCGGGCGGAACCACTGATCCCTGACCTGATCGGGTTGCTGGAGCGGCGTACATCCGTATCCGAGGTTGCGTTGACCCTCGGCGCTCTCGGTGCCGCCGACAAGCATGGACCGGACGGCAGCCCCGCGACCGCCGCGGTACCGCTGCTGCGCGACCACCTCGGCACGGGAGAGGGCCAGGTTCGTACGAGCGCGGCCTGGGCGTTGTGGCAGATCACCGGGGAGGCACTCCCGGTTCTGGCGGCCACCTTCGTGCCGGTACTGACCGAGGATGTCGCCCGACGCCTCTTCGCGCTCGGACCGGCGGCGCTACCGGCCGTCCCGTATCTGGAGCCACTGCTCGACACCCGTCACTCCGCGGCCGCGGCCGCCTGTGTGATCTACCGGGTGACCGGAGACCCGGCGCTGCTCCCCCGCGTGGTCGACGCTGTCTCCGCCACCGAGCTGGGCATGTTGGCGGTACGGGCGCTGGGTGGCCCGGCCGCCGGCGCCGCGACGATTCGGCTGACGGAGATCGTGAACTCGGAACGGGTCCTCGCGGAGGCCGACGACGAGGACGTCATCGCCGTCGACCGGGCCTACCGCGATCTCGCCGCCGATGCCCTAGCCCGGATCGGTGCGCCAGCCGGGAGCCCGTGAACCCCCGGAAAAGCCGTTGTCCCGTCCCCCGCCTACGTCCAGGGCTGGTAAGGCGGCGGAGCTTGTCGAACCGCGCCATGATCCAGGTGCATTGCCGGTG
This sequence comes from Plantactinospora solaniradicis, assembly GCF_042658085.1. Taxonomy (NCBI): domain Bacteria; kingdom Bacillati; phylum Actinomycetota; class Actinomycetes; order Micromonosporales; family Micromonosporaceae; genus Plantactinospora; species Plantactinospora solaniradicis. The sequence goes on along the minus strand of NZ_JBHSPR010000021.1, from coordinate 3,753 downwards.
AGCCAGGCGCAGGTTGCCGAGGCATCCGCCGGAGCTTGCGCCGGCCCTGTCCGGCGGCGGCAATCGGCACGGCGGCGCAGAGGAGGCAGATGAGCACGACTTCCTTGAGGAGTCGGGGGACCTCGATCGTCTCGGTGATCGCCGGTGCTGATCGACCACTGGGATCGTAGGTGACCTCCGCGCTCTCGCCTTCGCGGAGTCTCGGCCCGCCCGCCAGCCGGTAGGTCCCTTCAGGACAGGCCATGGAATACCAGTCCGTGTAACTTGTCGTCTTCTTCGAACCGATGCCCGACGTACTCGTGGTGCTCTCCACCCCGGCAACCTGGCACGTCACGGTTTTACCCACGGCGGAGAGCCGGAAATCGTCACCCACCCGGACCAGTGCCAGGAAGCTCAGCACGCCGAGGATGATGCCGGTGGGAATCACCCACAGTGCCCTGCCGGCGTCCAGGAACCAGCATCCCGTCGTCAGGCACCCCACGGCCACCAGCGCGACGACCGCGGCGGCAACGAAGCCGCCGGCAACCAGTACGCTCACCATGCCCGACGTGAGGAGAAGCGACCAGGCTCCGGCGACGAGTATCCAACCCCGCCCCGGGGATGGAAGCCGGGTGAGAGCGCCATCGGCCGCCGCCCCACTGCTCGGATCGCGGTTCATCAGGTGATCGCTCCGATCAGGGACAGAATGGCGATGACCGCGAGCAAGGCCAGAAGGCCGGCGAGCCGCAGCATCTTGCGTTTGACCTCGCTCCGCGCCTCGTCGTAGCGGGCCTTTTCTTGCCTGTCCAGCCCGGGCCTTGCCTCGGGCATCCCCCAGTTCCGGAGATTGTGGAAAGGATTGCCGGAGCCGGGATGCGCGGCCGCTTCCGCCGCCTGCTGCGCCTGCCTCCGGTAGTGGTCCGCATGCACGTCGTCATATCCCGGATACAGCGCTCCGGCCTGCTGGTCAGGCTGTGGCGTCGGACCCTGCGGCGCTCTCCCGGGCCCTTGCGGATCTTGTGGCAAGGGGCTTTCCATACACTCTCCATCTCGTCGACGTCGATCGTGGTCGCCTAGATGATCACCTGCGGCTTGGCCACAGTCCGAGTGCCACGGGCGTGGCGATGACCAGCGTACGCAGTGGCTCCGGTAACTGATATTGGAGCTGCAGGGTGAATCTCGTGTTCGATGACGTGGACTCGTCGTCCAGCCGGGCGATGGAAACCCCATTCATGTCGGCGTACGTACAGTGACGACCTCCCACGGGACCTTCGAGGTTTCCTCCCACCTGGGTTTTTTCCCATGTCATGGCGCACAGTGGACGGTGGTGCCGATCAAACAACTGCTGGGACTGGACGAAGCTGCTTTGTCCTCCGAGGAAGTCGCTCCTACCATCAAGCCAGCTTTGGGCCCAAGCGCGCGTATCGTATTCAAATCTACCAATGATCTGCCCGTCCGGCGCCACGATGGCGCACGGAGGTGGAACGGGCAGTTGTTGCTGCCGCTCGGCCCGGTCGACGAAGAACAGCGGGGTCCCGTCCTGCCGAGCTACCCGTACGACGACCCGGGACGTGTACGGATCGGAACTGAACAGCCGTCCCAACCCACGTCTCGGCTCGGCGCCCACCACCTGCGAAACGGAGGCGAGAACCCGCTCCTTTGAGTCGGTGATCTGGTAAAGCAGGTCAGCGGAGGGCTGCTCAACCGTCAGCACCGGTGAATTGAACAGGTCGCTCATGGGCACAGATCACCAATCCCAGGGACGTATCCTTTCCGGACCCGGCAGTGTAGCGCCCCTCTGCACCTGAACTCGTCTCTCAACCGGGGCGATTGCGCCGATTGTCAAGCCGTGCAGGATTCGTTGGCGTCGGATCGAGGCGTTGATCGGGACAACGCTGGCCGGAGCGCCGGCAGGACCGAGGCCGCGGGTGTCCCGACCTACTGTGTCGTCGCCCCTGACGCTCTGCGAGTCGATGATCCGAGGCGCTGGGGTGGCGCGTTCGGGTGTGGGCTGGCGTCGGTCGCGGACGTATACGACGGTGGGTTTCCGTCGCCGGGCAGACGGCGGTCGACCTCGAACAGGCCGGTGGCGGAGACCAGGTCGGTGAGTTTGGCGTATCCGTAGGTGCGGGAGTCGAAGTCGGGTCGGCGCTGGGTCAGGAGGTGCCCGACGGCGGCGAGGTGGGCCCACCCGTCACCCGCCTCCACGACCCGCTCCTCACCCCGAACACGACTGCTACGCGATCTATCCCGCCCACGGGTCTTCGTCCAGATCCTGGCCGTCGCTGAACCACACCGTCGCAGCGGAGTCGGCAGCGCCCTGATCACCGCGCAGAGACCTGGGCACGCGATCACCGCGCCACAACGATCTCCCTCGACACCTACCTGCACAGCCCAACATCAGTGCCGTTCTAGAACGCATGAACTACCACCGCCGAGCCCTCATCTTCCGCAAGAACTCGAACAACACCCACAGCTGACCGGCCGGACGACGGACTCCGCCGACACCTACAAACTTCAGTGGCAGAAGCCCTCACAGAGACAAAGTTCGCTGGCGCGAGGGACAAACCTCGATGGCAAACTACAGGTGGTCCGCCCGATCGGATGCGGGCAGCCTTGAGATCAGAAGGCGAAGAACCGCAGCCACAGGTAGGGCACCGCCATCGCGCCTCGCTATTGCCGCCGAGGCGTTGACCAACTCGCCGACGATCGGGCTCATCGTCGCCACGTACGGGATGTTGTCCACGACCGCCGATAACGCAGCCGACGCCCCCAGCAGCAGAGGCTGGCGCATTGCAGGCGGAAGGCCAGCTTGAGCGTCCCGGTCAGGCACGCGGCAGCCGGGGCGGGCCCGGCCGGGGCGGCACCAGCTCGGACCGTTCGTGCGCCGCCCGAAGCCGGCGCGTAGATTGGTTGGCCCAGGTCCAGTCGTAGTCCTTAGCAGCCGATTCATGGAAGGTGCGCACTCGTGGCGTTGACCGACAACCAACCCCACGGCCTCGTGCGGATGCTGCTGCGCGCTCCGATCTGGCTCTACCGCGTCCGGCTCGGCTGGCTGGCCGGGCACCGACTGCTGTATCTGGTTCACCGTGGCCGCCGCACCGGCAAACGCCGGGAGGTCATCGTGGAAACCGTGCACTACGACCCCGCTGCACCTGAAGCCATCGTGGTCGCCGCCTGGGGCCGCAGCCCCGACTGGTATCAGAATCTTCTGGCCGCACCCGCCATCGAGGTGCGCGTCGGCTCGCACCGATGGCCGCGCCCAGACCACCGATTCCTCGCCCCCGCCGAGACATACCAAACTCTGCTGGCCTATCGACAGGCCCACCCTCGCGCCTGGAAACACATCGCGCCTCTGCTCGGCTTCCCCACCGACCCGGCCGACCGGCGCTGGCCGGAGATCGCCGCCACCGTACGCGCCATCGCCTTCACCCCTGTACCGTGCCACAACTCGTCGCACATGCTGTGAGCTGGGAGTTCTCGACCTGACTGATGATCGTCCGTATGGTCGTGCGGTTGCTGTACCTGGGGATTATCCGCCTGTTCAACGGTCTGGGGTTGTTGATCCGCGGCGACAGAGCGTTGCTGATCGAGGTCCTCGTGCTGAGGCATGAGGTACCGGTGCTCCGTCGGCGGGTTCGGGGCCGGCCGCGGCTGTCCTGGCCCGGTAGAACCCGCGATGGGGACACCGCCGAATCCAAGGCGAACTACAGTGACTCGGCCAACGGGTCGGGGCGGGCACGATCCGGCGGATCCTGGCTGGTCGACGTGCGG